>CAZGXB010000028.1:0-12483 GCA_964529615.1 uncultured Candidatus Saccharibacteria bacterium
TCGCCAACTCCCGCAGCTCCCACGCCAAAACTTTGAAGCGTGGCGAAGTCCGCGGCGGTGGCAAGAAACCTTGGAAGCAGAAGGGAACTGGTCGCGCTCGTTTCGGCTCGACCCGCAACCCGATTTGGCGCCATGGTGGTATCGCCTTCGGCCGCACCGGCGAAGAAAACTTCACCAAGAAAATCAGCAAAAGCGCGAAAAAACTGGCTGTCCGCCAAGCTCTCAGCCTGAAAAACGCTGACGGCGCGATCATTATCATCGACACTTTCGCTTGCCCCGAAGGCAAAGCCAAAGAAACCGTCAAAATGCTAAAAGACAACCAGATCAAAGACGACGAACGGGTACTCCTGGTTGTTTCCGAAAAAGATGAACTGGTCAATCGCGCCACCAACAACGTCAACCAAGTCAAGGCCGTTCGCCCGACTTATCTCAATGTCTTTGACCTGCTCAACGCCGATAAGATTATCATTTCCCAGAAATCGCTGCCTATTATCGAAACTTGGCTGATCGGAAAGGAGGAAGCATAATGCGTTCTATTCAATATATCCCTCGTGCGACCGAGAAAGCCTACGTCGAAGAGACCAAAAACACTTATATCTTCTACGTCCCGAAAGCCGCCAGCAAACAAGAAATCGCCAAGCAGATCGCTGAGGCTTTCCAGGTGACCGTCCTCGATGTTCGCACCGCTATCCGCAAGGGCAAGCCCACTCGCTTCTCCCGCGGTAAGCACGCTTATCCTGGCACCACTTTCCGCCAAGATAAAAAAGTCGCCTACATCACAGTGAAAGACGGTGATAAGATTCCAGTTTTCGAGACCGCGGAAGATGCTGAAGCTCAAACAAAAGACGTCAAGAAAGCTAAAAAAGCCGAATCTCGCAGAAGCCGAGCGAAGAACAGCAAAGCTGATTCTTCCGAGGCGACGCCCGAGAGTCTGACGACGAAGTCGGCAGAGAAGGAGAATAAGTAATGAGTATTAAAGCTTATCGCCCGACCACTCCGGCGCAACGCCAGAAGACTACCCAAGACTTCGATCAAATCACGACTAAGAAGCCGATGAAGTCGCTCCTGGCCAGCAAGAAACAACGCGCCGGTCGCAACAACGCTGGTCGCATCACCGTCCGCCATCGCGGCGGTGGAGTCAAGCGCCACTATCGCATCTTGACTTACAAACTGCCCGCTGATAGCAAATTCACTATCATGGAAATCGAGTACGATCCCAACCGCAGCGCCCGTATCGCCCGCGTCAAGGATCAAAACAATGCTTATTATTACGTCATCGCCGACAGCAATATGCAGAAAGGCAATACTTTCGAAACCGGCAAAACCGCCGCGGTCGAAACTTCTAACCGTATGCCGATTGCCAATATTCCCGTCGGTACCTTCCTCTACGCCATCGAGCTCACCCCCGGCAAAGGCGCGCAAATCGCTCGCTCCGCCGGCACCAAAGTCCAGCTCATGGCCAAAGAAGACGGCTACGCCACGCTGAAAATGCCTTCTGGCGAAATGCGCAAAGTCCTAGTGGACTGCGAAGCTAGTATCGGCACCGTCGGCAACGAACAGCACCAAAACATCAAGATCGGTGCCGCTGGCCGCCGCCGCCGCAAGGGCATCCGCCCAACCGTCCGCGGTGTCGTCATGAACGCCGCTGACCACCCCCACGGTGGTGGTGACGGTGGGCGCCACGGTACTGGCAAAGCTCCCCGCACACCATGGGGCCAGCTCACACTCGGCTATCGTACCCGTCATAATAAGAAAACTAATAAAATGATCGTGCGCAGTCGCCACGAAGGAAAGAGGAAATAATGTCTCGCAGTCTGAAAAAAGGTCCGTTTGTGGACTACAAGCTCGCGAAGAAAATCGCTGCTCTGTCCGCTGATGATCGCACCGTGATCAAAACTTGGGCGCGTCAATCGACCATCTCCCCCGAAATGGTGGGTCGCACGATCGCCGTCCACAACGGCAAAGTCCACGTGCCGGTTTTCATCAGCGAAAACATGGTCGGACACAAACTCGGGGAGTTCGCTCCCACCCGCAAATTTAAGCGCCACGGTGGCAAAAAAGCCGCTGAGGCAGCCAAGGGAGGTAAATAATGACTGACACATATTTTGCCCACGCTGTCATCAAAGGCGTCGATAACCAACCGCGCAAAGCCCGCGTCGTGGCCGACTTAGTGCGCGATCGCTACGTCGCTGACGCCGTGGTTATTCTCGAGAATACTCCGCGCCGCGCCGCTCGCGCCGTCCGCAAAGCTATCGAATCTGCCGCCGCCAACCTGATCAATAATAGCGGCGTCAGCATCGACCCGAAGACTATCCGCATCGCCCGCATCAGCGTCACCGCTGGCACGCGCATGCGCCGCTATGTCCCGGCTAGCCGCGGTCGCGCTTTGCCGTTCGAAAAGATTTCTAGCAATATTTTCGTAGAAGTTGCCGGAGAGGAAAAAGTTAAACGCGATCGGAGCCGAGAAGAGAACTCTTCCGAAGCAACGCCCCGCGTTCTGACTTCGAAGAAGTCGGAGAAAGCTGCCGCCAAAACCGACAGCGATAATCAGAAATCGGCTAACCCAGCAGATGGAAAGGAGAATAAGTAATGGGTCAAAAAGTCAACCCAGTTTCTTATCGCCTTCAGATTAGCAAAGACTGGTCGTCAAAGTGGTTCACCCGCAAAGCCGACTTCCGTCACTGGCTAATCGAAGACACGAAGATTCGTGAGACGATCGAAAAGCGCTATAGCAGCCGCCCGACGATCGCCCGCATCGACATCGAGCGCAGCGCGAATCTCACTACGATCACAATCTTGACCGCCAAAGCCGGCGCCGTCATCGGCAAGCAAGGCTCTGGCATCAACGAATTGAAGAAGGAACTGGAAAAATTCGTCAAAGGGCCAATTCGTCTCAACGTCGAAGAAGTCCGCAAGCCGGAACTCTCCGCGAAATTAGTCGCCGAGAACATCGGCTTCCAACTCGGCAAGCGTATGAATTTCCGCCGCGCCGTCAAAATGGCCTGCCAATCGACCATGAACGCTGGCGCTAAAGGTATCCGCGTCGAAGTTTCCGGCCGTCTCAATGGCGCCGAAATGAGCCGCCGCGAGAAATTCATCGAAGGTTCCGTGCCGCTGCACACCCTGCGCGCCGACGTCGATTTCTACGTCTGCCACGCGCAAACTGTCGCCGGCATCGTCGGAGTAAAAGTTTGGATCTATAAGGGGGAGAAATAATATGGCTATTCTAGTACCAAAGAGAGAAGCACACCGCAAAGTCCGCAAGGGCAAGAACCGCGGCACCGCCTCGCGCTGCAACACCGTGGCGTTCGGCGAATGGGGTCTGATGTCGCTCGACAACGAGCGCATCACCAGCCGCCAGATCGAAGCCGCCCGCCAAGCCATCACGCGTTATGTCAAGCGCGGTGGTAAAATCTGGATTCGCATCTTCCCGCACACCCCCGTCACGAAGAAACCGCTTGACGTGAAAATGGGTAGTGGCAAGGGCGAACCGCAGTTCTACGTCGCCAAGGTCAAGGCCGGCACCGTGATGTTCGAAATCGCCGACGTCACCGAAGAGCAGGCTAAGGAAGCTTTCCGCCTGGCCGGACATAAGCTTCCCGTCCGCGTCAAAATTATCAAGAAAGAGGAGTTCTAAGATGGCTGGAGAATTACAAGGAATCGTCACCTCGGACAAGCGAGACAAGACTATCACCGTCTCGATCGCCAGCCGAGAGACTCATCCGCTCTATCGCAAACAATATACCAAGACTCGCAAATATACCGCCCACGACGAAAACAACGAGGCTGGTGTCGGCGACAAAGTCCTGATCGAGGCCTGCCGCCCCTTCTCGAAGACCAAGAGCTACAAGCTCGCCAAAATCCTCGAGAAGTCTCATGGCACTGTCGAATTGAAGGAAGAAGTTTTGGGCAAAACCGAGCAAGTCGAAGGGGAGGAAGAATAAATGATTCAACAGGAAACTAGATTAAGAGTCGCGGACAACAGCGGCGCCAAGGAACTTGGTGTAATCCGGGTCCTCGGCGGCACTCGCGCCCGCTACGCACGCGTCGGCGACATCGTCACCTGCAGCGTCAAAGACGCCAGCCCCACTGGCAACGTCAAGAAAAAAGCCGTCGTGCGCGCCGTCATCGTCCGTACGAAGCAGCAAATCCGCCGTCCAGACGGCTCGACTATCCGCTTCGATGACAACGCTGCCGTCCTCGTCAACGACGACAAAACGCCGAAAGGCACCCGCGTTTTCGGGCCAGTCCCCCGCGAACTCCGCGAGCTCGGATTTAACAAAATTATCAGCCTGGCGCCGGAGGTACTATAATGAGTAAAAGTCTAAAAGTTGGCGACAAAGTCAAAATCATCGCTGGCGACCACAAAGGCGAAATCGCCGAAATCGTCAAAGTCGATAAAAAAGCCGGCAAAGCTATGCTGAAAGATATCGCCGTGCGTGAGCGCCATCTGCGCAAAACTCAGTACAATCCTGCGGGTGGCAAGAAAACTGTCCATGTCGGTATCGATTTCTCTAACCTCAAAAAGGAGGATAAGTAATGGCAGACAAAATCACACCGCGCCTGAAAAAGCTCTATAACGACGAAATTGCTAAAAATTTGCAAAAAGAGCTCGGGCTAGAAAATATCAACCAAGTCCCGAAGCTAGAAAAAGTCGTCATCTCGAGCGGCGTAGGCAAAAAACGCGAAGATAAACGCTTCACCGAGACCGTCGAGCTCACCCTCGCGAAGATCACCGGCCAGGCTACGACCAGCCGCCTCGCCAAGAAATCCATTGCTGGCTTCAAGATCCGCAAAGGCATGGGTGCGCCCGTCGGCTATCTCACCACCTTGCGCAACGACAAAATGTACGAATTCGTTGACCGCTTGATCAACATCGCTTTGCCACACGTACGCGACTTCCACGGCGTCAGCCGCAAGGCCTTCGATAAGCAAGGGAATTACAGCCTTGGCCTGAAAGAGCAAACTGTCTTCCCGGAAATCACCTTCGAAGACGCCAGCGTCTTGCACGGTCTCGAAATCACATTTATTATTAAAAATGGTTCAAAAGAAGGGAGCTTGAAATTGTTAGAAGCCTTTGGCATGCCGTTTGAAAAGGAGGGCAAATAATATGGCGAAAAAATCCGCAGTGCTGCGCGACGAAAAGCGCCGCAAGATGAATGAAAAATACAAGGCTAAGCGCGCCGCTCTGAAAGCCGCCGGCGATCTCGAAGGCTTGCAGAAGCTACCGCGCAACGCCAGCCCCACTCGCCTGAAGAACCGCGACATGCTCGACGGTCGTCCCCGCGGCTACATGCGTTATTTCGGTCTCAGCCGTATTAACTTCCGCGAAAAAGCTTCCAAGGGCGAAATTCCCGGCATAACGAAGAGTAGTTGGTAGGAAAGGAGAGCAGCTATGTCATTACAATCAACTGATCAAATCGCCGACCTCATCACTCGCATTCGCAACGCCATCATGGTGGGCAAGACCGAAATCCGCGTCCCCGTGAGCAAGCTCAAGGTCGCCGTTATCGAAGGCTTGAAAGACGCCGGCTACATCGCCGACTACGAAATCGAGGACGGCAAACCCCGCGGTACCCTACACGTCGTGATCTGCGAGGAAGGCACTCCCGCGAAAATCACCGAAATTTCCAAGGTTTCGAAGCCTGGTCGCCGCGTCTATACTAGCGCCGAAGACATCCCGGTGGTGAAATCTGGCCGTGGTATCGTCCTGATTTCCACCAGCAAGGGAATCATGACTGGGCGTGAAGCCAAAAAGCAACACCTCGGTGGCGAAATCCTGGTTAGAGTCTATTAGGTTTGACCAAGAGTAGGGGGATTTCCCTTAGGAAATCCCCCAAATTTCAGCCGCACCCACGAAAATAACCGTCTGCGCCTAACAAGCCCAAACTCTCACCCCGATTAGACTTTTCGCCCGGCCTAACAGAGGTCAATCTTATCCAAACTCTCACCACTGTTAGAGTTTTCGCATTCTCCTCAGCCTTTATTTTTCGGCCGTTTCACGCTCAATTAGCTCCTCTTGACGCTCCAAATAGTCAATCCCCGCTTGCAAATCCTCAATCTTCTGCCATAATTGGCGCTTTTTTGTTTGCAAAAGCCCTCTCCGCTCTGCCGCACCCACCGCCCCCGCCTCTTTCAGTGCCAAATATTTCTTTAATTCCGCCGTGCTAAAACCTGCCTGCGTCAGACGCCACAATTCACCTAATAACTCCTGCTGCTCTTCGTCAAGCACTCGATAGCCCACGCGATTACGTCGCACCCCACGTATCAACCCCTGGTCGCAGAATCGCCGTAGCTGTACCGTCGGCACACCCAGCATCTTGCTCAACTCCCTTAACGTTATCAATTTCTCTGTCTTCATCATTACCATCTATTATATTACAAATCTTCTACTATTTTGCCATATTAAAATCCTCTTCCAATCTTCATGTTTCACATTCCGCTCATGCATGCTACAATAATAGTATTACTAGGTAATGTGAGGTGGAAATTATGGAATTCGCAGGCCGCGACTTTCTCCAGATCTTAGATTTCAGCTCCGACGAGCTGCGCTATATGTTGGAAGTCGCCAAAACTTTCAAAAATTATAAACAAACCGGTCAGAGCCACAAGTATTTTCCGGACAAAAACATCGTCCTGCTCTTCGAGAAGACTTCCACTCGCACCCGCTGCAGCTTCGAAGTCGCCGGGCACGACCTCGGCATGGGCGTGACATATCTCGACCCGGCCGCCTCGCAAATGGGGCATAAAGAATCCATCGCCGACACTGCCCAAGTTCTGGCTAAACTCTACGACGGCATCGAATACCGCGGTTTCGCCCAGAAGACGGTGGATGACCTCGCGAAATACGCTAACGTCCCGGTCTGGAACGGCCTGACTGATTATTGCCACCCGACTCAAGCCCTAGCCGATTTCCTCACCATCGAAGAGCATTTCGGCAGCCTCGCCGGGCTGACCGTAGCCTATCTCGGCGACACCCGCAACAATGTCGCCAATTCCTTGATGGCCATGAGCGCGAAAATGGGTGTGAATTACATCGCCTGCGGGCCGGAAGCTTTGCAGCCCGACCCCGAATTCCTCGGTCGCTGCCAAGCCGTCGCCGCCGAGACCGGTAGCACCATCACGATCACTACCGATTCCGCCACTCTCGCTGGCCAGGCCGATGTCGTCTATACCGACGTCTGGCTCTCCATGGGCGAAGACAAGGCGAAATGGGGTGAGCGCATCGAGCAACTCCGCCCCTACCAAGTGACCATGGAGATTCTGAATCTAGCGAAACCCAGCGCCGTCTTCATGCACCCGCTACCTTCCTTCCACGATCTCGAGACTTCCGTTGGTCGCGACGTCCACGAAAAGTTCGGCCTCAGCGAGCTCGAAGTGACGGACGAAGTCTTCACTTCCGACCGCTCGTTGGTCTTCGAAGAGGCCGAAAATCGCATGCACACCATCAAAGCCGTGATGTACTTAACTTTAAAGGATAAGGAACAATAACCCATGAAAAGCACGATTTGTAATTTCAGCGAAATCGCCCCTCTGAAGAAAGTCCTCATGCACCGCCCCGGCGACGAATTTCTCAATCTTACGCCGAATTCCCTCGAGCGCCTGCTCTTCGACGATATTCCTTATCTCAAGATCGCCCAGCAGGAGCATGACGCTTTCGCCAATGCCCTGCGCGCCGAAGGTGTCGAAGTGATCTATCTCGAAGACCTCATGGCCGAAGCTCTCGATAACGCCGGCGCAAAAGTCCGCAAAGAATTCCTCCAACGCTTCATCAGCGAAGCCGGCGTCACCTCGCCCAAAATCGCTAAGCACTGCTACAATTTCTTAAACAGCTATAAAAATAACCGCGAAATGATCAAAAAATGTATCACTGGCATCGACATCAGTGAGTTGAAGCGGCTAAGCGGCGTTTCCGGATTCTATGCCACGCGCGACACCGGGCGCATGGTGATGGATCCCATCCCCAACCTCATTTTCCAGCGCGACCCCATGGCTACCATCGGCTACGGCGCCACCGTGCACAAAATGTGGGCTCCCACCCGCACTCGTGAATCGATTTTCGCCGAGTATATTTTCCACTATCACCCCTTCTACGAGGATACGAAGCTCTATTACGACCGCACCGAGCCTTATTCGCTCGAAGGCGGCGACATCCAAGTCCTCTCGCCCGAAGTCATCGCCATCGGCATTTCTCAGCGCACCGAACCTGACGCCATCGCCGAATTCGCGAAAAATCTTTTCAAGGACAAGAAGAATAGCTTTAAGTATATTTTAGCCATTGATATTCCGGACGAACGCAGCTTCATGCACCTCGACACCGTCATGACCCAAGTCGATACCAACAAATTCGCCGTCCAAGACGCCATCATGGACATCTCCACGATTTATGAAATCACCAAAGGCCGCGGCAGCGAGCTAGAAATCGTCGAAAATCGCCAAAGCTTGCAGAAAGTCCTCGAGAAATATCTCCATCTCTCCCGCGTCGAGTTGATCAAATGTGGCGACGGCCGCCGCATCGACGCTGAGCGCGAACAGTGGAGCGACGGTGTCAACCTGCTTTGCGTCCGCCCCGGCGTCGTCATCGCCTACGATCGCAACTTCGTCACGAACGAAACTTTGCGTCGCCACGGCGTCAAAGTCATCGAAATTCCTAGCTCCGAAATTTCCCGTGGCCGCGGCGGTTCACACTGTATGGCAATGGCGCTAGTGCGCGAGGAGGGCAAATAGTACAAAAGATTCACGTTCAATACTAAAGCTTATTGCGAAAGGAAATCATGCCCCAAAAGAAGAAAAAACAGCATCAAAATAAGTCGCGCCATTTTATGCTCTCGGCCTATTCCATTATTATGGTCTTGGTCATTGCGCTCGGCATCATCTCGCATTTATTGCCCAAAGCCGAGTTTGTACCCGTGGTCGAAGAGGAAACTACGGTTGAAGAAACCGTGGTCGAGGATGAAACAGCCACCGAAGATGCGGCGAATACTAGTCAATCGGATACCGCTTCGTCCTCCGAAACTTCCGACACCGCTGACACTCCCGCAGCAGCCAGCGCGGACGACATCACTGCCATTTCCGCCGGCGAAACCGTCGCTGACGACACCAACGTCGAAGCCATCAATGGTGTTGATGTCGAAATCGAAGACGGCAAAGTCGTCGAAAACCCCGACCTCGTCACCGACAATGCCGAAAATCAGCCCACTTACGCTAGCCTCGAAGATTGCGAAGAAGCCAGCGGCGGAGACTGTGCCATCGTCGATGGTACCGGCGTAGTCGGCGCTAAACTCTGGCAAATCCTCATGGCGCCCGTCCTCGGCTTCGAAAACGCCATTGACGTCTGTATCTTCATCATGGTACTCGGTGGCTTCCTCGCCGTCGTGGCGAAGAGCAAAGCCCTAGAAAACGGTATTAAAGTCCTGGTGAAAAAGCTCCACGGCAAGGAATATCTCCTCATCGTCCTGCTCATGCTGATTTTCTCCGTCATGGGGACAACTTATGGCTTCCTCGAAGAAAGCGTCGGTTTCTATGTCCTAGTCGCCGCCACCATGTTCGCTGCTGGGCTCGACCCCTTGGTCGGCGTCGCTACTATCCTGCTCGGTGCCGGCTCAGGCGTCCTCGGCTCCACGATTAACCCCTTCGCCACCGGTGTCGCTCTCTCTGCTATGAAAGACGCTGACATCCCCTACGATCAAGGCATGATCATCCTCATCGCTACCGTCCTCTGGCTCTCCACTCTCGCCATCTCCATGTTCTTCACCATCCGCTATGCCAAGAAAGTCCAGCGCGACAAAGGTTCGACTTTCCTCAGCCTGCGCGAACAAGCTGCCGCCGAGAAGACCTACGACAAGTATCTCCAGTCGAAAGACGACGATGAAACTCTCTCCGGCCGCCAAAAATGGACTCTAGTGATTTTCGCCCTCACCTTCCTCGTCATGATCGTCGGCTTCATTCCTTGGGAAGAATTCAACATCACTTTCTTCGATTCTTGGACCGGCTGGCTCACTGGCGCCACCCTCGGCAACTGGTGGTTCTATGAAGCTGCCCTCTGGTTCCTCATCAGCTCGATTCTCATCGCCATCGTCAATCGCACCGGCGAACGCGGCTTCATCGACACCTTCGTCAGCGGCGCTGGCGACATGATCGGCGTCGTCCTGGTCGTCGCTGTCGCCCGCGGAGTTTCCGTCCTCATGGGTCAAACTTCCCTCGACAACTTCATCATTTATAACGCCTCCAATTTCCTCGCCACCCTCCCCGAAATGGTCTTCGTCCCGCTAAACTATCTCCTCCACATCGTTCTCTCTATTCTCGTCCCGTCATCTTCCGGCCTCGCCACCATGTCCACCCCGATTATCGCACCGATCGCCAATACGCTGGGGTATAGCACTAATGTCACTGCCATGACCATCGTCGCCGCCAACGGCCTCGTCAACCTCATCACCCCGACTTGCGGCGCCATCATGGGCGGTCTCGCCCTGGCCAAAGTCGATTATCCGACCTGGTTCCGCTGGGGCATCCGCGTCGTCGGCGTCATCGCCGTGGTGAACATCATCGTGCTTTGTCTCTTCTCGCTCTAATTTCCCCGAAAAACCGAAAAATAGCATAAAATATTTCCGCAAAAAATCCTCATAAACGGTGCAAAAACACCAAAAATCCATGAAAAAAGAGGTCCTGTCTTCAGGGCCTCTTTGCATGAGGAGAGAATTTTCCGCCTTAAAATCGCAGCATTTAGCATTTCCGCAATTTTTCACTGCGTCGTCACCTCGAAATCATATCTCCGCAAACGTTTGATTGCAACATTATATAAATCCGCGTCGATATATCTCAGACCAGAAATCCGGTCTTCATCTTCGCACGCCGCAATCAACTTACCAATCGTATCAATCGCATAATATTCCAGTTGTTTTTGCGCGTCCAACCAGCGTTCACCACACAACACAGCATCGCACCAATCCAAGGCGGCAACCGGACTCTCTAACGTCGGATAACATAGCTCCGGCGGAATCTCAATCGTCCAGCTCTTGATTACATCAATGAGATGCGCTTTGCAGCCTGTGCCAAAATTTCGAATACTGTCTATCCTCTGCCAGCTTTTTTTCGCCCCCTCCGCGAAAATTCTCATCAGTCCCTCGACCGTGTCGCTGCCTACACGCGCCAGAGCTCTACCTGTTCGCACGCATACTCCGCCTCTTTGCACAGAATAAAAATCCGGCATATGAAGCAATACACTATTCATCTGCACTTTTGTCAACTCCTCGCTCGACAATAGTGCTTCTCGTCGCAAAACCGCCGTAATCACCATCCACTCCCATAGCGTCACATCCCGGACTAGAAATTTTCCGGAAAAAACCGCTTTTTATGGCATAAACGATGAAACGGTTAACCATTTTTCCAGATTTTAAGCACAGTTTTATCGTTTTTCGTTAAATTATTATTGACAAACGATAAATTCCGCACTAAACTGGTCTTAAATAACCAAAAGGATCAAATCTATGTCAAATACTTCAAACGCCTCAAATATTTCCAAATCATCAAAATCAAAATCATCAAAAAACTCCAGTTCGTCAAATCCTAAAGACGTCTTCAATTCTCATAAACTCATCACTTTCACGCGCGTTTTCGCCAAATGTGTCGAAGTTCTGCTCTGGATCGCCACCGCAGCCATGCTACTTTTCCTCTTTGTCTCTTTCATGAATCCCGAGCTCATGCTAACCGGGCTCGAAAGCATCTACGGCACCGGCGAAGAACTCACTTCCTTTGGCTTTTCCATCATCCCCGCCAGCGGCGAAAGCTTAACCGGCGAAATGCTCGTCGCTTTCGGCATCACCTCATCCCTCCTCTGCGGGCTGATGGCCATGATTTTCCGCAACGCTTACCTCATCCTGAAAACCGCCGACGGTAAAACTTGGTTCGCTAAATCCAACACTCCGTTCCAGGCTAACATCGTCCGCATGCTTCGCGAAATTGGCATTTTCCTGATCGCGCATAGCATCGTCAGTACAATCGCAGTGGTCGCTATTGCGCTCATTTTCCCGACCGTCGAGCTCAGCGCGGGAAACATATCTTTTTCGCTCGGACTACTAATGCTGTGTCTTTCCCAATTCTTCAATTATGGCACAAAACTCGAAAATGATACTAAAGGTCTAATCTAACATCAGCTCATGGGTCAAATCATTTTCAAACTAGACGAAATGATGGCTAAACGCAAGGTCTCACTCGGAGACCTTGCTGGGCAGATTGGTATTACGAATGTCAATTTGTCCAAAATTAAAAATAACCACGTCACCGCCGTGCGTTTTTCCACTCTAGCTGCACTCTGCGATGCTCTCGAATGCGAGGTTGAAGATCTATTAGCATACCAACCATCTTCAGATGCTCAACCCTACCCTGAAGTTTATCAAGAAAAGCCTTGATTATCTCTAGATTCTGTGCTACAATAATAAAGATTATTAATATAAAGGGAAAACATGAGTCGTATCGGAAAACAAC
>CAZGXB010000029.1:0-11496 GCA_964529615.1 uncultured Candidatus Saccharibacteria bacterium
AGAACTGGAATACTAGATCGTGGAATTTGGGGGAGTATGTCTTGGCGATGCCAGATAAAGGTATTGTGTGTAGTACACCGCCGGTGGAGGGATCGAGCAATGGTGATAACTTAAACGCTTTACGCCCAGGGCAGTCATTTTCTTACTGTTCTGACGTGCAAGATATAACTCAGGGAAAATGGCAGCCTACCTTCACAGCTCAGCCCGGTAATTGGGATAACAGTAGTTATAATTATGTCGCTACGCAAAAAACATCAGACGGTGGGGTGTATGATGCGCACTATTTAATCGGGAACTTTTATCAGTTTAACGCTGCTACGGCTGGGACGGGTGATAGTAGTGTTTTTAGTGCTTCAGAGACAGGAGAAAATGACTTGGTTGACGCAAAGGATAGCATTTGTCCGAAAAATTGGCAATTACCGGTTTCTGGGAAGTATGAAGCTAACGGCAAATGGCATCTTGCCGATCGAAAGAAAAGTATCTACCAACTCCTATTAGCTTATGGTTATCCGAATGCCGATTCTTATAAACTCCATGGCAGTTCGACGAATCCGGAGACCGAAATCCTGGACGGGTCACACCAAATTGTCACGCAATCACCCATCCATTGGACACGCAGCGGCCTAATCAACATAAGCTTAGGTTCTGTGCGACGCGCCCAACAGGTATATACGTGGTCTTCGACGGTGCGCGGAAGCACTGTAGCTAACGGTATGTATGCGACTGGTGACCTACTTACGCCGGCTTATTCAGACGCGAGATATTTGGGTTTGGCGGTGCGTTGTCTGGCGCGATAATTTCGCCAATTTAGATTCGCTTGATTGTTGTATTGATTGTCAAATTGCTTATTGTATAGACAAACGATATACAAATAACATACAACCGATGTATATTGTATATGCACTATACATACAGTGTATATACGGGGTTTAGAGGGTCTTTTCGATAATGAGTTGGCGGTCGCGGCCTTCGCCTTCGGAATGGGTGGTGATGTCGGAATAGTCAGCGGCGACTTTATGAACGACGCGGCGGTCGGCGGCGTTGAGATTGAGGCGCTTGGAATGGCCGGTTTGGCGGACTTCGCGAATCCAATCTTCGGCTTGCTCGGCGATGCGGTCGGCGCGTTGGCGCTTATAGTCGGCGACATCGACGTTGACCCGGGTGAGCTCGGCCTCTTTGCTGGTGAGTGCCATGGAAACGA
Source organism: uncultured Candidatus Saccharibacteria bacterium (assembly GCA_964529615.1). Classification (GTDB taxonomy): domain Bacteria; phylum Patescibacteriota; class Saccharimonadia; order Saccharimonadales; family Saccharimonadaceae; genus Nanosyncoccus. The sequence continues at coordinate 1,202 of CAZGXB010000029.1, forward strand.
TGTGCTGGAGGGCGCGGAGGTTATTGGCTTCTTTACCAATGAGAAGTGAGTTCATCGAGGTGGAAGGGATGGCGAGCTGAATAACTTCATCGTCCGTGGTCGAGTCCACGGCGACGTTAATCCCGAAAAACGAGAGTAGATCCTCGAGAAATTTGGTGGCAAAACGAATTGATTCTTCCCTATTCATAAAACTCCTTTACTTATGACCTTTTTTCCGACGCCCACCTTTGCTTTTGGCAGTGATACGAGTGATTTTCACACCGGAGCCATCTTGGCCGCCGCGAGCCGTGGCGGACTTCTTGGGCTTGCGCACAGGGCGGGTGGCGCTCGTATCTTCGACGATTTCGGCTTCTTCAATCTTCTTCAAACGGCGCAAGATAGCGCGGTCAGCGGTATTCTCCATGTCTGCGGTATTTTTGGAGAAAACGTATTTTTGTTGCAGGCTATTAAAAACTGTGCTGGTCATATAATAAAACACGAGGGCGCCGGGGAGATTGATCATGACAAAAAGCATCATGAGGGGAGTGATTTTGGACATTTGACCAGAGACGACGGTGTTGAGATCGGATTGATCAGGCTCTTTGCCGTCGGCGGCTTCTCTCATGATTTCGCGGAAACTGCGGGATTTTTGGGACTTTTTCGAGGGGAGTTGGCCGGCGAGAGTGCGATATTGAATCCAGGCGGCGATCAAAGCACAGGCGAGGATGAAGAGCGCACTGGGAGTGTTGAAGCCGGGGCGGACGTCGAGGTTGACGATACCGGCGAGAGTAGGATGAAAATCATAGTGCGCGGCGGCTTTGCGATCGGTGTCGTCGCTAGCGATATCGGAGAGATAGGTCTGCTGGAGGCTGATGACGTGGTCGATGCGCTCCATGTCGCGGACGACGGGGTAAGCGCGCAGATCGAGATTGTCGGTCGGGGTGGGGGTGACCATGACGCGGACGGCGGTATAGAGAGCGATGAAGATCGGGAGCTGGATGATGACCGTGAGCATGGAGCGGAAAGGCTTGATATTATTGCGCTTATAGAGATCCATCATCTGGAGGGATTCGAGCTGTTTATTGCCGTTGCAGTTTTTCTTGATTTCGGCGAGCTCGGGCTGGATTTTGCGCATGAGGCGAGTCTGGTGCATTTGGCGCTTGATGAGGGGCCAGCAGCAGATTTTCACCAAGATGACGAAGAGAATAATCGCGAGACCAAAGTCTCCGACGAGACTATAGATGACAAACAAGATATTCGTGACCGGTCGAACGATCAACATATCAATTAACTCAAACATACTCCCATTATAACACACCCCTAGCGCGGCAGGAAGAGAGCGAGGAGATTAACTGATGAGGCGCCGGAGGAAGGGGAGGCTTCGCATCAGGAGGGTGAGGAGAAGACTGAGGCTGAGGACGACTAGGGTATAAATAATGACACCGAGGAAGGAGATAGGAAAGGCGACGGGTGCGACGGGGCTGGCGTAGTGCAGGATGAAGTCGCCAAACCAAGTGGTGAGAGCAAAAATGATGAGCATGTGAGTGAGATAGATGCCGAGAGTGTTGCGAGAGATGGTGCGGAGGATGGAAAGGTCGGTTTTCCAGTTAAGACAGAGGAGAAAGATGGAGAGGGTGGCGATGAGGGTGAAAATCGAATCATAGCCAAACCAGACATTATCCCAGATCTGGCCGGAAGCCCGGGAATACATTATACCAAGAGCAAAGAGGCCGAGCCAGCTGAGGAGAAGTCCGGCGAGGGCGGCAAGATTGCGGGTTTTCGGCGGGACGGCCTCGATACGCTTCAGCGAAGCGGCGACAAGACCACCGAGACCAAAATAGACGAAGGTGTAGCCGTAGATGCCACGGAAAGGGTTGAAGATATTGAGAAAGTTGGTCTCGTTATAGATAGTTCCCTGGTGAGTGAGGAAGGCGGAGATAAAGGTCAAGAGATGATTGAGCAAGGTATTACCAAAAGTGATAAGGGAGCAAATTACGATGAAATAGATGAAGGCGGCGCGATGATGGTCGTAGGCGACTTTAAGCAGCGGGAAAAAGACGTAGAGACAGACGAGGGCGCCGAGATACCAGAGGTGATTGACGCCATATTTGAGGCTGGAGAGCGTGGCGGAGAAGCCGTCGGTGGAAAGTTGGTCGCGATGGAGCAAGAGGAGGAAGGCAAGCGTGGCGCCATACCAGAAGAGAGCGATGAGGGCGAATTTGAGAGTTTTCCAGAGGTGGCGCTTTAAGTCAAAGGGACGACTAAGGAGAAGAAAGCCGTTAGCGAAGAAGAAAAGTGGGACGCAGACAGCGGCGAGGGAGCGGAAAGCGTAGTGCAGAAAAAAGCCTATGTTGCCGCCGGTATAGGGGAGATTGCCGATATGGGCGGTACAGTGATAGAAGACGACGGAAATGATAGCAATAGTCTCGAGGAGATCGATCCAGGCGATGCGGGGATGGGCGGATTTTGGCTTGGTGGCAGCTCGGACAGAGGTCATGTGATGAGGCTCCGGTCGAGGAGTTCACGCAGGAAGCGACGCAGTTCGCGGAAAGGCATATCGGCGAGGGATTTATTATAGACGATGAAAATGCAATCCATCGGCGCAGTATATTCCGGCAGCTCGAGGCGGAGCGCTTCGTAGAGTCGGCGACGGATGCGGTTGCGACCGACGGCGGATTTCAGAACCTTTTTCGAAATGACGACAGCAAAACGCTGGCGCTGGCGAGAATTGGGCGCATAAACCAAGGAGAGGGTCGGCGTACGAATGGTCTTCCCTGCTCGATAAACATATTTGACGCCTCCACGCGAATGAAAACGATATTTTTGGGAAAGCATGTGTGATGATTATAGTGCTAGTTAACGTTTTCTAAAAGCTGCGTCGCCGATGCAGAATTAAGCAGAAAGGCGAGCGCGACCCTTAATGCGGCGGCGTTTGAGAACTTTTTGGCCGGATTTCGAGCGATTGCGCTTCATGAAGCCGTGCTCGGTCTTGCGTTGGCGTTTGTGGGGCTGATAAGTGCGTTTTGGCATAAGTTGATTACTCTTTCTGTGAATTTGATTGATAATTGATAGTATTTTGAGAAATTCTTGTTCTAGTATAGCGTAGATTTCCACATTTTTCAAGAAGTTTTCCACATGGAGACAAGGGTTTTGGGGTGGGTTGTGGAAAACTTTACCTCTGTTAGAGAGATTCTGTGTTATGTCATGATTTTTTATGGGGGAAAGCTGTGGAAAAGTCTGGGGTGGAGTGGTATAATGGGATTAGTTTTTAGAGTTGTTGGGATTGAGGAGGTACGGAGTTTATGTCGGAGACTACGTCTGAGGTGTCATCTGAAGGATTAGCGAGAGTAATGAGTGGAGCGGTGGAAACGAGTGCGTCGCCGGAAGTGCGGGCGGAAGCCTGGAAAAAGACCTTGGAAGAGCTAGAGGCGACGGTGCCGCGGGAGCAATTCTCGACGTGGTTCACGGGGGCGGAACTAATGGAGGCAGAGGGCGGAGCAGTGACAATCGGCGCGCCGAATATTTTTAAGCTAAATCAGCTACGGGCGCGCTATACGGAAACTTTGCGCGAGGCGCTGGCGAAAAATGGCATCGTGGCGACCGAGATTAATTTCGTAGTGCAGTCTAATATCAAGCCGAAGGTGCGGCCGCGAGAAATGCCGGTGAGTCCGACGGAAATCATTGCCGAGGAGAAAATGACGGCGCTAAGTTCCCCGGCGGCGCCGTTTAAGACCGGGCTGAATCCGCGATATAGCATGGATAACTTCGTGATTGGGTCGAATAACGACCTGGCGGTGAATGTGGCGCGAAATATTATCGAGAGTCCGGGGAAAAAGTTTAATCCGTTCTTTCTCTATGGCGGGCCGGGGCTGGGCAAGACGCACCTCGTGCAGGCGATTGGTAATGCGATCTTACAGCGCGATCCGAAGATGCGCGTGTTATATGTGCCGATTTCGAGCTTTTATTCGGATTTCATTAAGTCGATTCAGCACGGGAAGGGTAATGAATTTCACCAGAAGTTCCTGAAACTGGATGTCTTGATCATTGATGACGTGCAGATGATCGTGGGTAAAGAGCGCTCGCAAGATGAGTTTTTCGACGTGTTTAATGAATTACATCAGTTAGATAAACAGATTATTGTGACTTCAGACCGGCTGCCAGACCAGATTAAGACACTGGATGTGCGGCTGTCGTCGCGACTGACTTGGGGCGGGGCATATGATCTGCAGCTGCCGCAATTCGAGGATAAGTGCGCGATTCTGCGGTCGAAGGCGGAGTTCAAAGGAGTGGAGATTGAGGATCAGGCGATTGAGTATTTGGCGGAAAATGTGAAAACGAATATCCGGGATCTCGAGGGGGAGTTCGAGAAGTTGCTGGCGGTGGCGGATCTGAAAGGTATGTCGCCGCTCGCGGTGATTACGGAAGGATACGTCAGCACGGCGGCGCGGATGCCGCAGAACAAGGCGGTGACACCGAAGCAAATCCTGGATAAAGTAGCGCGGTTTTATGATCTGACGACGAAAGAAATGTGTAGTCGGAGCCGGGTATCGAATATTAAGAATGCGCGGCAAGTGGCAATGTATCTTTTATCCAAGGAGCTCGGTATGAGTACACCGAAGATTGCGGCGGAAGTGGGGTTGAAAGATCATACGACCGTGATGCACGGAATCAAGAAGATTGAAGCAGATCTAAAGCTGAATTTCGGGCTGCGCGACCAAATCGCGGAGATTAAGGAGAAGATTTATGCGTAAAAATACGGCTTTGACCCCAGTAAAAAGTGAGGTGTTCGGTTTTCTTGGTTTGTGCGGGTATTTTTCTGTTCGGTTTTTGGCACGTGTTCGGGTAGCTCAATGTTCGGTTTGTTCGGTGGATTTTGTGGAAAAATTGTGGGAAAGCTTGTGGGAAAATTTGTGGGAAAGTTGTGGAAAAAACTGTGGGAAAATTTTAGATAAAAAGATTTCCACAGTTTCAACGGGGATTTTGCACAGAATGGGGATTTTGGTGGAAAAGTTTCCACTGGGTTTTGCACAGCGATTAACAGGGAGTGGAGGAGGTTTTGCACAGTTTCCACAGAGCCTACTACTACAACTACTAATTAGATAGAAGGGAGAAAAGAAAATGGAAGTTAAACTGGAACAGAATAAATTAGCGAAAGCGCTGAATAATGTTAGTCGAGTGGCGGCGGGAGCACGAGCGACCTTGCCGATTCTGAGTAATGTTTTAATCAAGGTGAGTGAGGGGAAAGTTAGCCTCACGACCACCAACCTCGATATGGCCGTGGTGAGCTACTTAGAAGCGGAAAAAGCGGAAAATGGAGTGGTGACGGCGCCGGCGAAGTTGATGGCGGAGTTTATCAGTAATCTTCCCCGCGGAGAGATGGTGGAGATAAAGGCGGAAGGTGGGGATAAAATTGTGACGAAGGCGGGCGGGTATAACTCGACGATCAACGGAGCGTCGGCGGAGGAATTTCCGGAATTGCCGGAGATTGACGAGGCGAAAGCGGTGAAGTTTAGCTTGATGGCGGAAGAATTCAAGGCGGGGGTGGCGCAAGTGATGATGGCGGCGAGTAATGATATGACGCGGCCGGCGCTGACTGGTGTGTATTTTAATACGTTTGAGGAGGGGCTATATGTGGCGGCGACGGACGGTTATCGCTTAGCAGAGCGGAAGTTGGTGGAAAAAGTGGAAAACGAGGTGGCGGCGATCGTGCCGGCTAGTTCCCTGCAAGAGGTGATGCGGTCGCTAGGAGATTATGAGGGGGAGGTGGAAATTCTGTTCGATGAGACGCAAGTGCGGTTCCGGGTGGGGGAGGTGGAAATTACGTCGAAGCTGGTGGATGGCTCATTCCCGGATTATCGGCAGCTGATTCCGAAGGAGACGGAAATTAGCGTCGAGGTGAAACGGGATGAGTTGATCCGGATTACGAAGCTGGCGGCGTTGTTTGCGAAAGAGGTGGGTGGGTCGATCAACTGTGGGACGAGTGTGGAGACGGGGACTTTCCGAGTGGCGTCGGTGGCGAATGAATTTGGCGAGAATAGCTCGGAGATTAAGACAAAGGTGGAAATGGATGGTAATGTGACGCTGAATTCACGGTTTTTGCTGGATGCACTGAACGCATTAAACGGAAAAGAAGTACAGTTTGGTTTTTCGAATAAACTGGACCCGGTGGTTTTGCGAAGTGAGGCGGATAAGAATTATGTACATATTGTGATGCCGCTGAAAGGGTAGGCTGGCGGATGGAAACGGGAGATGATGATCAGGCGGGTTAAGCTGGTAAATTTTCGGAGCCATGAGGGGTTGCGACTGGATTTTGAAGAGCAGACAACGAAAATTGTGGGGCGAAATGGTTGCGGGAAAACTTCAGTATTAGAGGCGATTTATGAGGTTTTGCAGGGGAAAAGTTTTCGAGCGGTGGACCGGGAAATCTTGCGGCGCGGAGCGGAATATTACCGAGTGGAGCTGGAATTCCAGGATGGGCGGAAAGTAGCGGCGGTGTATGACGGGGAGAAAAAGGAATTCCTAGTCGAGGATAAAAAAACGCGGCGTTTGCCGAAGAAGAATAAATATCCGATTGTGCTGTTTGAGCCGGATGATTTGAACTTAGTGGGGGCGAGTCCGACGAGTCGGCGGAATTATTTTGACCGGATGCTGGGGCAGCTGTCGGAAGGTTATAGCGAGGCGCTGGCGCGGTATAATAAGGCGCTGAAGCAGCGGAATGAGCTGCTGAAAGATGAGCGAGTGGGGCTGGGGGATGTGTTTTCCTGGAATCTATTATTGGTGAAATATGGGGCGGAAATTCGCGAGGCGCGGGCACGGGCGGTGGAGATGATGAACACGCAGGTGACGGAGACTTATCGCTCGATCGCGGAGAATCGGGACGAGGTGCAGCTAGAATACGTGAGCGAGGTGGAGAGTGAGAGTGATTTCTTGGCGAAACTGGAGCGGAATTTCGAGCGGGATCGAATCCTGGGTCACACGAGCTTCGGAGTGCACCGGGATAATTATGAATTTAGCTTCAACCAGGCGAAAGCGGACGGTTCGGCGAGTCGGGGAGAGGTTCGTTCCCTGGTGATAGCGCTGAAATTCATCGAGGCGAGAATGATTTGGGAGGATCTAGGCAAGCGACCGTTGGTGCTGCTAGATGACGTGTTTTCGGAGCTGGATGAGATGCGGCAGAAGTGCTTGGTGCGGAATTTCCAGGATCACCAAATCGTCCTGACGGCGGTGGAGGCGCAGGACGAGATGGGTAGATGTATTGTCCTCGGATGAGCTGCATGTAAAATAAGTGTATATACAATGTATATAGTATTGATATAGGTTGTATAGATGGCTGGCGGATAGGTATATACAATGTATAGCGGATGTATATTGGATGTGTGGCGTTTGTATATAGATTGTATATATGGGGTTAGACGAGGTAGTTGCGGTTGCGGAGGTCGGTGTAGGAGAAGGCTTGGGTGAGGATGGCGACGGTGGCGTGGAACTCGCTGTCGTCGTGGAAGATTTTGTCGCGGTTGGCCTGGGCGATCATGTCGTCGGCGGTGGGGTGGGTGACGACTTCGTCGAGGGCGACGAGCGAGGAGGGGTCGTATTCTTCGAGATATTTATTATATTCGCCGAGGGCGATGACGAATTCGGCTTCAGGCTTCGAGAGGCCAGAGATGCGGGAGAGGAGGCCGGCGAAAGTGGTATCGGAATAATGTTTGGCTTCGTATTCTGCAACATGGGTTTTATAAGCTTGGGAAACTTTATCTTCATCACCAATCCAGCTTAGATATCGTTCTTGGTCGGCATACCAGCGAGCCATTGGACCTAGCTCTCCCCATAGTTCATTACAAATGACGCCGTAGTCTCCATAGATCCATGCTTTAATATCGGGATCAATGAGTTTATGAATACCATTGACGATGTCTGGAATATCTCCGCCAATATCTATAATATCTAAATCTGCGGCAATATTTGCATCAGCATAACCAAAGGGGGATTCCCTTTTTATTACGTAGTCGATGAATCTTTGCAAGTTGGAGCCTTTCCGAATTGTTCCGTCATCGTTTAGATTGGGTTTGATGTAAGTTTCATAAGCTTCACTACCTTCACTAACGTCGAGATTGATGGTTGATAAGTCTGAAACAGTAATATCACCACAGAGAACAGTTCCAGCGGCGCCGATAGTGTCGAGTCGTTTGCAGTAATCACCAAAAGTGGTAAGGTAGGAGGTATTTTGAGCGCTAGCGGCGGAAACTGAGCTGCCGGTGATGCTGGCGATGGATTTGCTGACAACGCTAGAGGTATTTGTCAGGATATTTTTGCGAGTGGAGACAAATATAGGGAGGAGACTATGAGCGATGGAGCCGAGGAAGGTATATGGAGAGCTAATATCAAATGGACTACGTCTATAGCGTTCGACTTCGGCTTCCTGCGCAATTACTTCTTGAGTAGCTTTGGCGTATTTAGTGGCATAATCGGCTGTTGCGAGGACTTGGGCACTAGCGTTGCGACCAATTGTCATATTCGTGAGGCCAGCTCCAAGAGCGAAAGTTTCTCCACCGGGGATACCTAGAGTAGTAAGGAAAGTGTTAGAGAAAATAACTTGACCAATAACAGGAATAGCAAAGCTAAGAGCAGCACCGATAACTGTGTTAGCGACTGCTGATCCGACTGCCCCGACAAATATACTTGTGATAAGTGCACTAATACCAGCAGTAAGGATAATTGAGACGGTGGATTGAACGACGCTCATACCTTCGCAAAAGTCATCTTTTATCTTTGTCATACCGATAGATCCTAGAGCACCGAGGAGGATACGGTCGAGGTTAAGTGATTTTTGGAGGGATGAGGATAGGTTTGGTGCGGAGTGTGTGAGGATGGCACGGACGGATTCAGCCTCAAGAGGAGAACCGGTGACTTCGATGAGATTTTCTTCTACTGATGCTCGGCTGAGCGGATTGACTTTACTCATATCAACAACTTTTTCGGTGGTGGAAGTAGTGAAGAAGTTATTAGCTACATTTACAGCGGCGTTTGCCCCATCGCCGTATTGAGTCTTGCTGTAGCTTTCAAGATAATCCATAGCGAAGTTCATTGCATAAACCATTTGATAACCAGTGACGGCTGCAGAAAGCATACTACCTACACGTAGGATACCGCAAGCAACATCGGTGACGGCACCGAGGGAGTCAGCTACTTTATTGATATATGCCTTAGCGTTACTAGTGGCAACATCGCTGACGACGGATCCATCTTCGACTTTACTTGAGGTGCCTGTATCATTGAATTTGTTTACTTCTTTGTAGGTTTTATTATTGTTCTCGTCAAGGACCGGATTTCCTTCTGAGTCAACAACTTCTTCTTGGTGTGTGGAAGTGGCACCGACAGTTGTGTTGGTATTTTCAAAATCGGGGGCTAGGATATCATTATGGCGTTTTTTGTTTTCTTCGTAATCTCCAGTCTGGGTGTATTCACGGAGTTTGTTATTAGTAATATTGTAGCGTTGTTTGTTTTTGATGGCGGAATTGTCCATAAAAGCAAGAACTTTAGTCTTTGCTGATTGTTGATAAGCATTACGAATTTCAACATTTGAATTTAGAATTTCGTCAAAATTTTTATCGGTGATAACAGTACCATCTTTATAAATAAACTGATATTTTTTTCCGGCTTGTTTGATTGTGAAGTCATTGCTTTCAAGTGATTTGCGGTATTTTTTTGATAGTTCAGCCTCTCCTTTAAGAATACGCATATTCAAGTATCGAATTCGGCCATTAGCGTCAGCTTGGCTATTATCGAGTTGATTTGTCACCTGTGCTGTGAGTGCGCCAACTAGTGTAAACTCGGAGGAGCCGAGGAAAGCGGCACCGCCACCGAGAATGCCGAGGCTGAGAAGGAGGGCCATGAGGGTGTTGCGGCGTTTTTTGGACTTGAAGAAGCCGCCTTTGCCGGAGGCTTGGCGACCGGAGCCGCGATAGAAGCCTCCAGAAGCGCCGCTAATGGCGGCTTGTTCTCCAGAGCGTAGGATATCTTCGGAGGACATAGCTAGCGATTATCTCCTGGGCGGGTGGTGATGAGCGATTCTTCGGTCTCGGAGGCGATGATGCGGATATGGACGTGGTTGGCACCGGCGAAGAAGAGGCCTTGGCCGACTGGGAAGTTGCTGAGGCGCTTCTTTTCTTCATCGGTGAGTTTGAAGACGTCGCTGAGAACATCGACGGCAGAGCTGGATTGCTTCAAGAGGAGCTGCATGGAGGAGTTGGCGACGATGGCGCGGCCCATTTTGCTACTCATGAAGTCTTCGACGTCTTGGGTGATAGTAGTGAGGCCGA
>CAZGXB010000030.1:0-11082 GCA_964529615.1 uncultured Candidatus Saccharibacteria bacterium
TTCGGCACATGCTCCTAAGGCATGCGTGTCTACCAATTTCACCACACGGGCTTATGGGTATTATAGCAAAAAGTTTGCGCCCTGCCAACTCTCTGGCGCAGCGAAATTATGACACATTTCATGAGGTGGAATATTTCATGCGATTTCCATCTACCCCACGTAAATTCAGCGCCGTGCAAACATCATGCAATAATTTCTGCCGCGAGTCGATGATACGCACGCTCCAGCCAAACAAGCCTTCAAGCTCCTTGCGAATGTCCCAAAAATGTGTATCCATCAAGATGACGGCGTCGGCGCGGACGGGATAAGTACCAGGGAGAGGACGACAGGGTTTCAGGGAGCGGCGGGCAGAACGAGCTTTGGATTTTTCGTAAAGATGGAAATACGACGCTAGCCGTTCGCGCAGAAATTCGGGCGTCATTTCGCCGTCGTCGATCATTTGGTCCCAGCCAGCGCAATCGGGAATCGTGAGGAAAGAGTCGGGTAATCGGAGATATAATTCTTTACACTTGTCCGATTCAGTAGTCAGCTTGTTCATGAAAACGCAGATTTGGCGAGGAAAATTGCGCGAATGCAGTACGCGCGGAATATCGACACTCATTTCGACGAAGGCTTGAGTTGGATAGAGCTGGCGCAAATGACTGGTGGCGAGCGAGCTAGTGTAGCCAGCCAAAACGATGAGGTCAACTCGTCCGATGTAGGGTGCGAGACTAGCGACCACCAGCTGACAGATTTCGCGCTGAGACTTGACACCATAGGGCGCGTGCGGCCAATCAATCACACGAATAATCTCTACGGTTTGTAATTCCTCAGCTAAGAAATCTGCGACTAATTCCCCGCCCCATCCACTGTCGAAAACAACAACTTTTTTCATATTTCTCCTCATAATTTTGTGTTCTACTATAGACTGGATTTGCCAACGAGGCGAAAAATTTTAGCCATTAGCTTAATGCTGGATTAATTCTAACTTGGCGGTTTTGAGAAAATCTGCGTTTATGCGAGACTGGGACGAGATTTTGTCGGGTTTTAAGCTTGGGAACTTTGCTTTGAGCGGAGGACGTGATAAAATTAGGGAGACGGGGTTTGGCGCAGTGGTAGCGCGCACGCCTGGGGGGCGTGAGGTCGCTGGTTCGATCCCAGTAACCCCGACCACGAATTGACATAACTAAGATATTCTTGTGTAATAAACTAACTGGGGGATAACGCCCGAGTTTGAATACGATAAATTGGCTGATTGTCTCGCTATTTCGTGGTTGAGTGTGATGAATGAGAAAGATTTGTCTTTGGTATTGGCGGACGCGAGTGGGGAGTTGAGTGCGCTGGACTATGGAGTCCGAGACGCCGTTAGTTTGGCGCGAGAGTTTATCTCGCGGCATTTTGCACTAGACTGGAGGATAAATGTGGTGGCGACTTCGGGGTTGAGGTGGTTGGTAGTCCCGGAGGACGGTGTGGGTGGAAAAGCTTATGCCAGCGATTTCGTGGTCTTGGCGATAGGAGCGGACAATTCGACTAAGGCGAAAGCAGCGGAAATGTTGGTGCACGAACTAGCCCATGCGGTGCGCTGGGGCAAAAATCCAGAATGGAGCAAAGATTTGTTTTGTGAACTAGTGAGCGAGGGGTTGGCGGTGGCAGTGGAGGCCGAATTCGCGAGAATTCAAGACGAAAAGACGTTCTTCCTCGAGACGATTTTGGGTCGCAACGAGGAAGAAAACCAAAGATTATATACTGAGCTAAAACCGCACTTTCGCGATCGACGGTATGACTATGACGGTATATTTTTTGGCAACGAAACTTGGCCGCGGTGGGCTGGATATTCAGTGGGATATTATATAGTACAAAAATATTTGGAAAAGATTACTAAGTCGATTTTTGAGGAGATTGACGTGAGGTATGAGAAGGTTAGGGGAGCGAGTTATGCCTCATGAGATCTTCCTCGCGTGAGTTGTTTGACTTTCTGGTCTAATTCTTTGATGGATTTATCAAAATCACTCTCGTAATTTGCCAGTTCTTTTTTGCGAAATTTATCATACTCCTTATCAGCTTTATCACAGGCTTGCTTGTGAGAAATTTCGTCCTTGCCTTCTAGGATCTCGAAGTTAAGATGTTTAAGCTCGTTATCTAGCTCATCTTTCCAGTCTTGCATGCGCATGGGGATTTCACGCATAGCTTGAAGCTCTGCATAACCAAGATATTGTTCGACGAGAAGATTTAATTTTTGTAGCTCATCTTCCTTGAGATAGTTTTTTGCAATATGCGTATCTGCCTTAGTAATATAATCGCCTTTAAAATTAGTCATGCCGATCATCGGTTTTTCGCTGTCAACCCGACGATAAATTACTTCGGCAGCAGTTTGGCGGTGGACGGCGTAATGCATTTTGTTCTGTACGGTGGCGAAAAATTCCTGAGTAAGCTCGGCATCCCTATCATAGTCAATAGATGTTGCAAAAATATCGGTAATTTGCTGCCAGAGATTACGCTCGGAACTACGAATATCGCGAATTCTCTGAAGCAACTCTTTAAAATAGCGGCTGCCGTTTTGTTTGAGGCGCTCATCGTCAAGCGTAAAACCTTTTATGATATATTCTTTGAGGTGTTGGGTAGCCCATTGGCGGAATGAGGTAGCTATTTTTGAGTTAATTCGGTATCCAAGAGAAATGATAACGTCAAGATTATAATATTCGACATTCCTGGAGACATTTCGATTTCCCTCTTTTTGAACTGTCAAAAAATCTTTGACTGTTGAATCCCTATTCACCTCCTGTTCATTAAAAATATTTTGTAGATGATAGCTGATAACTTGTTTCGTAGTTAAGAATAGCTCCGCCAATTGTGTTTGATTTAGCCAAACAGTTTCACCGTCTAGGTGAACATCGATTTTTAAATTCCCATCTTCAGATTTATAGATGGCGATATCTCCGTTATTCATTTTTCTCCCGATTACCTAGGTTTTCTAATTCCGTTGCCAGCGAATAAAAAAGTTTTTACTGCTTTTTCAGTCAATAATGTTTAGACCAATGCGCCCGATGCTGCGTACGGGTACCTCCAGGTTATGAGTTTATTATATCATAAATTACGTTCTAGAAACAATAACGCCACCTAGGAAGAAATATTAGCAACTCATAATCTCATGTTTTTCTTCAAGCGTTTGACGCGTCTATTGATGCGGTGGACTTGTCGATATACTGTGCCACTCTTTTTTGATGCTAATTTGTAGTACATAGAGCTGCTCGCTCTTTGTACTTTTATGAATCCTCGCCGACACTTAACATTCTTCTTACCAAATTTTGCCGCGCAAATCCTTTTCATAATGGCTATTTCTTTCCTGTAATAGTTTGATATTGTTCCTGGACGGAGCATAAAACAATTAAAGTTCATTAAAAACCCGAGATACTGCACCATATTCTTCTTTTTGCAATATTGAAAGCTTTTCGGAGTATATTTGTTTGTAATATCATCAAAGGAGTTTGTAATCGCGTCAACATAAAATGCTTCGGTTTTATTTAAGCTAATATTAATTTTGCACTCTTGCTTTAGTTTTACGCATAATTCTTTGTAGAGAGTTTTAGCTATAGATTGGGGAATTATTAATATAATATCGTCAGAATATCGTCGATAAAATGCTCCTGGATATTTTTGTATCTCTCCGGACAGCCATAAGTCAAAATCGTACAGATATATATTTGCTAAAATATCACTGATTGGACTTCCTTGCGGTATCCCTTTTTCTTGATTGTTTTTATGGATTACGTTAGATTTTTTTATCTTGGCATTGTATTGACGAGGGTTATCCCATCTTTGCTTTCTGCCTAATTTTCTTTCAATATCATGTTTAAAAATATATCTATACTTAGTGACAGACTTTAGAACTACAGCAAAATTTCTGAATATACTTTCATGAATAAAAGGCTGTACTTTTTTAATTAGCAAGTTATGATTTATATTACCGAAGAAATCTTCTATGTCTATACATAAAACAACAGAATCCGAGATATGCAACAGCTTTTCATAGACGTCAAAAGCAAAGTCTATATTTGATTTGTTCTTACGTGGATCTAGGGGTATTTTTCTATATCCTATTACTGTTTCATTAGCTAACGTACTCTGAATTTTATGTTCATAATTATTCTTTAGTATCCATGCATAGAAGGACATAATAATGGCATCCAGATGCGACGCATACATGAGGTGTCTGTTTTTATGCTTAACTATGACTTCATTCTTTTGATTCTTGGTGAATCTTCTAGTCATTTTATCTTCCCTAATAAATGGCCAGAACTTATGGTGTTTTAGCTTATCAAAATTGCAAGCTTCTGACTTAATTCGATCACTTTTGGCGTCTTTTATACTAAGCGTTCTATCAAAATGCTTATACCCTCTTTCGCCAACGAAACCCTTTTTGTAGCTTTTGTTGCTTTTCAACCGATTAGATTGATCGGATAACCATGCATCATATTGTATTTCGATTTTCATATTCCAAGTGTTCTCGTGAAATTACTGCGGGACTTAAGTCGGTGGCATCACGCCTCCCGCAGTAATACATCGGCAATAGCCTTACCAAGCTGTCCGCTCATTGAGCAAAAATGATGCCGCACGCACGTAATAAACTTACGGGGTATAATAATGTTTAAATTATCATCCAACATAAGCCTGCACTTTAGCGAACTTGAGTTCGCGTTGTGCCTACGAGTCGAGGCGATTATCGGTATCAAGTTGATAGCGAAAATCGCTCTTGACAGTAGTATTCCATTTTACACGTTGACCCTCAGCTTGGACCAGTCACCCCCTGTGCCTTCGTAATGAAGCTAGGAATAAATCTATTATACATTAACATCCTTAATTATCAACTATTAAATACCACTTATGCTCCGATCTATCTCTTTCGCTCGCCCTCTTTCGGCTCTATCCCCGCTCCATCATCAGCACTTGAATCAACCTCTCGTGAGGGCTCGGCTGAGGTTTTGGCGGAAGGTTCCGTGGAATTTTCCCGCGGTTTTTTGTCTTTAGAGGTGATTTCGATTTGGATAGAGACCAGGCCGCTGGCGAGCAGCGCCATGACGGCGACCACGGCCGTGCAGAGCCAGCTGAGGAGAATTATCCCGATTTTCATGCTTTAATCATAGCACAAAAATCATAAAAATGGGAAAATAGGCGATTTTTCTCGGCTTCACAGTAGAAAAGCCTGCGCCTCTTCTGAAAAACTTAAGCAAGCTCAGTTTTTCTCTCTAAAGCCTAACTTTTAGAAAGTTTTGTGGTAAAACGTGAGGCGGGCGGCGGCATAGGCGCGGGTCGTGAAGGGCGTGAGGCCGGGGATAATAAGGGTGGCTTCTGCGGAAGCGGCGCCGCGGGGAGGCTGGGGAGAGGATGTAAGAGGCGCGGTTTTCGCCAAAATAGCGGGGTGCGAGAGCGCTAAAACGCCATCCGGACGGAGTAAATCGGCTAGGGCTGTAATTTGCTCAAGTTGGAAGGCGTCATAAGGTGGGTCGGCAATAATAATATCAAAACTCGCGGGCGGGAGAGCGATAGCGGCTGCGGCGATATCAGAGGTGAAGAGCTGCGCCTCTTGGCCGGAATCAGGGAAAACGAAGCAGTGCGGATGGAGGTGAGGAAGTGAACGAGCGACGTCTCCTGTCAGTGGCACAGGAGTGGCGCCAAGATGAACAAGATTCGCAGAGATTAGGTTAGCGACAGTCGGGAGCTTTTCGACGAAGGAAACCGCAACGGCGCCGCGACTGAGAGCCTCAATCCCGAGCGCGCCAGTGCCAGCGAAAGCATCAAGCACCCGAGAATTGGGGCGGAGATAGGGCTGCAAAATGTTAAAGAGGGCGTTTTTTTCGCGATTACCCATGGGGTGCACCCGGGAATCTTGGGGCGAAGCTAATTTTGACCCCTTAAAACGGCCGCTCACGACGCGTAGGAAGCCGCTAGAGGCTAGTTTGGGTTTAGGACGCATATTGCGACCCTTTCGGCTTCCGACGCCTAGAATCGCCAGCTGGAGGGGTTGTGGGGGATTTTGGGCAATTTTGGGTGCGCGCGAGCGCGGATTTTTGCCCAAAATCCCCCACGCGCCCTCTGCGGGCTGATTGAGGCGGGGTGGGAGTTTCAGGCTGGCTGGAGGCGCTGCGCGTGAGATGGTAGGCTTCCTCGACCGCAGAATACCAAATTAAGGCTATTGTACGCACAATCTCCGGCAATAAAGTATGTTTAATTTCCAGCGCCAGAGGTGTGGTCCAGCCCTCCGCGCGGAAACGTTGGAAGAGCTGGCGCCCGGCGACGCGCTCCAACGCCTGGAAAAACACCGCTTCGGCATCCACGCGCTTAAACTCGGATTTGGGGATTTTCGGCATGAGGCGCTTCTGCGGCACCGCCGCGGCGATCACCGCAATGCCATATTCAAACCCGACATGCTTGGTCATGACCCCGCCAGCACCCCAATAGAGCCAGTTATTACGTGCCGTTTCCAGCCCGCTACGACCGTGCATGATACCCTTGATCGGCTCGCCGAAAATCTTAATAAATTCCTTGTTCGTCATGAGCTCCTCCTTGGCATCAGAGAGGGGATAATGGTGAGCCGGGGTGAGGCCGTCGGCGATATAATGCGCCAGCCAGGCCGCCTCGAAGGCGGCGCGCAGATCGTTATGTTTGCGCAAAGCTTGCACCAAATTCCAGCGGTGGTCAAGTATCAGCTGCACCAGAGCTAGGTCGGTAGGCTGGCCGTCGGCGCCCAGCACCAGCAGATGCGAGGGTTCGTCTTGGCCGGGACTTTTGCGCTTCAGACCGTCAGGACCGCGCGAACCTTCGAAATGGATAATTTCCTTGTCGCTGGGAAAATAGCGCCCGCGCGGCAGATGGCGCGCCAAAATCCGGCGCGCGGCTTGGTCGAGCTGCTGATGAGTGCCGACCAGTTTGCCGGTGAATTTGGAGTTTTTGACTAAAGCAGTAGTAGAATACATAGGATTTCTTAGTCTTATTATACCACTTTTTGCGCGTTAGTTGAGCGTGGTGAGCTGTTGGTATTTTTTGATGCGGTCGGCGAGTTCGGGATAATCTTCTAGGCCAGCGACATGCTGGGCAAATTCGGCGGCATGATGGCTAGCTTGAGCGATCAATTCCGTGTCTGTCAAGTTGGCGACTTGGAGGTCGAGTTCGCCGTGTTGCATAGCGCCATAAATCTCGCCGGGGCCGCGAATCTTCAGATCGACCTCGGCGAGATGGAAACCGTCAGTGGATTTCTCCATTTCACGCAAGCGTTTCGAGGGCTTCCCTTCCCCAGTGGTCAAGAGGTAGCAGCTGGCGGGTTGGTCGCCACGCCCGACTCGACCGCGCAACTGGTGCAGCTGCGCCAAACCATAGCCCTCAGCGTCTTGGATGACGATCATATTAGCATTCGGGACGTTGACGCCGACTTCGACTACGGTGGTGGAGACGAGAATCTGGATTTTGTTCTGGGCGAATTGATCCATAATGTGGTCTTTCTCGTCAGGTTTCATCTTGCCGTGCAACATTCCGACCATATACTCGGGGAAAAGTTCAGTAAGCTTAGCCGCTTGCTTTTTCACCGGAGTGGCGGTATTGGTATTTTTTTCTTCGATTACTTGACAAATCCAGTAAATCTGCTGACCTTTAGCTAGTAATTCGCGCATTTTAGGATATAATTCATCAGTTTGTGAGACTTCGGGCAAGATCTTGGTCGTGATAGGTTGGCGGCCGGGAGGCAGTTCATTGACGATCGAGACATCGAGATCGCCAAAAATCGTGAGTTGGAGAGAACGCGGAATCGGGGTGGCGGTCATAGAGAGGAGGTGAGGAGCGGTATCGGGCGGAGATTTGAGGAGGAGCTTCTGGCGCTGGCCGACACCGAAACGGTGCTGTTCGTCGATGATGCAAAAGGCCAGCGAGGAAAAATGCGTGTCGTCGGTGAGAAGGGCGTGGGTACCGATGACGAAGTCGATTTCGCCGTCCTGGATGAGCTGCTTCACCATGCGCTTATGCGGGGTCGAGCCGATGAGCAAGGCAATACGCGGTACACGCAACTCGGGGAAACGCTGGCTGAGATTGTCGAAGAGAATCTGGAGACTTTCGAAATGCTGGGTGGCGAGAATGGCGGTGGGGGCGAGCAGAGCGGTCTGATGGCCGTCTTGGGTGGCCTCGGCGGCGGCAATGGCGGCGACGATAGTCTTGCCGGAGCCGACGTCGCCCTGCAAGAGCCGGTTCATCGGCACCGGGCGCTCGAGATCCTGGAGGATCTCCCAGGCGGCGCGGCGCTGAGCATTAGTCAGGCGAAAAGGTAGAGATTTGACTAGTTTGCGGATGAAATCTTGGCGAAATTGCAGGGGAATCGATTTCAGGCGGGAGTTTTCCTGCTGGTTGAGCTTCGCGGCGAGGATGAGCTCGAATAATTCTTCGTAGGCGAGATATTTGCGCCCTTTCTCGGCTTCTTCCGGCGTCTCGGGAAAATGCGAGACATAGAGAGCTTCGGCGCGAGCGCCAGGTTTGATAAAATCTGGTTTTCCTTCTGTAAATGGTAATAAATCGGGGATTTTCGCAAAGTCAGGACGCAAGTTTTCTAGCAATTTGCGAAAAGTCTGGGGCTTGAGTGAGCTCTTGGCGGAATAGATCGGCTGGAAGCCATTGACACTGGCCTCCTCGACGTCTTGGGCGAGAGTCGCGGAGGGCGAAGTGAGTTGATAACGCCCAGATTTAAGCTCATAGCGCCCGGAGAAATAATACTCACGCTTGTCATCAAACTGCTTGGCGCGATAGGGCTGATTGAACCAGACCGTGCGGATAGCGCCGGTATGATCGCGAATGACGCCTTGGGTGATGGTGAGGCGCTTCCGACTGGTACGCACGACGCGTAGGTCGCCGATCTTCCCTTTGATAATGACCTTGCCGGGGCGCAGGTCTTCGATATTGACCGTCGCCTGATAATTCTCATAAACCCGCGGCAAGAGATAAATCAGGTCGCCGACGGTATTCAAATTCACCCGGCGCAGCACCTCAGCGGTGCGTGGTCCGACTCCTTTTACCTCCTCAATCGGCGCTAATAAATCCATAAATAACATTATAGCACCGCCGGCCGACGAAAGCCTCCATTTTGGAGGCTTTGGAGAAAGATGGAGAATTTAGAGATTCCAGCGTCGCGGTTGGAAGATTTCCCAGACTTCGATTGCCCAGCCGACATTAGAACGATACGGAATGTTGCCCTGCACGGAGAATTCCGTAAGTCCGGCGTGCCAAAGGACGGCGGGACGTGCAACCAGCGGATCAATCACTACATAAAGAAGTTTTTCGATCATGATATTGCAGGCCCGAATATACATGGTCGGAAGCATGTCTCGAACAACACTAGGACAATAATGACAATTATTGACCAACATCTCAATGCGGTCAGATCGCGACGCGAGATATTTTTCTAGCATATCGTCCCTACCAACGTCCAGACTTTTCTGACTATACCTGCGAAGAAATTCCCGAGAATAAATTCTGTGATGCGGCTGACGATGCTCCTTCCAGGCTGACCAAGGTACTACATAACGCTCATGCACAGCCGCACCGCGAGTCAAATCCGAACCGTCGAAGCCGAAACCGACCAGCTCCAGGCAAATCTCGCGACCAACACTGATGCTGATATTGAAACCGCCGATGTTCTGGTAGCGCGGAATGGGTTCGCGACGCGAGCGCCAAATCAAGACGGCGCCCTCGGGCCCCTGGGCACGCACTTGCTGGATCAGCTGCGACACGCTCTGGGCGTAGCCGGTGGTACTGATGACGGCATTTTTCCGGCTCTGACCCAAGGGGTAATCGACGCGGTGAATCATGAACTCGCCATAACGCTCGCTGACCGCTTCCCAGTCGGACATAGTCTTGATTAGGCAGGGGTCGTAAAACGGGAAATATTGTGGGAAGAACTTTTGCGCCAGCAACATACCGCTGGCTTTGCCGTAATGCTCTAGCTTATTCTGCATAAAAATCACCTCTTTCTAAGCTACTAAAAATGTTCTCTAGATGGAACAAATTTCTAATTTCTGTCTAATTGTACCTTATTTTTCATTCTCTGACAAGGTGCCGCTGTGGTCGGCGCGCCATTTGGCAATGGCGGCATGATTCCCCGAGAGGAGGACTTCGGGGACAGTCATGCCACGAAAATCGAAAGGTTTGGTGTATTGGGGATATTCGAGGTTGTCGCCGGCGGAGAAACTCTCGACGGTGGCAGAGGTTTCGCCCCCGAGAACGCCCGGGAGAAGGCGCGTGACGCTATCGATGATAATGAGGGCGGCTAGTTCCCCGCCGGTCAAAACATAGGGGCCTAAGGAGATTTTATGGTCCACTAAGGTCAAAATGCGCTCATCGTAGCCTTCGTAGTGCGGACAAATAATGATGAAATGGCGTCTGGGGGTATTTTCCGGCGATTTGGGGGTGGTTTGAGGAATTTGCTTGGTGTTTATGCTTTTTTGACTTTGGGGCTCTGTGGTGGCCTCTGAGACGGCTTTCTGGGGATTTAGCAAGTTTTCGGCAATATTTTCTCGGTCAGAAAAAGCGCTTTTGCTTCCTACGCGTTCTGGGGTGGCTTTACCGGCGCGAACGCTGAGCTCCGCCACTGCAGTCAGGTCATCAGCTGGAGTCGCAATGCCGGCGAACTGGCGAGCGAGGGACTGGTTCCAAGTCAAGCCAACAGGGGTAGGGAGGATAACTTCGGCGTCCGGAGCATGCTGCTTGACGCTCTCGACCGCCGCGAAAACCGGTTCGCAGCGCAGAAGCATGCCGTCACCGCCACCATAAGGCGTATCATCAACGGATTTGTGCGGACCGAGGCCGAAATCGCGCAAATTGAGGTAATTTACGCGGATAATGCCACGATTTTGGGCTTTGTAAAGCATGGACGAGTCGAGATAGGGGCGCAAAGCCTCGGGAAAAAGCGTGATGATGGTGAATTCGAGGCGCGGAGACGGGGCTGGAGAGTTGATTTTTTCTGAGTTCATTAGCTTGATTTTAACAGATTATCTCAGATTTGGCAATGGACGAAGAAAGTCTGACTTATAATTCTAAGTGCAACAGCATAAACCTAATAAGGAGACGGAGATA
>CAZGXB010000031.1:0-10908 GCA_964529615.1 uncultured Candidatus Saccharibacteria bacterium
ACACTTTAACCCGCGAGGCAGAGCCTCGGGGCAATGCCCGGGCTGGAGTATAAGTAGGTTAGAGGTAATGGTTGTATGCAGTATCGATTCGGTCGCGTCGGCTGAGTTGCGGCGTCGGAAACAGTTGCACTTTGAGATTATGAAGAAGAGGAAGAATGATTATGTGTATGTGTATTACTATTTCTCCTTCTGCGAGAGAATAAAGAAATGTCTCGAAAAAAGACGCTAGGCTTATGTCCAGTCTTTACTTTTTTGAACATCCGCAGCGCACGTTATCCCCCTTGGGACGGATCCGGCGAAGCCGGCGGGAGGACAAGGTGCGTTTCACCCGTAACGAAATCACAAATATCCGAGTGGAATAGATAATGCTTGCATTTCTATTTCCGAGGATATGCAGGGATATCTGAGCGCAGCGAAGACGGGATGAAACGACGCCGGTTCGAAAAAGTAAACAACTGGTGTAGCTTAGAATTCTTATTATCGAGACAGGTAGTAGGTCAATTGAAGAGAAGGAAGAAAGAGTGATACACTAGAATACCCCTACCCAATCACCTCCATCTCTTTCTTCAACCTCTCAATCAACTCCATCTTCTCTCGAATCCCATCCTGCGTCTGCTTCACGAGATGCACCGGCGCCTTATCCACGTAGTTCGGATTCATCATTCGCATGTTTAGCGCATCCAGCTCCCGCCCCACCGCTAGGATTCGCTCCTCCAGTTGCTCTCGATACCCCTTGACGATCTCGGCCGGCACGTCGAGATAGACTTCGTGATTCGCCAGTGCCAGTCGCAACCCTCGCGGCTGCCCCTCGGTGCTCGCGATTGACTTCGCCTTCGTCAGCGCCAAGATCAGCAGCTCATTATCCGCCACCAGGGAATCATCACCATACAACAAGCCCCATTTTTTGCCCTTAGACACGCCTGAGAGGCCTTGTGAGACCCTTCTAGCTTCCGACACGACATCCACCAATCTATCGAAATTGCTTGCGCTTATAGCGTCAAATTTGAGCCGTGAGGGCCATTTCTGCACGATCAAAAGCCCCTCCGTCCAGTCCAAACTCTGCCAAATCGCTTCCGTCACAAACGGCGCGAACGGGTGCAACATCTTCAGGATCATCTCCAGCGTCACCTTGAGCAGCGGCACATTTTTATACAGTTTCTGACTCTCGATGAACCAGTCCGCATATTTATCCCAAATCGCCTCCTGCAAAGTCTCCACCGCCTCCGAGAAGCGATATTCCTTCATGTCATCCTCGACCATCTCTTTGCAGCGCGTCAACTCCCGACAAATCCAATCCTCCCCCATATTATCCGTCGAGTATGGCCTCTCCCCGCCGGTCTTCACAGCACTTTCATTGACAATTTCCGCCTTTTCTTCCGCCCGCGCGATTTCCACCGCTTCGACACCCCCGCCTTGACTTTCCTCGACCAGATTCTGCACAAATCTTGCCAAATTCCACAGTTTATTACACAAATTCCGCCCCGCCACCACCGAATTTTCCGAGAACGCCTGGTTCATCCCCGCACTTCTTCCGCGCAAAATCCCCAGCCGGAACGCATCCGAACCATATTTTGCCACGAGATCAATCGGATTGATCACGTTGCCCTTCGATTTCGACATCTTTTGCCCGTGCTCGTCCAGCACTAGACCATGCAAATACACTTGCCGGAAGGGCACTTCACCCGTCACATACACCCCCATCATGATCATCCGCGCCACCCACGCAAACAGAATATCCCCCGCCGTCTCCATCACATTCAGCGGATAATACGGATTCGCCTTACCCTTAAGACTAGCTTGACCATCGTCAGCGCAGCCTGGAGCTAGCTTCGAGTTAGTACCAGGAAGATTTGAAGCGCGCAAAGGAGACGTATTTGACATACGTTGACTGCGCACTGGAGAATCTGACGCCGTAATAGCCGAAGCTAGCCCAGGCTCTTCCCAGTTTGTACATACAATCGGCCAATGTGCACTAGAAAACCACGTATCGAAGGTATCCTCATCCCGGTAATACTCCACGCCCCCGACCTCAATCTTCGTGAGATTGGTCCGCGTGTCGAAGACCCATTCCGGCGCATTCTCCGTCGTGGTCTGATGAAACATCGGTATCGCAATCCCCCAGGGGATCTGCCGCGAAATATTCCAGTCCTTCAAATTCTTCAAATAGTCAATCAACACCCGTTTCTTATTTTTCGGCCAGAACTCAATTTCGTTCGCCTCCAGTTTCTCGATCGCCCCCTTCGCCAGCCGCTCCACGTCGATGAACCACTGTTCCTTCAGCATCGGCTCAATCACCGCCCCGCACTTATAGCAATGCGCCACTGCGTGCGTAATCTCTTTCTCGCCCCTCAATAACCCCTGTGCCTTTAAGTCCTTCAGAACCTTCTCGCGACATTCTCCCGTCGTTAGCCCTGCATATTCCACCCCCACCACATCTAACATACGACCATCTTCACCAATCACCTGAATCCGCGGCAACTCATGCCGCTCACCTACCTCAAAATCATTAAAATCATGCGCCGGTGTGATTTTCACTGCCCCCGTCCCATATTCCGGATCTGCATGTTCATCGGCAATGACCGGAATCGCTCGCCCCGTCAGGGGCAATTCCACCATCTTGCCAATCAAATCCTTATACCGTTCATCTTCCGGATTAACCGCCACCGCAACATCGCCGAACAGGGTTTCTGGACGAGTCGTAGATATGATTACCTCTTGCGGTATCTGATTCGTTATCTGAGGATTATCTTCCGGCTGAGCCGGGTCAAAATCACGGCCCGAGTGACGCGAGGGATTCGATTTTGAGAGGCTCACCGAATCCGAAGATGATGAATCAGATGGCACAACAATATAAGCGATATCCCACAACTTACCCGGTTCATCCTCATGTTCCACCTCAATATCCGCAAACGCCGTCTGGTGCTGCGGACAATAATTCACCAGCTTCTCCCCCCGATAGATCATACCGTCGTTCCACATCTTCTCGAAGGTTTTATACACTCGCGATACTACATTCTCGTCCAGCGTGAAAGTCAAATCCGTCCAAGCGCAACTCGCCCCCAACGCCCGTACCTGCAGCTCCATGTTCCCGCGCTGCTCCTCGACGAACTTCCACACTTGCGCATACAGTTCATCCCGCGAATACTCAAATCGCGTATGCCCCTGTTTCTCCAAAAACCGCTCATACACCACCCAAGTCTCAAATCCCGCGTGATCCGCCCCCGGGATATACCACGTCGAGAGCCCCCGCAGCCGATAATACCGCGCCAGGGAATCTTCGATCGCGATCGTCAGTCCATGCCCAATATGCAAATTCCCGTTCGCATTCGGTGGTGGCATCACCAGGGAATAACACTCCTGGCTCTCCGTCTCGTCTCGCTCATCCGCCTCCGCTTGCACTTTCCGCGGCTGGAACACCCCCGTCTTCTCCCATTCCGCATAAATCCGCGGCTCAAACTCCCCCGGCTCATAACTCTTCGTGAACTTCATCCTAGCTCCCTAACTCCATCACTTATTCCCCCTATTATACCACACCCTATTCCGGCTCATAATCATAGTACATTTTCGTGTACGCCTCCCAGCCTCCCTGTTCCTCTTCCGGCAATTGCTCGAGATAGCTCTGTTTTATCCCCTGATAAACCTTCTCCATATATTCCGCATCATCTTCGTTGTCCAAATCCCCGTGATAATTCGCATTTTTATGCACCATCCCGCTCCCCGCATCATACCAACCATAAATATAATCCGCCTCATATTTCCCGCGCCTCCCCCCATAATTCCCATGCTCCTCCTCGTCATGATAAAACACCCCATAGGTATCCTTCTGGTGACTCCCGAACGGCAATTTATACTTCACCGGTACTCGCATCAAAACAATCTCTCGTGCCTCATTATGCCGCCAGTAATCCAACGTTTCCTTCAGATCCTCATAATTATGTTTTAAATAGACAAAATTACTATCAGTATCCGTATCTCGCCCCATTCCACCGACTTCCACCCCCTCATTCATAATCTTCTCCGCAAGCTCCGCACTCACCGTCCCATGCCCCAACAATTCATACCTTTTATCCCGCAAATCTTCCATTACCTCCGAGAGATCCACTATTTCTCCCGCCTCATCAATTCTCTCCGCCTCTCGCGCTGGCTTCTCCGGCAACTGCCAAGCCTCCCCTTCATTCTCCCCATTCTCCCCAAATCCTCCTGCCATTTTTGCTACATCATCCCACGTCGTCTCCCCAGTCTCCGTCCCCGCATCTTCCATCTCCCAATCAATCTCCTCCCCAAAATCCCACTCGTCCCACTTTTCTCTCTCGTTTCTCTCATCTCTTCCCTCATCTTTCGTCACCATCCCTCCGATCTTCTCTCCCCGCATCACTCCTCCATCAGCTCATCTTACTTTACCTAATTATATCAAAACTCCTATTGTACTAAAAAATCATATATACTAAACCTATGGATAACAATTTAGACATCATTGGCGAAAAATTCCCAACATCAAAAGACCCTGAAACCAACCCAGAAGACGCAGCTAAAGCCGAGGAATGGGAAACCGCCATGGAAGACGCTCCCAATTTTTCGGGCGAATGGGGTTATAGCGACCCAGCTTCCGAGACGTCATCAAACCATCTTTCGCCAAACCCAGAAAACACCGAAACCTCTGAAACTCCTCCAGTCAACATCGAGACCCCGACTACCCCAACTTCATCCGGCGCCGAACAACTCACCGATTATGGCATCGACACCGCTAGTCGCCTCTACGGCCTAAGCGCTGTTTTGGACGCCATTCTCGAAACCGACGAAACCAATACCGACTCCGAAAATCCCATCGCATCCATCTATGGCCGCCTCGCTCCGTCCGTCGAAGATCGCAAATTCCTCTTCCAAGAAATCCAAAAAGACGGCGTCAAGAACCCCGAATCCTCCGAAGATTCCCAAAACACCGACCGCCTCCTCGTTGGCATGACTCCAGACGGACAATTCTACGACAAACTCCAGCAACAAGACACCGCCGAACAAACTTCGGTCGATGCCATCCGCGCCCTCCGTCGGCTCATCGACCTCCTCGAATCTAGCGAAAAATTCGCCGACCTTCGCCAAAAAGCCGCCGAGCACCAACTCAGTATCGTTGATTATCTCACCAGCGGTGAAAACTCCCCCACCTTATCATATCTCCTCGACCGCATCAACCAATCCACTTCCGAAGACAATCTCGAGGAACTCGCCGAAGAGCTCACCAGCAGCCTTGACGACGAACCCACCGCCGACCTCGAAAACGAATCTCCCGAGCCTTCCCCTTCCTCCAACCTCAACCCCCAAATCTAATTCAACTTATTCTAATCAAACTTTTCTTGATTCAACTTATTCTAAAGCCCCATCCACCCATTTCATTTCCCATTTCCCCAAATTCTCCCATTTTGAGAAACAAGCCTCCACTTTCATTTCCCATCTCAGCAAAAATCGCCATTTTGAGAAATGAAATCCTTATGTTAATCCCCAAAATTATCCCAAAAATCAAAGCCAAAAACCTCAAAACCCTAAAATCCAAAATCCCAAATCCTCAAATTCCCCAAAATTCACCATATTACACCATTTTCCTCCAATTTCTCAAAAAACTATTGCTTTTTTCGACAATCTGTGCTACTATAGAGACATAAGCGCAAAATGCTGGTCCCTGCATAAGTTCTCCACCGACGGGCATATCAAAACAAACAGGAAATAATTATGCCAAAAAACCATCTTGCGCCATCTTCCAAATCAACCACTAGCGTCGCCGAATTTCGCAAAGTCGCCACGCCTTGGGTCGCGTTTGTCGCCGAGCAGCCCAACGACATCGCCGGCCAAAACGCCGACCCCGACGGCACCATGGAAGACAGCGTCGATATTAGCGACCCTCATTACGACGAGTCCAAGACTCGCACCATCGAAGTCGAATACGCCGCAGCCGACCATCTCGAGCCGCCTATCCATGTCAACACCCTCGACTCATCTAACTCTTCCGCCAAACCCGCACCCTCCGAAACCAATCCCTCAAAAGCTAATAACTCCGAAACTGACCCTTCCGAAGCCGCTACCGCACTTGATTCTTCCGAAATCTACGAGCCCTCCGACCATCCTTCTTCCTCCGCTTCGTAACGCTTTCTCTTAACCTTTCGTTCAACCAAACCGCTTGAACCTTAAAATTAAATCTCAAAAATCAAAACAAAAACCATAACCCACACTAAAACAATCCAAAAGGAGCAAAAACATGTCCGAAAAACTCAAATCTAACCCCGACACTCTTCCAGAAGACACCCTCGATGGTTCTTCCGAAGACCAACTCAGCTGGAATGATCTCACCGAAAAAGAATTCTTCGACGACGAACCTTCCGATAACGAACTCGTTGACGAGTTCACCGCCCAGACTTCTACCGACTACCTCGATGATGTCGAAGATGTTGATCAAGACGCCAACGCATCTCCCGCCGCGGAATCTCCCACCGGCGACACATCCGACGACCTTGATATCACCATCGATGAACTCTTCCACGAGCCCGATCCTGATGCTGCTGACGAACTCCTCGCCGCCGCTCGCCTCAGCTCGAACGCAAATCGCAACGCTCATCCGGCGACCAATTCCGGTTCCAATTTTGACGCCCAAGCCATCTCGCTCAATAATCTCAACCAACCCGAAATTTCCGACCAATACCCCACCAGCCTCGACTATGACCTAGCCAACCTCCACACGCCCGAAGACCGCGAAGACAGCGAAAATTCCGAAACTATCGAGGACCTACACATTCCCGAACGTCCCGCCCACGTCCTCCATATCCCCATTACTGAAATCACTGAAGCGGCTGACGGCTCCGCTGAGTCCGCCGAATCTGCAACTCCGAGCGCCGTCTCTTCCTTCATGAACAAATATGACGATCACCCCACCGCTCGCGAACTCGCCCAGAATTGGGATGAGCTCATCTCATCCGTTGAACCCGGCCCTCTCAGCCAGAACTTCCCCGAAGCTTCCGAGTTTCACCTTTCCCCGGAAAAGACACTCGAAACTTCCATCGCTCGCGCTTACCAACCCACTCCTACGGAAATGATCGAGCAATTCTCTAGCCATATTAAGCAACTCGCTGCCGCCGAAGCCAATAAACCTGCTTCGAAGCGCGACCCGGAGCTCCTCGCTCGCCTCGAAAACGAAACCGAAGCCCTCAAGGTCGCAGCTCTATCTCTCGAGAACAACCCCAACTTCACCGCCAAAACCGCTCTCGATGATGTCGTCGGTCGCTTTGCCACTTCTCAGCACGCTTCCGACCTCGATATCGCCCGCGCTGCCGCCAACCTCTCGGAAAGCTACGACCGCCGCGCAAAACCCGCTGCTTACACCCTCGGCCAGCAGCTCATCGCTGACGCTCGCCACCTCCGCAATTCTGCTCAAGGTTCCCACTCAAAGCCTAAACATCCCTCGCGCAAACGCACCCTCGACCCGACTTTGATTTAACAGCAGCAGCTTAGCCAAACTCTCCCCGCCAGCCCCATCGCTGGCGGGGATTTCATGTCATAGCCCGGAAATGAGCAACTCTGACTCCGCGCTAAGAACGAGCCCCTACACCTTTAACCGCTCCTGCATGGCCAGGAATTCCTCTTCCGTCGGCTTCAACTCCCGCTCCCCCGCCCAGTTCTCATTAATCGGCAAAAGATGCACGTGTGCATGCGGCACATCAATCCCCACAATCTTAATCATCGTGCGCTCCCCTAACACCTGATCAAGATGCGCCGCTAGCATCTTGACGGTCTTCATCAAGGCCGTATAATCTTCATCGCTCAGATCATATACTTTATCGACTTCCACTTTCGGAATCACCAAAGTATGCCCCGGAGCCTCCGGCGCAATGTCCAGAAACGCCATCGTTTTGTCATCTTCATAAATCTTATAGCAGGGAATTTCACCCTTCACAATCTGCGTAAAAATACTCGCCATCTCTTTTTCCTCTTATTATCCCCTAATTATACCATACCTCCACCCCTTCATACTATGTGCGGAGCGGATTCGTCCATGCGCACTACGGCACTTTACGGTTCGCTGGTGTCTATGGCGACACTTGGTCTCGCATCAGCCACCCAGATGTCCAGTACGCCTACGATCTCTACTTCCATAACTCAGGCGCCTATCCATCGTACGGCGGAACCCGCTACCTTGCTTTCCTCGTCCAACTTGTAAAGCCTTTACAAGTTCAACCTGTTTTTCTCTCTGTTATTTTTATAATTTTCGAGCTTTATTAAAGATTTTTACCCACAAATCACGAACTGGTAAAGCATTATAGCGATGACCGCCAGCCCCAGATGGATAAACTTCTTACAAAAAGATACCAATATTGAAGGCATCCCAAATTTCTGGCAGCGCCATAAGAGTCCATTTATAGCCATTGAGACCAGCAGAACCTAAACCACCGTAGCGCACGCTTATCCACCCGCTCCGCACATAGTATATGTAGGATAAAGATAATGCTTGTATAAAACCCACCGACGGCGAAAGCAAGATGACGATTATTATAGTTTGATACGTTATTGACGGTGCCGTAATAATAGAGGTAGTATGCAAATTTTGCTTGAGAATAGGCTGTCAGCGACCAACCACTACCAGTATCACCGGCATAGTTCAAGGCACCTCGCTGAATCTGAATTCCTCCGCTCCGCACATAGTATAAGTAGGGTAGAGCCTATGCTTGTATGTAATATAAAGACGGGGAAAGCATCGTAATGATTGCCGTAGTTCAAGGGGTTGACACCTGAGCTATCGAAGCCGAGGCGATAAGCATTCTGGGCATCTGAGCCACTCGCGCGAGACCAACCGTAGCCACCAACGCCAACGTTTCGCAAGGTACCATGATACGCATAGACATACCCGCTCCGCACATATTATAGTGAGATAGAGCTTATGTTTGTATATAGTATCAGTTTTGGTTGCATCGGCTGCGTTGCGGCATCGGAAACAGTTGCATTGTGATATGGTGAAGAAGAGAAAGAAAGATAATGTCTATGTATATTACTATTTCTCCCTCTGTGAGAGGATAAAGCAAGACTTTCCTTTTTTGATTTTAGAGCTCTAGCTTCAGCTCTGTACCTACTTTTGCAGAACATCCGCAGCGCACGTTATCCCCCTTGGGACGGATCCGGCGAAGCCGGCGCGAGGGTTAGGCGGCTCGCACCCGCGACGGCGGGCTGCGAGAACGCCGGTTCTGCAAAAGTACGGTACAGAGCTGAAAGCTAGGAGATTGAGCAAAAAAGGAAAGCCTTGGTAGTAAGTCTCCCACAAAAGAAAAAACAGCAATATAGAATACATAGACATTAAAATGCTATAATATACTCATGTCCGAATCACTCAAAACCCCCAACCATCACGAATCCGACAGCCCTGCCGAACGTTTCCGTGTCAACCCCGCCGACTACCCCATTTTCTCGCGCCAATTCGAACTCAGTGAGCGTTGGGGTGATAACAGCAAAAATTATTGGAACATCGACAAAACCCTCAGTCATTACGTCACAAACACCGCCAACCTCATTGCCACTCTCGACGGCTCCTCCATCGAATACGACCGCCGCGAAGCCCCGCCCAAACCCAATCATGTCATCTATCTCGACAAATCCGCTCGCCCCGTCAGCTGGCTCGTCAACACTTTCTGGGACGACTTTTCCTCCGAAGAGCGCCCTTCCCATTCCTATCTCAATATCGACCGCCTGCCTTGGTTCCGCCGCAGCGGACTTAACGTTGACAGCGACGGCTATATGCAAAGCCCCGACGGCTCACGTCGCGCCGCCGCCCCCTCCGATTTCCACGTCGAAAATCTCGATCCCAGCGATTTCGCCCGCCTTCGCTCCCTCTATATAGAGGGAGGTATCGACGACGAAGATGTCGATCGCATTATGTCCACGCCCTCCACTCTCGATGGCAAGAATGTCCTCATCGTTGATGAAGTCGCTCGCTCCGGCTCCACCGCCAAAATCGCCACCGACCTCATCAAAGCCGCCTTCCCCGCAGTCGGCGACGTCCACAGCGCCTATTTCTGGCGGAGCGGCAACAAATCCAGCGGCCAAGGCGACGGCAAATACCAAATGCTCAGCATCCCCGTCTGGTACGATTCCAGCACTACTGCCGGTCGCGGCATCGACGACATCGATGAGAAATACTACGAAAATCGTCATGCATATTGGCAAAACAACAAAACCCGCGCCCAAAATTTCGGCTCTCTCATCCTCAGCGCTCCCGCCAATCTCATAGAAGAACCCGGCCAGAAGTCCCGCGAACTCATGCGCGAGATTAAACACATGCGTGAAGATTTCGACGCCGGACGCATCCTTCTGCGCTATCCCCGCAATTATGATCCCGACCTCTTCGAAGAATACGTCGAAGCCCAAGGTCTCCACCTCGCTCCCGACGACGACCCCTCACCCGACAGCCTTAATAACGTCACCCGCGCCATCGACTCTCGCCCCGCCTA
Organism: uncultured Candidatus Saccharibacteria bacterium; assembly: GCA_964529615.1. Lineage (GTDB taxonomy): Bacteria > Patescibacteriota > Saccharimonadia > Saccharimonadales > Saccharimonadaceae > Nanosyncoccus. Next base: position 10,476 of record CAZGXB010000031.1, read on the forward strand.
GCCCATTTTACCTAGAAAAAGACCTTAGCTCTCGCCAAGGCCACTAAGTTGCTTCCTCATCGGTCCGCGCGGATCCAACAAGTTATCTTGTCTCATCTTCACGAAATCCATCGCAGAATTACTCCCAATGAAGATGTTCATCAAATACTGCTTTCCGTCAATCATGGTTTTCGCATCGATCATACAGCCATCTGGCACCTTTTCAAACCATGTCACGATTACAGTCATTTTTACCTCTTCTCCTTCCTCATCCAACAGCCTCAATTCCAGCTGCTCGTCAATCTCCGCCTTCTGCGGACGTTCGACTCCTTGAGGAAATTTGAGAAGTATGTATTTTCCAGGCTCAATTTTCATCAAATCACCCCCGTTTCTTTTCAGAAAATTAACCTTCACCTCTCATTGTAGCACACATCGCTCAAAAAGTCAATACTTT
>CAZGXB010000032.1:0-10870 GCA_964529615.1 uncultured Candidatus Saccharibacteria bacterium
GAGTTAATACGATACTATTGACTTTTTATGTGATGTGTGCTATAATGGAAGGATAGGGCTGTGAAGGGCTCTGGTATAGGGTTTTTGCTGTATTTACTATTGCATACAGCAGCGTTTTGCAAGAATGCAAAACGCTAACTGGTTTAGAAGTTGGTCTAAAGAAAGGGGGATTCTATGAGAAATCTAGAATTAGAAGCAAAAATGATGCTAGGCGGAATGGGCTTGCGTGGGGAATTAATCGAGCGCTATTATCAAGCGATTTACGTGAAACCGGATTTGAAGGCGGTTGAGCCGAAGATGCGGATGATCGTGGAGAAGATCGATTGGGACCAGGTGATCGAGATTGCGCTGAAGATATTGACGCTGGACGACTGTGAGATTTTGATCAATGTGCAGGAGATGGCGGAATACTTCCGGGAATTGATGGGGATTCGAGAGGCGATCACGGTGAGCGAAGACCATAGTATTTCGGCGATGGAGATGGAGACAACGATATCGTGGGCAGGAGTGGAAAAATTGGAATTACACGCCAATGGTCCGGCTGTGCTGGGATGTGCGCTGCTCGATTATGTTGATGCGATTGCTCACGAAATGTGGCATGCCTTGCAATCGACAGAGGAGGGGGCTTGGCGCAAGGGGAAGAAGAACCCGATGGCCTATCTCCAGCCAGAGGAAGTGCGGCGGGGGCAACTGTATCACCTGAACTCGATGCTGACGATTACTACGAGCGATGATTTCGCCAATGTCAATCTGAGATATTTGATTCAGCTGAAAGAAGCGGAGGCCTGGAAGTTTGGCGCGATGGTGAGGAGTGCGCTCTGTGATTATCTGGCGGAATTGAGGAAAAGCCAGAAAGGTACTATGGCGCAAGCGATTTTGCTGACTATGCTGCAACTCTGCGACTTATGCTAGAAATTGCTAAAGACCGACCAAGTGAAAACTCGCTGGGAGACTGGCGGGTTTTTGAATTTTCTGTGATTTTTGCGATTTTGCAATTTTGTGGGTGGTGAAATTTTCGAGTTTTTCGTGATTTTCGGTGATTTTTTCGGAAAATAAAATGGCTTGCGGGGGGGGGTGCTTTATGTGATACAATGAGGGAAAGAAGTGCGACGCGGGGGCGGCACGAAGCAAGAAAGGACGCAAAATGAATAAAGTGAGTACATGGCTGTGGGGGTTGGTCTTGGTCGTGGTAGGGGTGATCTGGGGGATTAACGCGACGGGAGTCGCGGAGATTAATATCTTTTTCCCGGGGTGGTGGACGCTATTTATCATCGTACCGTGTTTCATCGGGCTGTTTGAGAAAGGCGGGAATAAGACTTGCGACATTGCGGGGCTAGTGGTCGGAGGGTGTTTGCTCTTGGGATGCTTGGGGCTTTTGCGCCTCGACTTGGTCTGGGCGCTGATTGTGCCGGTGATTTTGGTGGCGATTGGGCTGTCGATGATGTTTCAGGGGATGCTGAAGGGAAAGATTGCGAAGCAGGTGCGCGAGCGGAGTAGGCAGGCGGAAGGCGAGATGAAGCAATACTGGGCGACGTTCAGCGGGCTGAATTTGCAATTCAAGGATAAGGAATTTCACGGAGCGCGGCTCGAGGCGGTGTTTGGTGGGATTAAGTGCGATCTCTCGGGGGCGAAAATCACGGAAGATATAATCGTGAATGTGGGGAGCGTGTTTGGTGGGGTGACTCTGATTGTGCCGGATGATGTGAAAGTGGAAGTCGTATCGACAAATATCTTTGGCGGGGTGGAGGACAAGCGGAAATATAAGGCGGCGGAAGCGAGTGAAAGTGAATCGGGCGAAAAAGAGGGGAAGGCAAAGCGGCAGAAGACGATCTTTGTCGAGGCGACGTGCTTATTTGGCGGACTGGAGATTCGCTAATGAATACGGCGCAAAAAGTCATTAAATATTTTGCGGTAGCGCTGGCAGCGGGGATAATCGTTTTGATCTTTTCGGCAATGGCGGGAGTGGGGATGATTCTGAGCCGGATAACGGGCACCGGCGCAGGGCGGACGGAAACGGTGGGCACGACGGAAGTAGAAGAATTACGCGAATGGGAAGTCGGTGAGGAGCCGAGGGATTTGGAAATCGAAGTCGCGACGGCGGGGGTGCGAATCGAGACTGGGGAAAGATTTGCGATCGAGGTGAGCGAGGCGAAGATTGAGCAGAGCGGGAATGAGCGGCATCTGAAGATTCGGGAGCAGGAAGATGGGTGGCCTTGGGGCTGGGACGAACAGAGTGAAGTCGTAATCTATGTGCCGGAGGATGCGGAATTTGGTAAGGTGAAGCTCGAGACTGGCCTCGGGACAGTGGAAATTGCGGCCTTGAAGGCGGAAGAAGTGGACCTAGAGCTGGGCGCAGGCAAGACGACGATTGGACGGCTGAAGGCAACGCGTAAGGCAAAAATCGAAGGCGGAATGGGTTTGCTGGAGATTCGAGAGGGGGAACTGCATGATCTGGATCTCGATATGGGGGCGGGAAAAGTGGTTGTGCGGGCGAAATTACGCGGAAAGGCGAAGGTTGATGCGGGGATAGGAGAAATGAATTTGCGCCTGGTCGGAGCGGAAAATGATTACCGAGTGCTGGTTGATCAGGGGATTGGCGGTGTGAGCTGGCATGGACTGGGGGAAAATAATCCGCACGGAGAGAACTTGGTGGAGATCAATGGTGGGTTGGGGGCGATGAATTTCTATCTGGAGAATTAGCTTTATCATCTTTTCTTCGTCTTTAGCCCTCCACCTAACCATAATTTCCGATTGACTCGCATGGAACCCTGGGCTTTATCTAAGTTGTTTTGAACTTTTCCACAAGGATATATAGCCTTATCATTCTTTCTCCATCTTTAGCCATCCCCCTAACCATAATTTCCGATTGACTCGCATGGAAATAGGATTATAGTCATTTGTAGTAATACAGTGAGCTAATAGATTCTTATAGTCAATCGGAAATTAGGTTAGGTAGGAAGGCTAAGAACCAGAGAAGAGAGAATAAGCTAGGATACCGTGGTAAAGAAGATTCAAAACAACTTAGATAAAAACCCTTGTATCAATTGGACTTAGGTTAGACGAACGATTAAGAATGAGGAAGAAAGATCAAACTAAGGCATCATCGTTTGTATGCAATGAGACAGTAATGGCTATATTGTTTCCGAGGCTGCTGGGACGAGGAAAGCAGCGTAGCGAGTGCCGTAATCCAAGGGATAGGCAATTGAATTATTAAAATTGAGGCGATAAGCACGAGTAATTTCAGAACCCGACGTAAGTGACCAACCATTACCACGAGCGCCGACATAACTAAGGGCACCATAATAAGGATCAACATGCCCGTTCCGCACATAGTATGGTAGAGAAGAGGATATGGTTATTATTAACTTCAGCTTAACTATTTCCGACGCTGCAATGAACGGGCAAAGCACGATACCGATTACTATCACTTGAGGAATACGAGCTTGGATTATCAAATCCTAAATTATGTGCTGTCATCAGTTTTATTGTCGTTTGTCTTGACCATGCTGCACCGATAATTCCACCACTTCGAAGTGTCCATGTTTCTGGATTTATATATCCGCTCCGCACATAGTATATGTAGGGTGAAGGGAATGATGAGAATGATATGGTTTCTTACTATTATGATTGATGATTTTTGCTTAATAAAGCCCAAAAATTGAATAATTAACAGGGGAAAAATGGCGTCCAACTTGTAAAGGCTTTACAAGTTGGGGTGTGGAAGTGGGGAACATATAAGCATAGTCTCTTTCCCACTATACTATGTGCGGAGCGGGAATGTTAATATGGACGATAAAACATTGCGAGGGGCTGGAGGTACGAGTTATGGCTGGTCTGGTTCGCCATCCCTTAATATTTCTAACGCTTACTTTTTTGCTTCCAATGACTCAGTTATCGGAACTTCATATGTCGGTGTTCGTTTTAATGCTTTTCCGGACGATGATGATTGATGATTTGCGGACGGGTAAAGCATGATTACGATTACCATAAGGTGAGTGAGCAACTCCAGGTCCATCCATGTGAAGATAATAAGCGCTCTCGATAGCAGGACGGGAAACTGAGGACCAATAAGTACCGATATTGCCCGCAACTCGCAATGCACCTTGCAGCATATAGACTCCTCCGCTCGGCACATAGTATAGTGAGGAAAAGGTAGGATTGTATAATATACTAGTATTTTTTATGGTAAACTCGCTAAAACACATTACCTTTACCCAACAATACTATGTGCGGAGCGGGTGGAGTAGCGTGAACTATGGCACTTTAAGGACAGCGGGTTATAGCGGAACCAGTTGGACTTTGGGTTCTCTCGATGCAAAAAGTGATGCTAGCAACTTAGATTTTTCGGATTCTAGCATTAGCTTTACGCACACAGCTTATCGTTATTCTGCTTTCCCCGTCCATTGCAACCCTATACAAACATAATCTCTTCCTCATTATACTATGTGCGGAGCGGAAGCATATCCGTGCAAGTAAGTCACATCGGACATGCCGGAAGAAGTGCAAATCTATGGTCGCAAACTCCGCACGGATCGAGCAGCAGCTCAGCCCATTATCTAACCATAACAGATATGAACGTCGCAACTGGAACCTATGATAAATGGCCTGCTTTCCCCGTCTGGAGTGAGATTGAGAGGGAATGTGGTATAATAAGGAGTGTGAGCGAAGAAATATCATTTGATATTTCTTCCGAACCGACGCAATTATACAACCATATTGATAATATGGTATAATATGACTATGGAAAATGTGCGAGAGAAAATTCAGGAAATTGTGAAGCGGATTTTTGGGGCGGAGATAGAGGTGGAACTCACCGAAGCGCCGGCGGAAACGGGGGCGGATTATGCGACGAATGTAGCGCTGAAACTGGCGAAGATTGCGCATAAAAGTCCGATGATGATTGCTGAGGAGATAAAAACTGAGCTGGAAAAAGCGGATGCGGGCGAAAATGGAGAACGACTGGAGGTGGAAAGGGTTGAAATCGCGGCGCCGGGATTTTTGAATTTTATATCACCAGGTGAATATTACATTGAGAAGGTACAGGGGTACGCGCAGGATTTGAAGGGGAATTTGCAGAATTTTATATCACAGGACGAATATTCTGGGAAGACGGTGGTGGCAGAGTTTTCTGACCCGAATCCGTTTAAAGTCTTGCATGTGGGGCATTTATATACTTCAATCGTGGGTGATAGTATTTCGCGACTCTTGGAAAAGGCAGGGGCGAAGGTGGTGCGGGCGAATTTTGGGGGGGATGTTGGGATGCACGTGGCCAAAACCCTCTGGGCACTCACAGCATCGGCAAATTCTTTGTCAAAGCGTTCCAGTGCGCAGGAGCAGGACGCTAAGTCCAGCTCCTTTGCGCGCTTCACGTTTTCCGCGAATTTACCGGATGCTGAGAGCGCCCAAGGGACAGGGCTAGGCGTGGCGATTGAGGAGATTGCGAAGTGCTATGTCGAGGGGACGCGGGCGTATGAAGAGGATGAGGCGGCCAGAGCGGAGATTAAGGAGCTGAATAAGATTATTTATGATCTGGCGGAGTTGGGGGAAGAGAAGTGTCGCGAGCGGTTGGCGCTGGAGGCTGTGGCGGAGGATTATGGGCGATCGACGGCGGAAATTGCGCAAATCGCGGAATTATATTGGGCGGGGCGGAAGCTGAGCTATGAATATTTTGAGGATTTTTATGCACAAATTGGGGTGAAATTTGATAAGTTTTATCCGGAATCGACAGTGGTGGATAAGGGGCGCGAGGAAGTTTTGGCGCATGTGGGGACGACGTACGAGGAGAGCGAGGGCGCGATCGTGTTTCGGGGAGAGAAGGTGGGGCTGCATACGCGAGTCTTCATCAATGCCGAGGGAGTGCCGACTTATGAGACGAAGGACGTAGGCTTGATTTTCACGAAATGGGAGGATTGGCATTTCGATGAATCGGTGGTGATTACGGGGAACGAACAAAGTGATTATATGAAGGTGGTGCTGGCGAGCGTGAAGGAGTATGCGCCGGAGTTGGTCGAGCGGACGCGGCATTTGACGCATGGACTGGTGAAGTTGAAGGGTGGGGTGAAGATGAGCTCGAGGAAAGGGAATTTTCTCAAGGCGGTCGAGGTAATACAGCTGGTTAATCAGGAATTAGCCATAACATCTTCCGTCGAGGCGCGTCCACAGCGCCTGCCGTCGCAGGGCTGTGGCGCTCGTCCTCGTCGTAACTCCGGATCCTCTCCGGAAGAGTCATGCCTAATTCCTACTAATCAAATGATCACCTTGGCCGCTTTGAAATATGCGTTTTTGAAGTATAAAATGGGCGGCGATATTGTGTTCGATCCGGAGGAGTCGGTGTCGATGACGGGGAATTCCGGTGTGTATCTCTTATATTCAGCAGTGCGGGCGAAGAAGATTTTGCAGAAACTTGAAAAAAGTGCTCCGGTGGAAAAGAAGCGCGGGGAAGAGCAGGAAAAGTGGGTGAAGCGGCTTAGCAAAAAGATTGTACAATATGAGGAAATTTTGGCGCAGGCAGTGCGCGAGAAGGCGCCGTATAAAGTTTGTGGCTATTTGTATGAGCTGGCGCAGGAGTTTTCGCGGTTTTATGAGAATGTGCCGGTGGTGGGGAATGAGGAAGAGGGGAAATTGCGGGAGATCGTGCGGGGATATTTGGCGGTGATGGAAGATGGGCTGGGGGTGCTAGGGATCGAAGTGCCGGAGGAGATGTAGAGATAGGATGGTGGATACTATAACATAGCTTATACCTCACTATACTATGTGCGGAGCGGACTATTGAATACTTTTGACAAAAGCTTGAAACATGCTGGAATTGGGATATATAATTGGTCACGCGCAGCAAATACTAAAAACATTTATGCCTATCACATTGACATTTATAGCACAGTGGAGGCGTCGAGCCGTACTGATCGTTGCATTGCTTTCCTCGTCCGTTATCCTCCGCCATAGACAAAAACATATAACCATAAAATTTATCCCACCATACTATGTGCGGAGCGGGTATGTCAGCATTGGTGGCAGCGCTCTCAGATATAGCGGATTCAATGGTTATGTTTGGCCACGGACAGCGCCGGATGATATCACTAAAGCTCTATTTCTCAATCTTAATGATATTAAAGTTTACCCATCTGGCGGTGATAGCCGCAATCTTGCTTTCCCCGTCCAACTTGTAAAGCCTTTACAAGTTCAACCTAAATTTCTCTCTGTTAAATCTGCGGATTTTGAGCTTTATTAAAGAATTATGAGCAAATTTTGAAGTTTTATTGACCATTTTACTATCAAAGTTGGTGATTTTTCGGACGGGGAAAGCATAACTACGATTGGCATATGATGCGGGATTGACCGTGGTGGCGTCAAGTGTGGCGAAAAGGGTATTCTTGGACTGTCCGTAGGCTTGCTGCAGCCAGACATAACCATGCGTGCCGGCTTGCCAGAGGAGCTGTTGCTCGAGATAAGTCATTCCGCTCCGCACATAGTATAGTGTGGGAGAGGAAATGAGGTAGAAATGGGCAGTCGAAGGAATGATATGGTATAATAAAAGAATGAAGAAAGCAAAAAAAGCGAAATTACTGTGGATCGATCTCGAGATGACAGGTTTGGAGCCGGGGAAGGACCGGATCTTGGAGCTGGCGGCGATTGCGACGGATTGGGATTTTGTGCCGATTGCGACGTTGACGGCGGTGGTGAAAGTGCCGGAAAGTTTGATGAAGAGGCGGATGGTGGGGGAGTTTTGGGAGAAAAACACGGCGACGCGTGAGGCGCTGATGGGGCAAAATGCGACGGGGGAGAGCACGGAAGAGGTGGAAAAGAAATTGATAGAGTTTATTGAAGAGAATTTTGAGCCAGGGGAGAAGGTAATTCTGGCGGGGAATTCGATTCACCAAGACCGGAAATTTATTGATATAGAATGGCCAAAAGTGGCAGAGAAGTTGCATTATCGGATTCTTGATGTGAGCGCGTGGAAAGTCGTGATGGAGGGGAAGTTTGGCAAGCGGTTTACGAAGAGGGAGGAGCATCGGGCGATGGATGATATTATGGGCTCGATTGAGGAGCTGCAGTGGTATCTTCAAGGAGCGCGCGAATGAAGGCTATTACGGCGTTAAAGGTTGCGGTGCGCGCTCTCCGTACGGGAAGTACGGTTCGCTTGCGCTCCTCACCTTTGCCTTGTACTAGCACTTCATTGGCGCACTCTGATATGGTTGCTACTAAGGCTTTTTCTGGAAAGGAGGAAGATGGTTGAGCTAGAGAAGATTTCTGGGGTGGGGGAGTGGACGCGAGAGGAACGCAAGGGGGAGGACGGTGAAGTGCGCGACGTGATTTATAAAGTGCCGGAGGGTAAGGCGTTTCTGGTGGTGCGGCCGAAGACCCTGGAAGTGCGGACGGAGCGGAATTTGGGCAAGAAATTGCGGGAAGATTACGAAACAGTGATGGAAAGTCGGTATTTTGGGCGGGGTGGGGTGGAAATTGTGCTGACGGGGCAACTAGATGAGGGGGAAATCGCGGATTTGGTACGGCTGAGCTATAATTTGACGAAAGAATTAGAGGAATAACACGCGAATGACGGAGAAGAGAGAGGAAGATCGCGATGAAGGCCGCGAGGAAAGCGGGAAAGTTGCGAAATTCACCCAAGAATCACTGAAACGCAACAGCCTCAAAGCGAGGCTGATTTGGGGTACGCTGGCGATTTTCTTATCGACGGAGATGGCGGCGGTGATCGGGAATGATCTGATGGGGAAGCCGTGGAGCTTGCATTATTCGATTAGCCGGCATGTGGGGTTTGGGCTATGGAGTAGCATGCTGTTCGCGCTGGGGAATTTTTGTGTGGCGATGTTGGTGGGGAAATACCTCTGGAAGGTGGGGGAAATTTGGCGGATGCCGCGCGGATTTTATTACCTGGTGATTATGATGGTGGTGGGGCTCTTAGGACTGTCGTTTTGTCCGCTGGGGATTGCGGATGTGGGCGGGAAGGTGAGCGCAGTGAGTAATTTCCACCAGATTTTCTCGCGGATGATGTTTCTGGCGATGCTGCTGGTGGCGCTGATGGTGACGTTTAATCAGAGGACGAACGAGGCGACGCGGATGGTCTGCATGACGTTCGTCACTTATGGCATTATTTGTGCGGTAGGGATGCTCTGGGGACTGGAATGGTTTGAGCAGCGGATTTTGATCTGGGAAACGATGTTTTTCGTGCTATTTATGGCGCTTATGCTGGTCTTGCCCTATGGCGAGAAAGTGAAAAAGCGGGCTTAGCTAGGACTTTTTGCGGGTCTTGAGGGCGCCTAGGTCGGGCTTAATCGAAGCGATTTGTTTCTGAGCGTAGGCGTCGATAGCTTTGGTGGCTTGGCTGGCTTCGGCGGCAGACTGTTCGGCCTTTTTCTCGGCGGTACGGGCGACCTTGGCTTCTTTGACGGCTTTGGCGTGCTCGGCGTCAGCGGCTTCTTTGGCGCGGTTGACGCTGTTGATCATGCGGACGAAGAGGAAGACGACGAAAGCGATCGAGAGGAAATTGACGATATTTTGGATGAAATTGCCGATGGCAATATGGGCAGTCATGTCAGCGCCGAAGAGATTAGGGATGTCGATGGAAAGTTTGGAAAAGTCAAGGCCCCCGACAGTGAGACTGGCGATCGGCATGATGATGTCGTTGACCATGGAATTGACGATAGAGGTGAAAGCGCCACCGACCGCGATACCGATGGCGAGATCGACCATGTTGCCGCGGTTGATAAATTCGCGAAATTCTTTCAAGAGTTTGCTCTCGACGACGTCATGGATGACAGGGACGCGGGATTTTTTCGGGCGTTTGGCTGTTTTTGCGTCTTGAGAGGCGGAATTTGGAGCAGAGGAAGCGGTGGAGCTGGGGTCGGTTTGAGAATTTTGGTTTTTTGAAGTAGTCATAATACCATTGTAGCACAGATTATAGAAAAAGTCAATAGTTAGACCGAAAAAAGCTGTTTTTCCGGGTCAGCTACCGAGGTTAGAATAGCTGGCGAAGCTTTCGTCAATGGCTTGGAGGTTGGTGGACATTTGGTTGGTGATGTCGCGGAGTTGGTCGTTTTTGGTGCGGGCGTTGAGCTCGGAACAGAGCGACATGAGGAGGGAAACTTGGAGCTGGATTTGGTTAGCATAAACCCGATCGAGGATGCCGTTGAGGCGGGCGTTTTTCAGAGTTTCGTTGAGAGTGTTGCTCATTTCGGTCTCTTCGGCGAGGGTTTTTTCGGGGGGTTGAAGCGGGTTTTTCTGCTTCTTGCCACTGGTTTCGGTGACGTAGGAGGAGATTTGGTTGGTGCCGCCGGTCAGAGCGCCGGAGAGGGAAATGCCGATCGAACGGAGGCGAGAGGATTTGACGAGTTTGTTGTAATCTTTGACGGTTTTGTTGAGGTTGTTGGCGCGGGTGTAAACTTGGGCGGTGAGACTGGAGACTTTTTGGCTGGCGTTGCCCATGGCGCTGCTGATGATAATGAGAGCGATGAAAGCCAGGAGAGCGCCGCCGAGGATTTTGAAAACTAGCTTGAAGGGGAAAGAGTTGGCGCTGTTGGGGTTGACCGGGCGAGTGGATTGAGAGATCTGGTTGAGATACTCGAGATTATTCATGGATTTATTATAGCATAAGTGTTTGGGGATGGGGGAAAATTGTGGTTTTGGGAGCGGGAGGTGTATAATGGTGGGGAGGAGACGTGATCATAGAGGAGGCGACTGAATCCGGGGGCTTCGGGAGAGAGGGTTGTCTCTAGGGGAAGGGTCTGCGCGTTTTCAAAGTGCTTATGGTTAAATCCGGCGCAAGCGCCGTCTAATTTTTTTGAGTCATCTACGATATGTGTGCATCTGCCCCAAGAACTGGCAATTGCCGAGTTCGGGCAACAACACTGACAATGGG
>CAZGXB010000033.1:0-5937 GCA_964529615.1 uncultured Candidatus Saccharibacteria bacterium
AAAAGAAGCAATAAGCTCCAACAACCTGAAGAAATAGCCCTGAGAAGGGCTATTTGTGGTGAGTAAAAGTTTTATACAGAGATTGCTACGATGTATAAATATTTTGTACAGGGAGGGTAATGGGCGGCAATTCTGCTTATTTGGTGATACGATGTTGAGCATGAAACCAATAAAGATAAATACAGGCAAAGTGATTATTCCGGCGAACGCTGCTCCGTGGCCGCATGAGGAACGAGTTGCAAAGGTTTTGGCACTTGTCGGGTATACGGTGGAATTTTTACCGACTCGAACTCAGAAAACTGCTGATATTTTGCTAGATGGAATTGAGTATGAGATTAAATCACCACTTACAGATAAAGCTAACACCTTGGAGCATATGCTTAAACGAGCGTTGCGTCAGTCACCAAATCTTATCATCGACTCTTCGCGCACCAATGGTAAGAAAATTCGTGATGACCAAATTTGTAATTTCCTCATAAGCAAAGCTCGTCAGCATAAACAAATCAAGCGAATGCTTTTTATCACTCGAAATAAGCAAATTATTGACATCAAAGCTATGGTCTGATATACTGAAGCTATTGAAGTTCTGCACGGCGCAGTATGTGCCTACCGCAGAGCTTCTTTTTTGAGGTGAAGATGGGAGTGAGAGGTGGTATAATGGGTTTATGGACGACGCAAAGGAGGAAATACGGTCGAGATTGCCGATTGAGGATGTAGTCAGCCAATACATCGAGCTGAAGCGGGCGGGACGGAATTTCAAGGGGCGGTCGCCTTGGGGTGTGGACAAGACGCCGAGTTTCATGGTGTCGCCGGATAAGGGGATTTGGCATGATTTTTCGGCGAATAAAGGTGGAGATATTTTCGCCTTTATTATGGAGGTGGAGGGGATTTCTTTCCGTGAGGCGCTGGAAAAGTTGGCACAACAGGCAGGAGTGGAGTTGCAAAAGTATGGTGGTGGCGACAGGAAAGTGGCCGAGAAAAAACAGCGGATGAAAGAACTACTAGAGCTGTCTTGCAAATATTATCAATTTTGTCTGACGAAGAGCGAAACGGCGTGGAAATATGCGACAGAAAAGCGGGCAATGACGAAGGGGACACTGGCGGACTTCAGGATTGGTTATGCGCCGAATCAGGGGCGAGCGCTAGTGCAATTTTTGATGAAACGGGGGTATAAAACACCAGAGATGGAGGCGGCGGGGGTGCTGAACCGGTTTGGCGGGGATCTATTTCGGGGGCGGATGATGGTGCCATTTATTGATACGGGAGGTGTGATCGGCTATACGGCGCGGATTTTGGGCAAGGGTGAGCCGAAATATTTGAATACTCCGGAGACGCTACTGTTTAATAAGAGTCGGTTTATTTTCGGCTTGGCGCAGGCGAAGGAGGCGATCCGGCAGAATGGATTTGTGGTGATCGTGGAGGGGAATATGGATGTGATCTCGTCGCATCAAGCTGGGGTGCGCGAGGCGGTGGCGACCAGCGGGACGGCGATGACGGAATTGCACCTGAAGACTCTATCGCGTTTGACGCCGGATGTGCGACTGGCCTATGACGGTGATGCAGCAGGGGTGAAAGCGACGGAGCGGGCGATCATGATGGCGGGGAATTTAGCGGTGAATTTAAGCGTGATTTCGGATTATCACGGGGCGAAGGACCCGGATGAATTAATCCAGAAGAGTGAGAAATTGTGGCAGGAGGCGGTGCAAAATTGCCGACCGGCGGTGGATTGGCTACTGGATAAATATGAGGAAAATTTGGATTTGAGGACAGGGGTGGGGAAACGGTCATATGCCGATGTGGCGATGAAACTTCTGAAAAATGTGCCACACGCGGTGGAGCGGAAACATTATGAGCAGCAGGTGGCGCGGAAATTGGATTGTAGCGTGGAAGATTTACAAGAGAGCGGGAGGGTGATTGAGACGCCGAGGCGACTGAAAAAGGTGGAGGGGAAGGTGGAAAATGATGTATTACAAGGAATCCAGGATAGTTTGCAGGCGATTGTTTTGCTGGGGGGCGTGACGGAGATAAAAGGAGTGGAAGTGACGGAGGACGAGACGAAATTGGCAGAACTGGAGCTGATTTTTGATGAGCGCTATCAGGGGTGGGAAAAAGTAGCACTAGAGGCGGAAGCAAAAGCACTGTTGAAGCGGCTAAAGGCAGAGACGGCGCGAATTGAGGTGGAGGAGTTGAACGCGGAGCTGGATAAACTCGGGGAAAGTGAGGCGGATCAGGAGCGGGAAGCGGAGATTTTGAAGCGAATTATGGTGATAAAGCGGGGAGAATCTTGACTTTTCTACGGCTATGCCGTAGAAAAGTCTGCGCTTGCTCGGAAAAACTCGCGTAATCTCGATTTTTCGCTCTGAATCTTGACTTTTGCGACGAGGTGTGATATAATGGAGAGATAGAGTGCTGAAAGCGAGGTTTTGAGTTGAAAATTCTGGTGAAACTGTGTATATTAGTATGTAATGGAAAATAATGAAGAAGATATTTTAAAGACCAAAGGTGTGATGCTGGAGGTGGGGGAGCCGGAAGCGGATGAGCTGTCGGCGGAAGAGGAACTCTCGGACGAGGATCTGGCGATTACGGCGGATAATGTGGACGCTTTTGCGGACGATTCGGTGCGGATGTATCTGCGCGAAATCGGAAAAATTCCGCTGCTGACGCAAGAAGAAGAAGCGGAATTGGCGGAAAAAATCGTCCAGGGCGACAAAAAAGCTAAGGATAAAATGGCCGAGTCAAACATGCGTCTTGTAGTCTCGATTGCGAAGCGCTACGGGGGTCGAGGGCTGGATTTCTTGGACTTGATTCAAGAGGGAAATACTGGTTTGCTCAGGGCGGTGGAGAAATTTGACCCGTCGAAAGGCTTTAAGTTTTCGACTTATGCGACGTGGTGGATTCGGCAGGCGATCACGCGGGCGATTGCGGATCAGGCGCGGACGATTCGTATTCCGGTGCACATGGTGGAGACGATTAATAAGGTACTCAGGACGACGCGACGCTTGACCCAGGAGCTGAATCGTGAGCCGACGAATGAAGAAATTGCTGAGGCGATGGGGATGGACGTGGAAAAAGTCGAGTATGTGATGCGGATTAAGCAGGATATTGCGAGTTTGGACGCGAGCGTGGGGCGAGACGGAGACGATGAAGAGTCGGTTTTGGGGGATTTCGTGGAGGATTCGGAGCGGGACTCGCCGGAGGACGCCACGGCGAATCAGATTCTGAAAGAGCAAATCGCGGAGATTTTGACGACCTTGAGTGAGCGCGAGCAGAAAATCATCAAATTGCGTTTCGGTATCGGGGGCGGTCGGCCGCATACGCTGGAAGAGGTGGGGAATGAATTTTCGGTGACGCGGGAGCGGATTCGGCAGATTGAGGCGAAAGCTTTGTCGAAACTACGTAAGCACAAAGAGACTAAAAAATTGCATGAATATTTGCATTAGGAGGTGAGGATGTTGGGGCTGAAGACAGGTTGGATGATGGCGGTTTCGACGAATATTTTGCCAGAAGACATGGATATCGAGAACTTGTTGCTGCTGGTGGTGAAGATTTTGGTCTATGGCCTAGGGGTGGCAGCGGTGATCGGTGTGGTCTGGGCGGGAATTCTTTATCAGACGGCGCGAGATAATGAGGGGCAAGTGGCGAAGGCGAAAACGCGACTGCTAGAGGTGGTGATCGGAATGGTGGTGTGGGCAGTGATGTTCACGGCGCTGAATTGGCTGATCCCGGGCTTTAGCGGGTTGAATCCGAGTAGCACGCCAAAGGACGATACTTCAGAGGTTGATACGTCGGTGCCGGACTAGGGGGTGAGTTTTTGATAGGACTAGTGCTTGTATGGGTAAGGCGGATTTGATGAAAAAGTTAGTGCTTGTAAGTTTGGGATGGGCCTGATGGGGAGGCTTATGCTTGTCGGCTTGGGGTTTGTCTGATGAAAAGGCTTATGCTTGTATATAATCCGCGATCGTCGCAGCAGGCACGGATTGAGCGCGAAGTGCTGACGGAAGTGCGGCAGTTAAGGAGCTGGATGGTGGGGAAATATGCTGTGAAGCCAGCGAAATTGGAGGAAAATGCGGCGCAGCTGGCGAAAGTGCTGATGGATGGGGATTTGGTAGTCGTAGCGGGCGGCGATGGTACGGCGGCGATGGCTTTGAATGCAATTATGCTGGCAGAAAAGCAGGCGATATTGGGCGTCCTAGGCTACGGGAATTTCAATGACATTGCGCGTATGACAGGGGTGCGGCGAACTGAGGGGGTGCGTGGAATCGTCGAGGCGTATGAGGCGGGGAGGATGCGGAAATTGTATCCTTTGGAAGTGCTGGTGGATGACAAGCATTGGCGGTTTGCGCCGTGTTATGCGACGGTGGGGCTGCTGGCGGAAGCGACGGAGCTAATGGATGATGAGAAAATGCGGACGGCGCTTAATACGGGGAAGCATGGGCCGTTGTTTTCGTTGTTTCAGGCGGTGGGCTGGTATTTCAAGCATAAGCGGAAACAATTTTTGCCGGCGGGGATGATGGTGAATGGTATAGAGGTGGCTAGAGGGACGACGGACTATTTGGCGGTGAATGGACCGAGTTTGGCACGTCTGATGAAGGGCGGAGAGTGGTGTTTCGCGCCGGGGAAATTCGCGAGTGCGACGAAGCGATTGGGGAGTTTTTGGCGAATGGTGGGTTTTGGGCTGAGAAGCGTGATTTTTGGAGTGAAAGTGGTGGAAACGGAAGGCGACATAATAGAATTCGCGGAGCCGAGTAATGTCGAAATACAAGCAGAAGGGGAATATGTGAAGCTAGAGGGGGTGAGGAGGATTGAGGTGAGGAAGAAGGGGGAAGTTAAAATTATTTCTTAGCTTATTCCAGTCATTTACTTCCTTTGAATAGTTATTCTCATAAGCTTACTATATGTAGGATAGATAATACATTTGTTTATCACTCTTTCTGTTGGTTCGTCTGGCAAAATCGGGCTAGAAGGCGATGGCGTTGAGGATGGCTGCGAGTTGATGCTCCAGGTCAGCGATGGAACCGTCGTTGATGATGTAATAATCAGCGGCGGCGATCGGTCCGCCTTTCTCGAGGTTTTCGATCTCGCTTTGGTCGCGTTCGCGGATTTTTTGGGCGTCGAAGGGGCGATGGGGGCGCTTAGCGACGCGTTCGTAGCGCAGGTTTTTGTTCGCGACGATAGCGACGAAGACGAGCTCGCCAGGGAATTCATGCTTAAGCGTCTTATATTCAGTCCAGGAGTAAACTCCGTCGAGGACGATGCGTTTCTGGCCAGCGGCGATGAGGTCGTTGGCCTCGGCGATAGCCTGGCGGACGACCCAATCTTTGCCTTCGGTTTGACGGATCATTTCGCGGAATTCGCGTTCGTTGTCCGGGGAATATTCGATGCCGCGTTTTTCCATTTCTTTATAAATCATGCCGCCGAAATAGACTTTAGGGATGCCTTTAGAGGTGAGATAATCGACGGCGACGGATTTACCACTGCCGCTCATGCCGACGATGGCGAGGAGTTTGACGTTGCGTTGCTCTTTCATAACTACGTACGATTATATCACACCGGGAGGGAATGGAAGGGACTGGAA
The DNA here is from genome assembly GCA_964529615.1 of uncultured Candidatus Saccharibacteria bacterium. Classification (GTDB taxonomy): domain Bacteria; phylum Patescibacteriota; class Saccharimonadia; order Saccharimonadales; family Saccharimonadaceae; genus Nanosyncoccus. Next base: position 5,576 of record CAZGXB010000033.1, read on the forward strand.
TGGTCAATATTATAACAGGATTCTGGCGGAAGGGAAGGCTTAGTCGGGATGGTTTTAGCGTATTAGGTCATAATTTTTGATGAAAAACAGTATTAATTCTATCTCTGTTATGCTTGTAAAATTTTGCCAAAATGGAGTTTTTAGCATAAAAAGTATTGACAATTTTGACTATGTGTGCTACAATTGAAGTATAAGCTTGATGAGGGAAACTTCGGAAAGTTTCAGTACATTATGAGAATCTGTGAAACGAAACCTAATCCTAATTCCTAATCCTGACCATAATCCTAATCTCCAGAGAAGATTGTAAGTCATCAGGATTCATAAATGCCTGCATTTATCTATTTGACAACCTCAAATAGATA
>CAZGXB010000033.1:6037-10351 GCA_964529615.1 uncultured Candidatus Saccharibacteria bacterium
ATAAATGCCTGCATTTATCTATTTGACAACCTCAAATAGATACCTTTCTTATGAGGTTTTGGTAGCGTGAGAGTTTGTTCTGGAAGTGGCTGGGTAGAGACGGGCAGCATGGAGACTATGAGGGGCGATAGTTTGCATGCTGTTCGTGTCAAACCAGGCGCGACAGATCTAAAACCGAATAGCGCACAGAGCGCAAGGGGCATCGCTAACTATCTTTCGGGATGAGGCTTGAGAGATACTTAAGACGATGATGAGCGACCTGTGGCAGGCCGGGGGGCCTAAAATCAAATTCAAAAGGAAAGTAAAGCCCCACTCGAGAGGGGTGGGGCGAGGTGATGGATATGAAGGATTTAGAAAGAACAATCGTTAAAGCTGAAGAAATTACGATGAAGCGAGGGGACGGTAAAGAATATCCCGTGAGTTCAGTGAAGGATAATATATTACCGGACACCGAGTTGCAATTCATTGGTACCCGTTCCAGACAGACGGGGACGGGGTATAGGAACTATCTGTATCGCATTTGCGGGACGGATGATTGCCTCGTGATCGAGGAAAACCAGTACGACGGATTCACGGGCAGGTTTTACGATACTGCCTATATTCAGCGAGGATTTTTCGCCTCGCGGCGGGAGCACGGTCGGGCGTGCCGTATGATTGCCCAGCGGCTTGGCTGCCCGACCCAGTTAGTATTAGCCGTCGGGACGGAACTCGTCGAGGAACTAATTTCCTTGACGGGGAAGACCTGGCTGACTAAGGAAGATGTCCACGAGCTGGGAGGCTGCGGGATTAACCGGCGGAAGGCGGCAATTTATCGAGTTCTCGACCTGCAGGACGAAGACAGCCCCCTATACAAAAAAATTTGCTATATGGGACAGCTGAACTCTGAGCGGGTTGCGGCTTACCTGCTTGAGACGGTTCAGAGAGAGGGGGATACGTCTCATTATGAGACCCCCAATTTAGGAACGCAGCTCGGCGAGAAGTTGCGGGCGGTAGGGTTTTAAGACAGGTTCGGAGCTGAGTAACTCCTTAAACTGCTCTGACCCTGGCCAAAGCTAGAAATCTAGCGGTGGCTGGGGGTTTCTTGTATGTTATAATTAGGGAATGAAACGTTTGGTCTTGATAGATGGGAAATCGGTGTTTTATCGGGGGTATTATGCGATGGGGGCGCTGAGCACGAGCGAGGGAGTGCCGACAGGGGGTATTGATGGGGTTGCGGCGATTGCGATGGAGATTGTGAAGCAGCTGGGTCCGACGAACGTGGTGGTGGCCTGGGACTCGAAGAGCTCGTGTCAGAAGCGGAAGGCGATTTATGAGGAATATAAAGCAGGGCGGAAGAAGCCAGAGGCGGATTTCTATGCGCAGATTCCGTATCTGAAGGAGCTAATTGAGGCACTGGGGTGGGGGTTTGTGGAGGTGCCGGAGTATGAGGCGGACGATATTATTGGTAGCCTGGCGAAACAGGCGGATGATGAGGGGGATTATGAGACGTTTATTGTGTCATCGGACCTTGATATGCTGCAAGTGGTGGATGAAAATACGCATATGTACCGGGTGTTGAAGGGGTTTTCGAAGCTGGAAGAGCTGGATGTACCGGCAGTGGAGGCGAAATATGGGATTAAAAAGGCGCAATTTCTCGATCTGAAGGCGTTGAAGGGGGATGCGTCGGACAATATTCCGGGTGTGCCAGGGGTGGGGGAGAAGACGGCAGTGAAGCTGCTGGGCGAATATGGCAGCCTGGAGGAGATTTATCGGCATTTGGACGAGGTGGAGCCGGCGGCGGTGCAGAAAAAACTGCGTGACGGGGAGGAAAGTGCGAAAATGTCGCTGGAACTCGCGCGGATTATGACGGATGCGCCGGTGAAACTGGAGGAAATGCCCGATCTGAAGGTGGATCCGGAGAGGATAACAGAGGCGCTGAAAAAATTGGAATTTCGGTCGTTGATTCGGAAATTTGTGCAGCTGGACGTGGAAAGAAAGGTGGAAAAAGCAGAAAAAGCGTCAAAAACGGCCGCTAGAGGCACGGAGAGGCGCGCAGAGGGCGGGGAAAAAGCTAGTGGCTCTCGGGTGGCTCTGGCGACACAACAGACCTTAGAGGTGATTCAGGAGACGTCGGACGGGGTTTTGGTGTCTTGGGACGTGAAGGCGCTGATGCATAAAAACGAGGAAGTGGCGAAAAAGGTGCTTCAGGGGGCGAAATACTGGGATCTGGGTCAAGGGCGCTTCCTGCTGAACCCTTTGGCGCGGGAGGTGCAAATGGGGGACGAGAAGCGTGAATACGAGGCGCAGAAGGCGGAATTTGCGGAAATGCTGGAGGTGTATAAAATATTTGTTCAATTCGATTTACCGCTGATACCGGTGTTATATAAGATAGAAAAGCGGGGAATGCTGATCGATGAACAATATTTTGCACAGCTCAAAGAGGAGTTTTCGCATGAGGTTAAAATTCTTGAACAGACGGTGTGGCAGATGGCGGGGGTGGGATTTAACCTGAATTCGCCGTATCAACTGTCGGAAGTGCTGTTCGAGAAGTTAGGCTTGCCGACGCAAGGGATTAAGAAGACTGCGCGGGGCTATTCAACAGGAGTGAAAGAGCTGGATAAATTGCAGAAACATCATCCAATTATCGCAGCGATAAAGGATTATCGGGAGGCGGCGAAGCTATTATCGACCTACATTAGTCCTTTGCCGGAGCTGGCGGACAGGGAGGGGCGGATCCATACGACTTTCAATCAAAATGTGACGGCGACGGGGCGACTGTCGTCGACGAATCCGAATTTGCAAAATATTCCGGTGCGATCAGAGGTGGGGAAGCGGATTCGGACGGGATTTATTGCGCCGAAAGGGCGGAAACTGGTGAGTGCGGATTATTCGCAGTTTGAGTTGCGCTTGGCGGCGGCGATGGCGGGAGATGAGGCGCTGATCGAGGACTTTAATCAAGACGTGGACGTGCATACCAAGACGGCGAGTGAGGCTTTCGGGGTGCCGATTACAGAGGTGACGAAAGAGCAGCGGCGGGCGGCGAAGGTGATTAATTTTGGGATTCTCTATGGGATGAGTATTCGCGGGCTGTCGCAGGCGGCGAAAATGGATTATGCGACGGCGAAAGAGTTTATCGAGAAATATTTTGAGCTGAGGAAGCCGATTAAGGAGTATCTGGAGAAAATGTTGCAAGAGGCGCGCGAACGGGGGTACGTCGAGACGCGTTATGGTCGGCGGCGACCGACGCCGGACGTGCATTCGAGTAATTTCATCGTGCGTTCGGGGGCGGAGCGGGCAGCGCAGAATATGCCGATCCAGGGGACAGAGGCGGATTTGATGAAGCGGGCGATGATCGAGGTGGATAAGGCGCTCGAGGCGATTCCAGGGGCGGAGATGGTGATGCAGGTGCATGATTCGGTGATCGTGGAGTGCGCGGAGGGGGATGAGGAGCGCGTAGGGAAGATTTTGCGGGAAAAGATGGAGAATGTGGCGCCGGATTTGCCGGTGAGGTTGAGGGTGGAGGTGTCGGTGGGGCAAAACTGGGGCGAGTTGTAGGGCTCGTTCTCATGGCGGATTGCAGCGTTGAAGTCTGCAGTACGCGGAGGCAGGGCGCTAAGCCCAGCCTCCTTGCGTGCTTCGACTTCGCCTTGCACTCCATCCATGATAACTTCGCCCCCAGAGAATGTGCCTTATATCTCATCGCTAATAACTTTGCCCCATTGAAGTACGGCTTGGTCTGCTGCTCGTCTCTTTCTGGCACTAGCTCCGAGATAGCTTCGCCTCTTGCCGATTGCGCTTAAGAATAGCTTTGAGCTTGTTTTTTTTGCCCCTAGAGAAATGCGGAGCTTTTTCTGCGCGGACGGGGAAAGCAAAATAGCGCACCCCGTAGCCGTCCGTAGGATAGACGTTTATGGTGTAGAAGTTGAGGAAATAGGCGTAGGAATCAGGGCGGGTGAAGCGTGTCCAGCCATAACCGTCAGTTCCAGCGCCTCTCAAGGTGCCGAATTCGATAACGATATCTCCGCTCCGCACATAGTATAGTGGGGTAGAGAGAATGTTTATGCAATATTAGGGAATGATGAAAAAGTGAATATTAGGACATATATTATGTCATGGTTTTTGGAATTTTTATCCCTGTTATGCTTGTAAAATTTTGCTAAAATTGAGTTTTTAGCATAAAAAGTATTGACATTTTCTTCCACCTGTGCTACAATGGAATCATAAGCTTGATGAGGGCGACAGCCCACATCAAGGAGCATCTAGCTCCCACTAAGGCTTACGGTTATATTCATATAACCCCTAATTCAGAGAATTAGGGTAAGCGCTTAGAAGGCT
>CAZGXB010000034.1:0-10143 GCA_964529615.1 uncultured Candidatus Saccharibacteria bacterium
CTACGCTACCAAGATAAGTTGCTCCTAGTTGTTGCATGAAAGGGGAGGTTGACATGAGGACTTAGAGGCTTAAGTACATTAAGATCCCAACTGAAAGTTGTACTAATATCCCTTCACTTTCTTTTGCGAAGAATCTTGTATGAGAACGTCATTGTTGACTCGCGTGGCATAAGCATATTCAGTACCTTATGCACATTAGGCTGTAGTCTGCGCCCAGTTTGAGCGTGGAGGTGGGCAGCACATCGTATGCCACGAGTTTGATCATGATCTGTTCTTCAAGCTTCAAGGTGGGATATCCGTAGATAGGGAACTAACTCCTCCTAGTTTATTCTCCTATCTGCGCATACCCCACCTTGCAAGTAAGTTATCAAGACAAGTAGCAAGGTGGCTAAAACTTCATAGCGCACGGTAAATACGAGCCTAGCTCGTATGTCTCCCAATCCGTGGCGGACCGAGGGGCCTAAAACCAATCATTTTGGAAAGGACCCCTGCCGCATGGTGGGGGAGGTGATGAATATGAAGAATTTAAAGGGAATTACGACGAAGAGGAAATTGACACTGGCGGAAGCCCGGGACGTTTGTTGGGGATTCAACATCGTTGAAGAACCTGACGGACGGTGGGTAACCGAGGCCTACGGGGTCAAGTTTATTTTACCCCGTACCTTCGAAGTAGCTAATCTTCGCAAGGGGATTTATGAGGAGATTGAGAATCCCCTTAGTCCGTTCAACACGGACTGGAGGCATTGGGCCTCCGTATGCACGGGGGTGGCAAATAGCGGCTTAGATACGTCTTCGGATCTGATCTTCGGACACTTCACCCTCAAGGGAAAGGAAGTGATCTTTGAGGTAGACTCGCCGGATAGGGCGACCGATATGTTGCTTTTAAATCGCTTCGTCAGCCCGAGGCACTCAATAGTCTTTTTAGATGAAGACTGGGAGAGACCGGTTGCTGGGGCGAAGTGGCAATGCAGGAGGCTCGCTCGAGTCTCGGATGCCTATCACGTAGATGAGATAATTGTCCCAGTCGGCTTCTCCCTTGGGGCCAACCTGCTGATGGAGGAAAAAAATGGCCTCTCAAAAGTGGAGGCGGTTTTTGCCGAGAATGCTGACAAGATCCGTCAGCTGTACGGCGAGCATCAGGACAAGGTCCGTAAGCAAATTGCGGATAAGCTAGAGAGGGAGCAAGCTTCGTCTGCCTTCCGGCGGACTTACGGCAAAGAGATAGCTGACTATCAGAATCGTATTGAAGCCGTGTGCGAGGAAGGTCTGGGTGAGGAAGTCAGCTTCTTCGATCGTGGAGGTCTGCAGTACGTGAAACTCTCAGAACTGAATCTCGGGGAGATGTACATCGAGATGGGGCCTCACCGTCGGTTTTATGACGACGATAGTCTTTATGCGTTGAGGCGCTGGTTTGGCGGGCTGGATAGTAGTGTTGCCTTCTATCGCCGCCGCGCGGCGAGCGCTTCGGCATAGAGGTAGAAATATTCGAGACCCCATCCCCTCGGGAGCGGCACAGTACAACTGAATATTGGGACAATCCTGGGGCCGCGCATCATAGAATGTCGCATTATGGCCCCAGGATCTCCACAAAAAATAAGCTATGGAGTGATCTAGGGAAATCTAGTGAACTCCGACTATTTGACCTTTAACCTGCCTCTCATTTGAGGTAGGTTTTCCATGCCTAAGGTTCGCACACTTCCACCCTTTTCCCATACACCGTCATATATGGTAACGCCCATTCCGCAAAAGTTTCATCCTGTGATAATGAAACCAGCGGTAATTTTTTTGGCCGCAACTGTGCCGGATTGACACAGGCCACCTCACCCTCCGCTCTTTCGACCTCGCTGAGAGCTTGTCCGATACGCGGTCGATATTCCAGCGCGAAATATCCCCGCACCCCAATCATCGCCAGCATCACGATACTCATCGCTGCCGCCAGACTCACTGCGCTTCTCTCCATTCGCCTCTGCTGCAGCCCACCCATTTTCGTTTTCGCTACTGCCAGTTGCTGCCACCAACTCCAGACCAAAATCCCCAGCCCGACCGCCATCCCGAGATACGCGGGCAAACCCAGCCGGATCGGCAGCTTGATCTGGGTACTGCATAATAAATACACCGTAGCGAACCCCACCGCTGCCCCCAGCGCCTGCCTTTGCATCCGCGTTTGCGGCCATAATTTCACCTTTCGCCCCGTCAGCTTTCCCGCCACCAGCATCATTCCAGCCAAGATCACCCCTGCCCCTCCGATCGGCAGCCAGACGCAACCAAAGTTCACTGCTAGATGCTTCACGATTCGCACCATCGCCCCGCCCGGATTAGCAAAAACCTCGCCAAAGGCCAGATAATCATAAGTCTCGACATACACCGGATTGTTCGCGTAAGTTGATACTCCGGCGCCGAAGATATATGCCACCGCTAGCGTGATTATCATCCCAGATAGCATCACTATCTGCCATTTTGGCAACTGCCAGACCTTTTTCCAGTCCTTCTCGCGCAGGCTTTCGATCACTTTCGCACCCACGAAGCAGATCAGGAATGCTACCGGCGTAATATTCGACGCCATCCCAAACGCCAGCCCCACTCCGAGCGCGAACCACCATTTCCGATATATCCGCGGGATTTCCTTGCCCGCGACTATTCTCAGGAACGGCAGCGCGAAAACCAGCGTCGTCAGGCTAATTATGAGATAATTATGTATCACTGAGAAACCGCGATACAGCGTATAACCTTCCGGCGTCAGGAAAATCACCAAGAAACCTAACCCGTATATCATCGCATCCCCCAGCCGCAGTCGCGGTCGCCGCTCCAGGATCATCGTCGCGAGCAGATAAATCATGCCGCTCGCCATCGCGACGTCGATCAGTCGAAAGATCGTATCCACTCCGAAACTATATTGGAAATCAAAGTAATTAATCACCACCCAAGCATACATATCCGACAGCCGTGAATTGTGTCGAAACGCTCCCACGATATCCTTCCAGACCTCCGGCGTCGTATTCGCCCCCTGGATAATGTCCTCACCCCACACTGTCATCAAAAAATAGCACAGCACGAAAAACGCCGTCGGCAAGCTATATAATATATATGTCAGGATTTTCTTCAGGATGTATTTTGAGCCGTGCGATTCTCTCATGACCGAATTATAACATGAATTTTGCGGCAATCTCTAGTCATCATCTCTACCGTACGCATCATTGGGATGTCGGAAGGCTTTATTCATCCATTCGTAATCTTTTTGTGTATAATGGCCTGTTTGCGGCTCGATAATATCTTTGCTCTCTGGATTAACCGGCCGCGAATCATAAGATTTGATCTCCTCACGCACTGCCTTGTCGTGTGCTGAATATCCCGCTATACCCGGGGTAATTTGCTCGATCGACTCAAAGTTCAGCTCATCTCGCTGTTCCTTTTCGTCCAATGGCCGAAATTCAAACGGCCTGTATAGCAGATGATTCAAATGTCGTGCCAAATGCATCGGTCTTCCAGCATAATACGGGTTAAGCAATTTCCAATCCGCTAGCTCTTTCGTGAAGTTTATCGCCGTCCGGGCACCGTGGCTCATTGCTTTGTTCAGGGCTAGAGCCTCGGAAAAAGTGCCAATGTCGTATTTGTCCATCCACCCCCCCCCTATACTCGCTGCTCCACACCGTTTCTGCTTCTTCCGTGTCGTCTTCCACGGGTTCAGAGTGAAACCCAACTTTTTCACCATACATATTCCTCACAGAAACTTCCTCTAGCGTCGGATAAGATTTGGTTGTCTCTTTTAAAATCGTTTGCAAAAGCAATATTTTCAGCAGTATGCGATGATTACAGGTGTACCATTCTTTCGGTTGCTCATAAAATGACGGTCGTAAAATATTTTCTTGCAAATCATCATATGCCGCCCTTGTCATCAGCATTTTATTCCCCGCAATCAAACATTGGTTGATAGTTAGATCGCGTGTTGCGAAATAATTTCGTAGTGAATCGCGTTGCATTCCATGACCATAAGAATAATCATCTGGCATATATTTCGCCGAAAGCTTATCTAGCGTCTCATCATCAAGCTCTTCGGCTGCCGTATCGAATTCTTGGATATAGACTAGATCGAGATCGCGCACTGGCTCATTTTCGTCCGCCACCAATCGTCGCGCGAGACTTCTCGCCGCTCCTCCCACGATACACACTCCCGGTGGCAAATCTTCCGGCAAATGATATTCCTGCATTATTTCGCGCGGGATTGTCAATAGCTCAAACTTCTCCTCGCGCTCTTTTTCCTCCGTCCGCTCCTGATTAGCCCGATGATCATCTTCCCACTCTTCATCCTCCCAATCGTCATCTTCCCATTCCTCATCCTGATCTGCGTTGTCTTACCTTTCCTGCGCAATCAGCTTCAATCCCGCTAGCGCTAACTCCGCTGCCTCATAATCCTCAAAATGCTCCCGTTCATACTCTGGTTCATTCGCCCGTACGTTTGGCTTTTCGAAACTTCTCACGTTTATAGTATAACGCAATCATAGCCTTCAGCCAAATTCCGCTCTCCAAATAGTCATTTTGCTAAGCCTCGCTACTTCGAAATCATAATTCCATGCTATAATCACAAAAAGGAGTTATCATGGAAAAACTATTTCTCGTCACCAACCCAGGCTCGTCCTCGCGCAAATACGCCCTCTATCGCGGCGATGAACTGGTCTGTTCACTACACTTTGAGATGGAAGGCAAAAATGTCGTTTGCACGATCAAAAACGCCGACGGCAGTCGCAAAAAGCTCGAAGATGGCTTCAGCAAGTTGACTGATACCGTGAAATATGTTCGCGATATTCTTGACCGCGAAGGTTATATCGGCGATAGCGTCAAACTCTCCGCCATCATCGCTCGCGTCGCGGCCACCGGCGACTATTTTGCCGAAGATCATCTGGTGGACGAGGAATGCTTGAAGCGGCTCGACGAAGGGAAGAAGCGCGCCCCGCTCCACGTCCCCGTCATCGCTGCCGAGATTGAAGAATGCGTCAAGACTTTCGCCGGCACACCGGTCGTCACGATTTCCGATTCGCATTTCCACCACACCCGCGACGACGTGCATAAATATTATGCTATCGACCGCGAATTGGCCGACCGCGCCGAGATCAAACGCTACGGTTATCATGGCCTCTCCATGGGCTCCGTCTCCGAATATCTCAAATCCACCGACATCTTATCTGAGAAAATGGTCGTTTGCCACATCGGCTCCGGCTCTTCGCTCACTGCCTTGCTCGACGGCAAATCTTTTGACACGACTATGGGCTGCACGCCGCTCGAAGGCGTCATGATGGCGACCCGCTGCGGCGATATCGATCCGGCTGCCGCGCTGGCTATCGGCCGCGAACTCCAGCTCGAAGGCGAAGATCTCGAGCAATATCTCAATAAGCAGTGCGGTCTGAAAGGCGTCTCTGGCGCCAGCGATGACATGCGCGAAATCCTCAGTCTGCGCGACGACGGCGATCCCCGCGCGAAACTGGCCTACGAAATGTATATTTATCGCATCCAACGCGCCATCGGTCAAATGGCCGCCGCGCTCCATGGTATTGACGCTCTGGTTTTCACCGCCACCATCGGTGAGCGCAATGCCGAAATCCGCCGCGACATTGTCGCCGGCCTCGGCTACCTCGGTTTCCAGATCGACGATACCAAAAACGATGATGGCCTCGGCGACTCGCGTCACGCTCTCGTCTCTGCCGCCGATTCCAAGCCTATCTATGTCATCCAGACCGACGAAACCGGCGAAATGATCCGCCGCGCCAAGCTCCTGCTCGACTAATCTATAATTTATGCCATGAAACAGCTCGCCAACGACCAAGTGACCCCTGCTGAAACCGCCGAACTTCTCCGTCTTGCCGAGGCCTCGCTGGCTCTCCAGGGTGACTTCGTCGAGCTCGGTTGCTATCGTGGAGACACTTCCATCCTCCTAGGTAAACTTTTACAACATCATAGCTCGTCATCCGCGAATTCGCCCCTATCGCCGCCGAAACACCTCTGGCTCTACGATTCTTTCGCTGGCCTCCCCGCCAAGTCTCCCGAGGATGCCTCAGGAGTCGGCGCTAATTTCCAATCTGGCGAGCTCGCCGTCACCAAGCGCGCCGTAGTTGACAAATTGCGTAAGCATGGTCTCAATCTTTCCGCCGCCCCCCAACCCACTTCTAGCACGGTCATCGTGAAAAAGGCCTGGTTTTCCGATATCCAACCTTCTGATCTGCCCTCGGAAATCGCCTTTGCTTTCCTCGATGGCGACCTCTATGACTCCATCCGCGTCAGCCTTGAACTCGTCGCTCCCCGCTTGTCAAAACAGGGAATTATGATAGTACACGATTATAATAATCCCGCTCTGCCTGGCTCCAGCCACGCCGTGGACCAGTGGCTGCGTTCTCACCTCAATTTTCGCCTCGAAGTGCGCCACACGCTAGCAATCCTCCGCGAAGTGTGCTAAAATATCCTGCAGGTAGATTCTTTAATCATGTCAAGACTCCTATGAGGCCTAATCAGGGGATTCATGATTTAAGGTTTGCTACCTTAGGTATAATATATTAGATAAAATTATGGCAAAACGAGATTATTACGAAATTCTCGGCGTCTCGAAAAACGCTTCCGACGACGAGATCAAAAAAGCTTATCGCAAACTCGCGATCAAATATCACCCGGACAAAAATCCTGGTGATAAAGCCGCGGAAGAGAAGTTCAAAGAGGCTTCCGAGGCGCACGAGGTATTATCCGATAAGCAGAAGCGCGCGCGCTACGACCAATTCGGCCACGCCGGAGTCGGAGGGGGTGCGGGCGGCGGCGCTGGTGGCAACCCTTTCGCTGGTGGCGAATTTAACTTCAACGGCCAGAATTTCAATTTCGACTTTGGCGGCGCCGGCGGCTTAGACGACATCCTCGGCTCCATCTTCGGTTTCGGCGCCGGCCCGCGCCGCCGCCCCGCGCGTGGTGCCGACCACCGCACCACTCTCACTCTGACTTTTGACGAAGCGGTGTTCGGCACCACCAAAACCATCACCCTGAACGGCAAACCGCTCAAGATCAAAATCCCGGCTGGCATCGACGACGGCATGTCGATTCGTCTCGCCGGCAAAGGCGGTGAAGCTCCGAACGGCGGCACTCGCGGCGACCTCTATGTCGTCGTCCGTGTCAAGCCGCACAAGCGCCTCACGCGCGAAGGCAGCATCATCCTCTCCGAGGTCAAAATCTCCATGGTTGACGCCGCCCTCGGCACCACTATTGAGGTCGAAACGGTCGATGGTGACGTCCGCATGAAAGTCCCCGCCGGCACTCAGTCCGGCACGCCATTCCGCCTCTCTGGCCACGGCGTACCTCTGATGCGCAGCGATGGCGACCGTGGCCCCCACATCGTCACCGTCATCGTCGAAACCCCGAAAAATCTCACCAAACGCCAAAAAGAGCTCCTCGAGGAGTTCCAGAGCGGCGCGAAGCCCAAAAAACGCGGTTTCTGGGGCTAATCCTTACTCCACTAGCCCAAATTGTTATAATTGTTTACAACAATAACCCGAAAAACCCTTAAAACTCTGCTCTAACTATTGACTTTTTCATCAACCTGTGATACAATAGAAAGATATAGTTATGTCAAACCGGACCAAACCCTACAAGATCATCGGCACTAATACCCGCATCAAAGTCGCGGGTATTCCTGACGTCCCGGCGAAAGTTGATACCGGCGCCGACTCTTCCTCGATCTGGGCCAGTGAAATCTGTATCAATCCCGACGGCCTCCTCGAATTCTGCCTGTTTGCCGCCGGCAGCCCGCATTACACCGGCGAAAAAATCACTACCGCCAACTTCCGCGTCCAAAAAGTCCGTAATTCCACCGGCGACGTCGGCATCCGCTATCGCACCACGCTCTCTGTCGTCATCCGTGGCCGCCGTATCAAGGCAAATTTTACCCTAGCCGACCGCCAAAACAATAATTTCCCGGTCTTGATCGGCCGCAAAACCCTCAAAAATCGCTTCCTCGTGGACGTTTCAATCGCTGGGAACCAGCGCCCTCCCAAGATGGACAATCACCTCCTCAATGCCGAGCTCTTCGCCGACCCCCAAGCTTTTCATGCCAAATATCTCCGCTGATTAACCCTACAATTGCCCGAGATAATCCACGTATTTTTCCACTGCGACCCGCGCACTTGCATCGCCGGTCGGATAATAAAGCGAAGGACAAGCATTAAACTCGATCACTTCTTCTCCATAAAAATCAATTCCAATCACGGGTAGCTCTGCCGCGCGGGCGATTCTTGCGCACATTTCCTTGACGGCGGGAGATATAGCAGCCGAACAATCCTCGACCGTCCCACCTTGGCCGAGATTACAGCTTGCGACCACTTGCACTTTCTCGCCGGCTTGCGGAACTTCCGTTTGGCGCTCTCCCAAGTATCGATCTGCTGCCGCGCGGTCAATGTATGCTAGATTACCCCTGTATGGCTCGCTGCGGATCGTGGCATTTTCCCAGTCAATCAGCTCCATCAGGTTGCGTTTCCCGTCTCCGGTCACCTGAGCTGGAATTCTCCGGATTGCGACCACAAATTCATAATTAATGCAAATAACCCGCCTTTCCTGCGCCGTTGGCGGCAGCTGGGGCTGCATGATGACCTTTTTCAGCGTCGGCGACGCTTTTTCGGCATTTTGGATCGCCTCCGCCACCTCTGATAGATCCGTAATGCCCGTCCTCACTCCGCGCCCATGCGCCCCGTCCAGCGGCTTAATCACAATTTCCTTGTACTTGTCCAAAAACTCCTCTGCCCCTCTCACTGTTTCCACCGCCTTCGTCTCGGGCTGTGGCACGCCCAGCTCGGCCAGCAGATTATAACTGGCTAACTTATTATCGGCCAGATGTTGCGCAAATACGCTCGTGGTTGGCGGCGTGCTGGAAGCTATTTTGATCACCTTGCCGTCCGGCCGCGTCAAAATCAAATCATTCAATCCTTCCGCACACAACTTTTCTGCTTTCCAGCCGCGCTGCCGCAATATCTCACGCAAAACTCGCATCGACATCGGCAAAACTTCCTCTGGCAGACCATAATAATCAATCATACTTTCCCTATTATACCATGAACCAATTGCCCGAAATCTGGCCACGACCCTATTAATTGACTTTTATCACCGTGTGTGATATAATGGAAGTATGAAGTTAGCAATTTTATCCAATGGCAACGCCAATTATTCCACCAAACGCCTTGTCGAAGAGGCGGAAAAACGTGGACATTTTGTCAAAGTTGTCAAATATAAAGATTGCTACATGTCGCTTGACGAGAAGCATACTAATATTTTCTACAAAGGGAAAGAACTGCCGAAATATGACGCCGTCATTCCGCGCATCGCTAACTACATGACGCGCTACGGCTGTGCCATCGTGCGTCAGCTGGAAATGCAGGGTGTTTGGACAGCCTCGAGCTCTATCGCCATCACCCGCGCTCGCGACAAACTGCGCTCTCAGCAGATCCTCACCAAAGCCGGCGTCGATACACCGAAAACTCTCGTCTCGCGCAACACCACTGACATCGACGACCTACTCGACCAAATCGGCCTCCCCGTCATCATCAAGCTCGCCACCAGCACACACGGCAACGGCGTCGTCCTCGCCGAGACCAAAAAAGCCGCTAAGTCCGCTCTGCAGGCCTTCTACCTCTATAATGAAGACGGCACCAACATCCTTTTGCAAGAATACATCAAGGAATCCGCCGGGGTCGATATTCGCGCCTTCGTCGTTGGTTCGCGCGTCGTCGCCAGCATGAAACGCCAATCGCTCGACGACGATTTCCGTAGCAACCTGCACAAAGGTGGCGGTGGCGAAAGTATCAAACTCACCCCGGAAGAACGCCGCATTGTCGTCCGCGCCGCCAAGACCATGGGCCTCCATATCGCTGGCGTCGATCTCATGCGCTCTAATCGCGGGCCTCTCGTCCTCGAGGTCAACGCTTCGCCTGGCTTTGGTATCGAAAAGGTCACTGGCCGCGATGTTGCCGGCAAAATCATCGCATACGTCGAGCATAATGCCACCCGCCGCAACGCCAAAGACAAAATCGGCGCCTAAGTCGCTTCGATCCGCAAATTTCCTCCGCATTTTCCCTAGGGCTTAGTGTAACAATCCAGAACAGTAGAATAAGTAGTTATCTACATTATAGA
>CAZGXB010000035.1:0-10057 GCA_964529615.1 uncultured Candidatus Saccharibacteria bacterium
AGTTTGTCTTCAACTACTATTCTACTGGAATTGTTCCTTTTTGTTACATTGAACCGATTTTATTCCCAGCGGACGCCGCCGTATTGCGGGATGGCGGTAATCCAGAGTTGGCCGGGGGTGAAGCGGATCTCTTCGCCGGCAGAGTCGCGGAAGACAATTTGGTCTTTTTGCGAGTTTTTGGTCCAGGTACCTTCGATAGCTTCGCCATTTTGGAAGATGTAAGCTTTGCCGTTGCCGATGGTGGTAATATCTTCGTGATAGCCGTCACTCATGCGTTTCTCGGAGACGGACATAGCGACGACGGCTTTCGGAGCGACTTGGACGAGAGCGTCGCTGCCGCACTGTGTCTTTGTGTTGGGTTCGGTGAGGTCAGAAGGACAGTCATAGACGAGATGAGCTTCGCCGTTGGCGTAGGAGCGAAGGTAGCTATTGGTGGCGGGATCGTAAGTATAGACGATATTAAAGATGCTAGAGTTGCCGAGGACGAAATTGATTTGATTGGCGCTGAAGAATTCGGGAGCGGAATCTGCGGAGCCGCCTAGATCGGTGGCGTCAGCGTTATTATCATCGTTATTATCATTTTCGTCGCTGGATTCTTCGGTAGCAATTTCGATGCAAGTGGTCTCGCCGGGTTGAATATCGCAGGAGAGATTGAAGTGCTGGCTGAGGAGCTCAGTGGTTTCATCGGGAGTGAGGTGGGGAAAGCCGGAAATCTGCGACTGGTCGAAACCGTTGGCTTGATTAAACTCGAGTAGCTTGGCCGGAGAAGTGAAGAGATTGTTCCAACCGCGGCCGCTGCCTTGCTCGCGCCACATATAGTTGGGGTTTTCGTTAAGGTCGCGTTGGCCACCAGCACGGAGGGCGGCGATAGCTTCGTCGGAGCCGCCAGCATGGACAACCGTACAGTCGAACGGTGTATCCCAGTCGAGATAATAGGGTCGGAGTGAACGGATTGGCCCGATGACGCTAGTGCCGGCATTTTGGAAAATAGCAGCGAAGCGAGTGATGCCGGCTTCGGCGATAGCTTCGAAGACGACGCCGGCTTGGCTGAGGCCAGCTTGGGGACGGCCGCCGTCGTTGCCGTTCGGGATTTGGACACAGAAAGTTGGATTAGTATCAATGTCTTTGGTAGGGATCTCTTCGCCAGTGAGGGTACTATAGATCGGTTCAGCGAATTCGACGCGTTCGAGGTCAATTTCATCGGGTTTTTGGAGGAGGAAATAGATCAAAACGCCGAGTGCAATAGCGAGAATTACGGCTAGCGCAATGAGGATCCCGAGGATGATTTTTTGCTTTTTGGTGCGGGGAGGCTTGTTTTTCTTAGATTTTTTCGCAGTTTGGTCGGATTTTGAGCTGGTAGCGGAAGTCTGGGCGGATTTGGTGGATTTTTTCTGCTTTTTGCGTCTATGCTTGTCTTTCATGAGATCTTCTTCGTCGATCACCATACGATCGGGAGAATCGGCGTAATTTTTGTCGTTCGAAGTCGGTTCTTCGCTCATATTTTTCCTCGCTTAGTTTATCTTATTTTAGCATAAAAACTATGACTTGCGGGAAAAACGCATGGTGTGGAAATTAGCCGTTTTCGATCGCCGTAATGACGCGATTAAGCCGAGCGAGGGTGGTATCTCGGCCGAGGACGGACATGGTGAGATTGAGCGCCGGACTAAAAGGCGCGAAGGATAGGCTAATGCGAAGAAGGGAGAAAAGTTCAGCTGGTTTTTTGTCGAGCTGAGTAAGCAGGTTATTAAGCGTGTTTTGGAGGTCATTAGGGTTCCAGGCGGTCTGTTCGAGAGCGGCGACGGAATTTTGGAGGAGTTCGCTGAGGGTTTCTTCGGAAAACTTTTTTAAGAATTTGTTTTTATAAATTAGATCGAGATCAATCGCTGGATTTTCGAAGAAATAAGTCGTCATGTCGCGCAAATCGGCGAGAGTTTTTAGGCGGTCATAAATAATACCGAGGACTTGCTGTCGGTAGGTTTCGGGATAGGCGGCGGCGGATTCAGGCCAGAAATCAGCCGTGCGCGGATAGAGCGCCTCGACTCCGGATTCTGCGACGATTTTGCGAATCCATTGACCATTGAGCCAGAGAAGCTTGGTCTCGTCGTAGCGGGCGCCGGATGTTTGGATCTTGTGGACGGAGAATCTTTGGATGAGGTCGGATTTGGTGTAGATTTCGTCTTCGGTGCCGTCGTTCCAGCCGAGGCAGGCGAGATAGTTGAGCATGGCTTCGGGCAAAACGCCGTCGTCGCGATATTCGGTGACGGATTTGGCGCCATCGCGTTTGCCGAGTTTTTTATTGCCGGTGGGGGCGAGAATGTGCGGCAGGGAGATGAGCTTGGGGACGTCGAGGTCGAGGGCTTCATAGAGGGCGAGATAATTCGGAGTGCTAGAAAGATATTCGACGCCGCGGCAGACGTGTGTGACGCCCATGGTAGCGTCATCGACGATATGTGCGAAATTATAAGTTGGGAAGCCATCGGCTTTGATCAAGATAATATCGTCCTGGACTTCGGGGCCAGCTTCGAGATCGCCCATGACTTCGTCGTACCAAGTGCGGACTTTGGGGTCGGATTTGAAGCGTAGCGGCAGTCCGGGGTGCCACTGGGGTGGATCAGCGGGGCGAAAATCGCGATATAAATAGGGTCTCTTCTCATTATAGCACACCTGACGATAACTGTCAATAGTTTTTGCGTCCGTTGGGTCGGCATAAGCTCGCCCAGAGGCGATGAGTTTCTCGGCCCATTGGTGATAAATGGTCTGGCGTTCGCTCTGAAAATATGGTGCGTCCGGGCCGCCGACGATGGGGCCTTCATCCCAGTCGAGGCCGAGCCAGCGGAGGGTGTCTTCGATCAACTCGGTAGCGCCTGCGACAAAGCGTGAGCGGTCAGTGTCTTCGATGCGCAGGATGAACTTGCCTTGAGCTTGGCGAGCTAAGAGATAAGGGTAGATAGCACTGCGGACGTTGCCGATGTGAATGTAGCCGGTGGGGCTAGGGGCGAAACGAGTTTTCATACTCTTTATTATACCACGGTGTGGCTACATCGAGGTGACAATGTTGCGCAGTTGTTTCTTGGTGAGATTGTTGCTGGAAGCGTCGATTTTGTAGAGGATGCCACCGTTGACCCAAGCGGCGTCGGAATTGGAAATGTAGATCGTGATTCCCTGTTCGTGAGTGGTGGTGAAATTGTCGCCCCAAGTCGGCTCGACGTAGTTGCGCTGCAGGGCAGAGCTATCCCAGGAGGACTTCTCTTCGATCAGGGTGAAGGAGGCGCCGTCGGGGCCGTTGAAGCGCATAGTGAGGCGACCGTCTTCGGAGGAGATGTCGCCGAGGGAGTATTCGCGCGGGACATAGGAAGGATAGGAGGCGTCGATGCCGGTTTGCATGGCGGCGACCTGGACGGAGATGTCGGGAATGTTGGAGCCGACGAAATAAGCGACCACGGCGATACAAGCCGCTGCGCAACCCAGCGCGAGGGCGAAGCGGCCGATACCGCCTTTGCGGCGGACTTTGCGACTGCGCTTGTGGCGGGTGGAGCGGTTGGACTTGGGTTCATCCATGGTGGCGACGGAGCGAAGGGCTTTTTCTAAGGCGCGGTCGTCCGGCAAGTTTGAGCGGCTGCGGGCGGGAGAAAGCTGACGACTGTTGGCTGCCTTTTTCGCGGTGCTTTGACTGCGGGCGGAACGGTTGGTAGTGCGAGTTTGAGGACTCGCAGTGCGGGCTGGGCTGACTTGGCCGCGATTGGCGGCTTGGGGACGGCGAGAAACGGTCGGCGCCGCGGAGCGAGCGGCGAGATGGCGGGAGGCGGTACTGTGCGCAGTGGCGCTAGAAGCGGGGCTGCGGTTGATGCGCGAAGCACTGCTAGTGATACCGGCTGAGCGATTGATATTCATGGCAACTTTGTTTTCGGCTTCAGCTTTGGCCTTGCTAGATTTCATGGCGACATTAGCGAATTTTTCGATGGTGTTGCTGAGCTCGCTCATTTCGGGAGAATCGGATTTGATGCTGTCGGCGAAAGCTTTGAGCGAGGCCATCTGCTCGGAAACTTCGGCGGATTCGGTGGCGATGCGGATGGAGGCAAGGGCGTCGGAAGTGGCCTTAGAAATGACATCGAGAGATTCATTGGCGCTCGGATCGGGCGTCATTTCTTCGGCGTAATTGGGACTATAAGCGGCAGAGCCGGCAGCCATAGTCTCAGGAGTGGTTTCGGACGCAGGAGATGGTATGGCATAAGCTGCATTAGCCATGTCTGTTGACTCTTCACGATCAACGGCAGTGGGACAACCGTTAATTAAATCTTGCATCATGTTTTGTTTCATAGCTTCGAGGGTGTACATGCTGACGGGTTGGGAATCGGGTTCACTGGAGGCTTCTGGCGAGACAGATTCCTCGGCTGGCGCGTAGTAATCTTCTGCGGGCATAGCCGCAGTTTCGTCGGCGTAATCATTATCTAATTCGGCGCTTAAGCTGTCTTCGGTGTAATAATCTTCGGCGGGTTCGGCGGCGTCAGCGTAGGAGTTAGAGTTCATTTCGGCGAGGTTTTCTGCTGGAGTTTCTTCCGGGTCTTCTGTGGGGGTGATTTCTTCGCGAATGGCAGCGGAAATTTGAGCGACTTCGAGATCGGTGGCGTGGACGCCGAGATTGATTAAGCGCGAAGGAGCGGCGGCGCCGTCGTGGGAAGGCATGCGGTGGGCAGAGCTATAACGCCCGGCGGAACTGCTGGTGGGGCGTTTGACATAACGGCGGTCTAAGATCGTGGACGGCTGGACAGTGCGGTGCGCAACTGAACTATCCAGGTGTCTGGAACTCGGGTGCAGTTTGTCCATTAAAATAACTCCTCGTGTTTTTGCTTATACCTATTATAACGGCAAGCACTATGAAAAAGCAAGAGCAAAATCGTGCCGAAGTGCTGCGGGCGGAGAGAAAATACTATATAATATATATATTATGAATACGATGCAAGAGAAAAAGCGCCGACAAATGATCAAAGTAATTTTGGCGGAGACGGTGATGGTTTTGGCAGTGGTGGTGATCGTCGTGGTGGCGACTTTGGCGGCGATGGGATTCTTCGTGAGTAGCGACGGGAATATTGAACAGTCTGGTCTAGCACAGATTCATTCGATTCCGACCGGAGCGAGCGTGACGATCGACGGGGAGACGTTGTTTGCGCGGACGAATTTGTCGCGTACGATACCGGAAGGTACGCACCAGATCAAGATCGCGCGCGATAAGTATGATTCTTGGGAAAATAATGTAGAAATGCAGGCGGGGATTCTACTGCGCTTGTATTATCCGCGACTGTTTCTCCTGAATCGGAAGCAGAAAGATGTTTTGATCTTCGAAAATGACTTGGCACTATATGAACCGTCGCTAGATCGGACGAGTATTCTCTATGCGGAGAAAAAATCGCCGTATTGGCAACTGCTGGACATTCGCGGCGATGAGCCGAAAACTACGACGTTGGACATGTCGGAGGTTTTGCCGGACGTGAAAGAAGGAGAGTTTTTGGGGCGGGTGGAAAAGGTGCAATGGAGTAGAAATGCCGATCATGTGCTGGTGAAAGTATGGGGCGAGACGGAGGCGGAATGGATTTCGGTGAATCTGAAGGATGTGAAAAATAGTCTGAACCTGACGCGTACCTTCGGGATGAATTTTGAACAAGTGGAAATGGCGGATGGCTCGGCCGGCAAACTCTTCGTCCTCGAGAATCAACATTTGCGTCGGATTAATACAAATGATCAAGAAATCTCGCGAGTTTTGCTGGACAATGTGGCGAGCTTTGCGAATAGTGACGGAAATATTATTTATGTCAGTACCTTGAAAGATGCGGAGGCAGACAAGACGATACATAAAGTCGGGGTTTATCGGGACGGAGAAAAAGGCGGCACGACAGTGGCGACATTGCTGGACGATGTGAAAGTCAAAGCCACGATCGCGTTGTATTATGGTGATTATTATTTGGCTTATACAGCGGATGATAAATTGACTGTGCTATATGGTAGTTTGCCGACGTATAGTGACGAAGGAGCGGATTTGGCGGGGCTAGAGACTTTGCTGGAGGCGGAAGAGCTGCGGTTTGTGCCGGAGAGTTTGTCGGTGGGGGTGAGTGATGGGTATATCATGGCGCAGTCGGGAAAGCAACTAGCGATCGTTGGGCTAGAGATGCAGAAATTGTACCAATACGAGGCGGAGACGGCGGCGGTGCGTTGGCTGGATGAAGATATGTTCTATGCGATAGAAGCTGGCGAGCTGGAAGTGTGGGATTTTGATAACACGAACAAGCGAAAGTTGGTAGCGTATCACGCGAAAGCGACTTTAGACACGGAAGCGGCCGGGGCGCCACTGGAGGCGGATAAGACTGGCTTTACGGCGGTGACGACGCTGTCTTGGCGGAAGCTGACGGAGAATAAAGTCGTGATTACGGACAATAATAAGTGGCTATATTATATCGTGAGCGATGGCCAAACCGGCAAGAAAACTTTGGTACGAGAGACGATTCGAGAATAAGCTTTGGACTAACTATTAATTCGGAATTATTGACCGAAAAGTCCACTCCAGATGTTTTCGAAGAAGGAGGGGGAGTTGGCCGGCATGGCCGGATCGCTAGGTGGAGTGGATTCGGCGGGGGTATTATCGGCGGTGTTATTCGAGTCGTAATTCGGGCTGATTTGTTCGGCGGAAACGAGGAGGCGATAGCGCGAAGTGCCGAGCGGGGTGCAAGTGATGAGGGTGAGGATGGGCTTATCGGTGGGGTAGACGAGGGCAGCGACGTCGGTGGGCTCGACGGTTTTATCGCCGGTCACTTGGTAAGTGTAGCGCGTGGAATTATAATTGACATAGATAAGGTCACCGGGTTCGAGACGCTCTAAGCCCGAGAAAATGAATTTGTAGGGATTATTGCTATAAATGTCGCCGGCGGAATGGCCAGAAATAACGAGGTTGCCAACTTGCCCGGGGAGAGCGTTGGCGCCAGTGATGGAGAATTGAGCGACGCCGTTATTCATGGCTTCCATGACGTCGTCTGGGTGAATGCCGAAGGCCACCGGCACATCGACATTGAGCTTCGGAATGAGGAGGCGCGGCTCGGGAGAGACGGATTGGGTGATGGTGGGATCGACGGCGGAAATGCTGGTGGTATTATTGTCTTCCGGGACAATGTAAGCCATGAGGGGGGCAAAAATGAGGCGGTTATATTGCAGGAAGAGTCCGATGAGGATGATAAGCAGCACGAAGACGGCCGGGATAGCGCGGCGGAGATTGCGAGCTTTGCGCACTTTGCCGCTGGCGGCGCGTTCGTTTTTCATTTTCTCGGTGGCGAGGTAAGCTTGGGCGGCTTTGGAATAATAATCGTTATAATAGTTTTTATAATAATCTTGCCAAGCGGAATGGTATTTTTTCCATTCTTCGGAAGTGGCGCTGGCATTCACGGGGGCGTCTTTGAAAGCGCTATGAGGCGGAGTGTTGGCCGGGTTGACGGAAGGCTGGCTGGAAGAAGGTGCGGCGGGTTGGGCGGTGTAGGTGGCCTGGGGAGAGATTTGTTGGTGGGCGCGACCATAAGGTGTGTCGGCGAGAGGGGATTGATAGGTCGCAATGGGGCGACTGGGATTGTAGGAATTGGAAGGCTGGTAAGGATTGCGTGGTAAATTCGCGTGATTCGCGGGGAGAGCTGAGGAAATTTGGGAGTCTGAACTAGGACGGGCGGGGATTTTGCGCAGATTTTGGACGGTCGAAGAATAGGCTGCGAGCACGCGTTTGCGCGCGATATCTGCAGCAGCACGACGTTGACGTTCGGATGCGGAAAGCCCACCGTTGTTTGGATCCATATTGTATCTATTATAGCACAAGATTCTATGGTATAATGGAGAAGCGGAGGCCAAAGTCATAGGATTTGGTCGGCCGCTTTTAATATAGTTGGGCGAATGGCGGAACTGGTAGACGCGCTAGACTCAAAATCTTGTCCTCTCACGAGGGTGAGGGTTCGATTCCCTCTTCGCCCACCATAGAAAAATCTGGACATTGGTCTAGTTTTTTCTATGGCTGGAGCAAGCAGGCGAGCCGAATCGTAGTGGTGCGTACAATGAAGTTTGCGAGTGAAATAAAAATGTTGGCATTTTTATTTTTGAGCAAACGCACATTGTTCTAAAAAGTTTGTCAAAACTTTTTAGATTCCCTCTTCGCCCACCTACGTACCATTATGCACCAAAAGCATAAACAATATAACTTTGTCTCTTTCCCACTATATCTATGTGCGGAGCGGGAATATCAATATGGAAGGCAGTTCTTCTGATTTTGCTGGTGGGCGCGGATATGGTTGGTCGAGGCAAGCATATTCTGATAAAACACGTGCTCGATATTTAACATATTCGGACAAAGGTGTCGGGGCTTACGAAGCTAATAATCGTTACCTTGCTTTCTCCGCCCGGTGCCGTGGCAATGTTGTTAAGTGTCATTGTGCGTCAAAGAAGCTAAGAAAGTGTATCTGAAAACTCGAATATGGTGGATTGTGCTAGTATTTTTTAGTTTATTATGAAAAAGTGTTGATCCGGTCTGCTATTAATAAGATTTGCGCAATCACGATGTAAGGCACAAATACAAGAGATGACGGCGTCGTCAAATGGCTCATATAAATCCAGATCATCGGGGCGACCGAAAAATAGATATTGGTCATCTTCTTTCCATTTGAGCCAGATTGGGATTCGCTCAATGAGGTCACAGTATTCTTCTATTCCTTGGTGAATTTGCTAGTATTGAGCGTATTCATGTTTATATTATACTGAGTAAGTCCGGGAAAGCAAAGTAGCGGAAACTGTCGTTGGATGGATTGACGCTTGCACTATCAAAACTGAAGTAATAGCCGCGGATAGCTTCGGTATAAACCTTGTCTGACCAAGTATAGCCGACGGCGCTGGCATACCACAAAGCACCATAGTGGGTATCGACATTTCCGCTCCGCACATAGGTATAGTGGGAAAGAGGTAATGGTGATGAAGAAAACGGCGAATCATGTTGATGACTAGGCGGCCTTGCTAGTATTGGAGTTTTAGGATTTGGCCAGGCAACGGACGGGGAAAGCACTGTAGCGATCGTAGTTGTCCGAGGGATTGACGCCTGAGCTAACGAAGGCGAGGTTGTAAGCGTACCGGACATCTGAGTGGCCTACGCGAGACCAATAGAAGCCATTGACGCCAGCGAACCCCAAGGTACCATAGCCCGCACGGACGTACCCGCTCCGCACAAATGAAAGTGGCGACGTGACGATGTTGTAAGAATTTCCATCAGCCCCATTGCCACTAATAGATTTGGTGAGTCCGTAGCGGTTTAGCATATATCCAAAAGTGCCATTTGTGGTGTTGTATCTATCAGAGTCGGGCAACTGCCACCCCTTCGGACAAATCGAATCTCTGGCGGATTGGTTCATGATGGTGCTGCCTGAGCCAGCAGTGGCAGTGTTCCATTGATAGTAATTGCCGACGAGGTAGTGGGCGTCGTAGGTTTTGTTGGATTGGTTAACGCTGACGAGCTGGTTTCCGTAGGCGGTACCGTTCGGCGCTGTCCAAGTGCCTGTGGTGGCAGAATATCCGGGTGAGTAGCCCGTACCAGCGCCGACATTGACGAATCCGTAGTTGGTGCATTCGGAAATATTGGTGGCGGAAGTGCCGCAAGACTGGGCGGCAGTGGGGATGGCGAGCACCCAGTCGCCAAAATTGGTGGAGCCGGTGGCAGTATTTGACTCAGTTAGGTTGATACTGTTAGTCGTGGTGCTGGGGGCGATTTTGGGCTTACCTGTGGTATCGACGCCGGGGTTGCTACCCTTCCAGACCACGAGTCCCGCTTCGCTGCCGGTGCCGTTTGGGGTGCCGTTTAGATCAGTGTCGGCGCTAGTGAGACCTTTAGTCGCGTCAATGTCGAGTGCTAGATTCTGGGTCATCCAGCAATTACCATCGGCAAGACGCGCTACCCAATACATTTTGCCATCACGCTTGTCGATGAGCTGCTTGGTGACTGGTTCGCGGTAATTGGTAAAGGCGGGATCGGTAAGGCTGACGACATTAGGCTTCG
>CAZGXB010000036.1:0-9577 GCA_964529615.1 uncultured Candidatus Saccharibacteria bacterium
TGGAATTGGTAGACACGCTACCTTGAGGTGGTAGTGGCCATTTAAGTGCTGTGCTTGTTCGAGTCAAGTCGGGCGCACCAACAATTGATAGATAACACCAAATGTGGTGTTATTTTGTTTTAGGATTGCAGAGCAATAAGTACGGTATATCTATTTCTTAAAAACAAATAAATATTCATGCGCTAAGAGTAAGAAATTGTACTTGAGGCTATTCGTTCTCCAGTATCCTGTTGCATGGCAATTATGTTGCTCTTTGAGAATTATCTCTTTTAGAATGAAACCGGCGTCAAGAAAAACTTGCATCGTTTTAAAGCCCAAAGGTTGAACGCAGCCTTTATTTCGTATATCGCCAATCAATACCGCACAGAACTTTCCAGTTTTTAAGACGCGATAACTTTCAGTAGCAATCTTTTGCATTTCTTGGAGAAAATCTTTTTCTTTCAAATTAGATAAATCTTCTGGAATATCTTGCCCTTCGCTATAGTGAATGATGTTGGCATATGGGGGATGGGTGCAGATAAAATCGATTCTTTCATCAAGAATAAATTCTAGATTTCTTGCGTCACCTTTTTGGATTTTAACTCTACCGTTCGCGCCCTCGTGCTTAAAGCTTACCTTTTCTTTACATCGTTCTATAGCCTTTTCATTAATGTCTATTCCAATGATATTGCGATTCAGTAATTTTGCCTCCACTAAGGTTGTACCACCACCGGCAAACTGATCTAATACCAAGTCGCCTTCTTTTGAATATCGTAGTAGAAGATTACGAGGAATGTATGGAGACCAATTGCCTCGCCATTTAGCATCATGTGTAGCCCAATTTCCACGCTTCGGAAAACTCCAAACTGAAGTCATCTCTAATTCAAAATTATCTGGTTCCCATTTTGTAATCTCTTTACTGAATGGCATCAGATAAACTCCTTTTCAATAACACCATTCTCTAAATCCTGAATATTATACAACATATCCATAATATCAAAAGTTTCTTCTAGATTATTGCGAGCGCTTATCCAGCCTTTGCCATCCGTAAACCAAACAAAAGTAAATCCTTTAATACTGTCTGCTTCTGTTGCTAAGGTTTTATAACTACGAGCCGTCTCATTCAGTTTTGACCCACCACTTTGATAGAAATTCGTCTCAACTCCATAAATCATGCTTCCGGTCTTTATGACGTAGTCAAAACGTTTCTCAGCTTTGCCTTGATTAGAAATAGCAGATAAATCTATTCCCCATTTTTGTTCTATTTCACTAATATACATTTCTTTGAAGTAGTCTTGACCTTTGATGAAGCCTGCCTTTTGGATATATTTCTCAACCAGGTTTTCCATAAGATGCCCGCCACGGTTCTTTCGGCCATTTGAATCCAGGCCAACCTCAACTCCAGTTGCGTAGTCAACCAAATTATTAATAAGATGCTTCGCAATAAGATCAAAAAGTCCTGTTTTTCGCATAAATATCTTATACTGTTCAATAGATAAGTTTGGATGTTTGAAGTTGTAATTAAACTCACCATCTTCATCTACGGCATATATCTCCGCATTACGCACTGCTAGTAAAAGCGGGATACACTCAAGTATTTCTGGATATTTTGTCGCGAGACAATCAAAATCGTTTTCAATCTTTTGTGAACCTATTAATGAATTCAAAATATTGAGTTTAACTTTAATGCCATCTATGTTGCGATAGATTTTCTCGAAGTCAACATAATATCTATAATCTGCGATGCTTTCTCTAAATTCACTCAGCCATGTACTAAAATCTCTTTTCATAAAACTCCTTCTTAATAATTTGAAATTAATAGCTCGCTAACCTTTCCACGAGAAGAGCCTTTACTATTTATCATACGTGATGCTTGCACGCGATGAATATTCATTCCCGAATAAGCGTCGTCAAAGAAATTGTCATTTTCGTCGATATTTTTAGGGTCTGAATTACTCGCTAATACTTTACATCCTTTATTGCTCAGCTCCTTGACAAAACTCGCCAGTTCTAACTGCTCCTTATCATTAAATTCTACCTCAGTATAAGAAGTAAAGTTTGCAGTTTTTGTTAATGGTCTGTATGGCGGGTCAAAATATACAAAGGTGTTTTCATCCACGAATGAGGCAACTTTTTTGTAGTCTGCTTGTCGAACCTCCACTATTTGTAATTGGTCGGATAGTAATCGTAGGTTTTCTTCGTCACAAATGAGCGGTTGTTTGTATGCCCCCATAGGAACATTGTATTCGCCCCTACGATTAACCCTATATAGACCATTAAAGCACGTTTTATTTAGATAAATCAATAGAGCCGCTCTAATGATGCGATTGTCCTTAGTTGGAGCGTGTTTTAATTTATTGAAATAATTCCGTTGTGTATAGAAGTGTTCTTTTCGTTTTTCGTGGCCTAACGCCAAATATTCATCCTGCTTCTGGTGCAGGATGCTAAGCAGCTCATCTACGCTATCTCTAATAGCAATATATGCATTTATTAGGTCGCCATTAAGGTCGCTAATGTAAACCTCTTTCAAATTAGCGGAACTTAAAACATCAAATAGAACCGCCCCGCCGCCAACAAAAGGTTCAGCATATTTGGTAATCTTATGGCTGAATGGATAAAACTTGCGGATTTCTGGTAATAACTGGGTCTTGCCGCCGACCCATTTGAGAAAGGGCTTTATTCGTTTATTATCTGTCTCAGATAGCCTGGCGTCTTCTGGTTTTGAGGCTGTTTTTGGAATAAGCCACATATTACCAATCATCGTCGCGTCTGAAATTCGATTTTCTGAACAAAGGACGGCTACCCTTCGCTGAGAAATATTCCATTTTTTTGCCGCTTCCTTAGCAGAAATATATGTTGTCTCCACTTTACCTCCACTCTAGTTAGTTTAATTGTATTCTAGAATTGGAATAAAAGCAAACTATTTTTAATGCGTCACGGGTGGTGTTCTTTTGTTTTTGAGTGTATATTATTAATATGTTGCTCCCGAATAGCTGCGCTGGGTCGAGCGAGCGGTTGGAGCAATGACTGAATCTTCTCGAGATAGTTTTCTGAACGGTCAAGGGTGGGTAAGCTGCGATAGATATCTTGAAAATGACAGTTCAGACCGAGGATATAATCATTTTGCTTAAGATTTTTTACATGCCATTTTCCGCGCGAGATAGTCGAAACGAGAGAAATAATCGGAATATCACCATAATTATGTTTTGCTAGAAAGTTGCGCAGACATTTGGCGTGGTTTTGATTTTGTAAAAGTGGATTATAAAAATAGTATTTTTTCTGACCGATATACTGAATCCACTTTTTATGATTTGCATCTCCGTAAATATTACCGCCAAAGTTCTTACATTCGAAAACGAAGAGGCCTTTGTCAGAAAACACGAGGACATCTATTTCAGAAGTCTTATTATCGCTCGTAGGAATATAAACATTGCGAAGGATTTGGTGCTGAGGAATCTTGAGCTGGTGGATTAAAGTATTATAGAGGATTTGTTCGCCAGAAGTGCCCGCGCTTTTCCACTCGCGCGGATGCAATATTTTATCAAATCCGAAATTAAAAACCAGCCAGGCAAAGAGCGCGAGCAGAAAAAGCACAGCAGCAAAAATTAGAACAATTTGCGCTAATTGATTGATAATTCCTTCCACATCAACCCTTTACGGGGTGCGATTTTTCTTGGCTTGGTTGACCGCCCAGTAATCGACGTCAGTGAAGCGGTCGGTGGCGAAGACGAGATGGTTGTCTTCGGAGAAGGCGCGGGCGTTGCGATTGCAGAAATAGGTTAGACTGGCTTGATAAAGGCCGATCGCGGGGACGTCTTCGACCCAATGACGCAGGAAGGATTCATATTTGATCTTACGCAAAGATTCGTCCATGGTGGCGCGAGCGCTGGTGATGAGGTCGTCAACCACCAGATTTTGATAGTTAGAAAGGTTTTTGCCGGAAGCGGAGGCGCGCGAGGAGTGATAATAAGTGAAAATGTCCGGGTTGGCGCCAAGGCCAATTTTATAAATCAAGATGTCGTAGCTGCGTGGGCGAATGACATTGAGGAAGAAATCTTGACCGGGATCATAAATATTCGTTTCGACGGTGAAGCCAAGTTTCGTCAATTGATCAGCTAGGTTTTGAGCGATTTCTGGAAAATCGCCGGTGTTGGTCGTGGCGAGTTGGATGGTTTTGTCGCCCGGCTGCGCCGCAATCACGTCTCTCGCCGCATTAAAGTCGTAGCTCGGGATCGGGGGGTAATTATTCAGCTCGATTTCGGAGCTGAGAATAGGATAATTGAGGGGTTTTTCGTTTTCGATGGCGCCGAGCAATTGGTCGAGATTGATTCCCTGGCGGACAGCTTGGCGGACTTTGACGTCGCTGAGGACTGGACTGCTAGTATTAAGAAAGGCGAATACTCCATCAGAAATCGTGGTCTGCTTTTCATAAATCAGATCAGAAGGCAGGTTCTCGCCATCCGCCGCCGAAAGTTCAGCAGTGGCCGTGATTTCGCCCTTCGACAGAGCCGAGGAGATTTTGTCCGTGGTGTCGTAGGTGTGAATGGCGAAGCTACTGAGCATGGCAGAGCCTTTGTGATAATTCGGATTGGCGGCGAGATAGATGATTTTCTCGTCTTCGCTGTTAGCGTTTTGGGCGGCGTTAAACATGAACGGTCCAGAAGTGACTGGGTTGCTACTGAAGCCGTGCTCGAGCAACATGCTGGGAGAAACTTCGCCCAGAACGTGCGCCGGGAGGATCGGCATGTCGAGGACTGAGGGGAAATCGACATAAGCATTGGGGAGAGTGAAGACAACGGAATCGCCAGTAGATTTGATCGTGATACCATTGAAATTGGCGGAATAGATCGTATTGATCGAGGTGTCCTTCACGACGCTGAGAGTATATAAAACATCCTCAATCGTAATTGGTTCGCCGTCCGACCATTTCAAGTCTTCTTTGAGCTTCAAGGTCCAGACTTTGCCGGTTTCGTCGGGAGTGATCGATTGCGCGAGACCGAGGCCAATATGGCCAGAATAATCCACGGCGGTCAGCCGGGAGAAAAGTAGCTTCGATAAGGCTTCTTCGCTGCTGGTGGTGGCGAAGAGAGGATTGAGCGAGCTGACTTTACCGAGCGTGCCTTCGACGAAAGTGCCGCCATCGACGAAAGCTTGGGTAGAATATGACTGGTCATACCAAAAAGCCTGAGTCAGGGCAAGAGAGATAATTATTACCACTAGTAGGCACCACTCCAAGATAAGAAGGCGTACCCGGCGCGCGTTCGGCAAGCGCTCAATGAGATTTTCCTGAATATGATCGCGACTATCTTCGCTGGCGCGTTTCGAAAACTTTTCCCACCGTTTTGCGATTTTTTGCCCACGCTTTTTGAAAGTTTGTTTCATACTGAGTCGAAATTATCCTTAGGCTGGTACGAAAAGAAGGCAGAGGATTGATAAAACGAAAACTAGCGAGGTGACGACGGTGGCACCAAAAAGCGATTTCTCTAGGCCACGACGAGTAGTATAAAGCTCGCCGGAGCTACCAAAACCGGCGCCGAGTGAAGCACCGCGCTGCTGCAATAAAATCAACAAAATTGTCAAAATAGCTGAGACGAAAATTAAACTTTGAAATATTGTTCCCAATTCCATACTAGTATCCATTATACGCTGGAACCAGTAAATTGACAAGGCTGTTTATCAAGCTGAGGATGAAACTGGAGGCGAGAGCACCCCAGAAGTCCATTTCAATGCCCGGGAGGAGACGCAAAGTGAGCTGAATCATGGCGACATTGATAATGATAGTTGAGACGCCGAGCGTGAGGATGGCTAAGGGCAAGGCCATGAGCTTCAGCAAGGGCTTAATCACGGCGTTAATTAGGGAAAAAATCGTGCCGGCAGCGACGAAAAGCGCCATATCGGTCGGGCTAGAAACCTTGGCGAACCAAGTGATGCAAAGCCACATGCCAAAGCTAGAGACGATAATGCGCAGGAGTAAAATAAGGATTTGTCGTTTAATCATAACTTATCAAATTCGTCAGAAGTTGTGTTTATTCGCGAGTGCAAGTGCCATTTGTGTTATATTCGAACCAATCTTCAAATTCATTGAGATAAGCATCAATGCCCTTGTAGCGAGAAAGTGGCTGCTGCTCGTCGAGATCGTAGCTAATTTCACCAGTCGTGGTATAGCCCTTGATTTCCTTGTCGTTGTGGAGCAGTGTAATATTACCGATCGAGGATTCGCAGGTCATTTTCTGGCCAGCGATCAGATTGCTGGCGATAAAGTAAACGCTGAGCGCGGCGCCCGCAATAACGGCAATGATAGCAAGCGCAATGAGAGGTTTTTTCATGTTTCTCCTTGAATTAATTATTCTTATTCTAGCATAAAAATTAAGCTCTGGACTTCATTTTAGCATGTTCTTGCGCTTGAGCAGTGTGTGATAAGTAATCGCGAAACGGTGAGCTTCATCGTCGATACGAGCGATGAGCTTGGCGACATGAGAGCTACTCGGGAGAAAAATTGTCTTAAGACCCTCGGCGGTCGGGACGATAATGTTGACTTCGGCATTGCGTGCGTGGTCACCCGACTTGTCGCGACCGATCACAGCAATGTTTTCCGCGGCTAGCAGATCTTTCACGGCGTTGACTTGGTTAATACCGCCGTCTAGAATCACTAAATCGGGAAACTGCCATTCATGATGTTTGAGCCGACGCTCGATCACTTCGCGCAGATTGGCGGTGTCGTTGTTTTTTTGGTGGCGTAATTTGAATTTGCGATATTCGGAGCGATCGGAAACACCATTGACGAAAGCTACCATTGAACCGACGACATTGGTGCCGGATTGGTGCGAAATATCATAGCCCTCAATACGACGCGGCGGTTCGGCGAGATGGAGCATGATCTGGAGATCGGCCAGCGCTTGATCAGAAGAGATGTCGAGAAACTCCTTGTCGGAAAAGACAATTTTCTTCTGCAATTCTCTCAGACCGAAAAATTGTTGACGCAGCTTGGCGGCTTCTTCAAATTTTTCCGCTTTGGCCGCGGCGAGCATTTGTTTCTCCAAATCTTTGAGCAATTTATGGCGACCACCTTCGAGATAGAGCCGCAATTTGCGTAAGTTCTTTTTATATTCTTGCGGCGTAGTCTTGCCAATTTCGATGCCGGGAGTGAGACCGAGGTCGGTATGCAAGGATTTCTTGCCATCATAGGGTTTATCGTAATACGGAAAGACTTTACGCAAGACGCGCAGTGCTTTTGCGACGGCGACTTTACCATAGAACGGTCCGATATAAGTCGCTTTGTCGTCCAGTGGCGTGCGAGTGAAACTGACATAAGGTACGGGCGATTTCAGGTCGATGCGAACATAGGAAACAGTTTTATCGTCGCGCAAAAGAATATTCCACTTCGGCTTATAGCGCTTGATCATCTCCGATTCGAGAAAAAGCGCGTCCATCTCGGTATCGACGACGATCCAATCCGTATCGGCGATTTCCGCAACTAGCGCCTCGGTCTTGGGATCCTTGGGCGTATTGTGAAAATATTGACGCACGCGATTTTTCAATACTGCCGCCTTGCCGACATAAATCACTTCACCCTTCGCGTCTTTATGAAAATAGACGCCGGGCTCCGCAGGCAAAGTCTTGAGCTTCTCGAGCAACTGTGCCCGCATATCCGGCGTGACGCTAGGATCTAGCTGAGGACTATTGGATTTCGAGGTCTTGGGACTGGTAGTCATTATAATATCTCGCTTGCTCCGCAGTAAACTTAATAACGGAGAAATCCGGGTCAGTGTTGCTTTCGTAAAAAATCGTATCCATGTCGCGCCAGATTTCGTCTTTAATCGCCTGATCATGCAAAACTTCCACCGTGCCAGTCAAAGCTACACCGCGGTAAGTCGGACGGTCATAGAAATAGAGACAAGCTTTCGGATTAGCCTTCAGGGCACGGACTTTTTCGGACTTAGTATTGGTCGTGAGATAAAATTCACGCAGAGCTTGGCGCTTGCGCGGGTTGAGCATGGCGCGGGTGCTGGGGAAGCCGGCGTCAGTGATAAAACTCAAAAAGCAAACATCTTGTTTGTCGATTAACTTCCCGATAATACTCTCTGTATCTTGCATATGACCTCCCGATTAATTGCTGTCTAATAATAGTATAACATACTTTTCAAGGTTTGAGAACGTTGCCCTGCGAATGCGAGGACCTAAATCAGTCCGGATGGTTGACGCCTCTTGGGCTGAAGGTTAGAATCGTATTATGAAGAATGAATTAATCAAGCATGGGATTTATCGACATTATAAAGGGGATTATTATATTGTGGAGGATGTCGCAATCCATACGGAAAGCGGCGAAGAGTTGGTGATTTATCGGGGGCTATACGACGACGGTAAGCATCTCTATGCGCGGCCGAAAGCGATGTTTCTCTCCGAAGCGAGCGCGGAAGATTGCCCCGGAGCCCAGCAGAAATACCGCTTCGAACACCAAGAAATCGAGAGTCAACGCCCGAAATTTAAGCCAGCGTCTTAGCTACAAAATTTGGATAGATCTATAAGTCTAGAAGTTGAGCGAGCTCATCCGAAGAGATTTGATAACGGCGCAGATCTATGCGGCCGTCTTGCACGATAATACCATCTCGTTCAAGCCGCTGCTGCTGTCCATTGATGCCACCGAAAGCATAGTGGCAAGAAAGTTGTCCGGCGGCATTGACGACTTTGTAGCAAGGGAAGCGCTCGGGCTCGAGATTACGATGGAGAATGTTCCCTACGGCGCGAGCAGCTCTGGGACGGCCGAGCATGGCGGCAATTTGGCCGTAAGTGACGACTTTGCCACGGGGGATGACGGCCAACAGCTCCAATATTTGTTGGTTAAAGCTTTGTCGGGACTGCATCTTGATTATACTCCACTAATCTTAATTGCTTAGTTTGATTCTATCACATCCGGGGAATCTGGAACATCCGGGATGTTTGGGATGTCTAGTGTGTCTGGGACGAAAAGCCACCCGTTGGGGTGGCTTACTCGTATAATTTGGCACCTTGCTAGTTTCCCGCTTGTGGCAGTATAATCGCCGCTACTGGGCTTGACTTCTGTGTTCGGAATGGGAACAGGTATTTCCCCAGCGCTATGGGCACCAACTTAGCGCTTTGCTTTGGACCCCTTTCTGAAAGAAAGGTGTCCAATCTCCAAAGACTAGTTCCTTCGAAAAGTCAGGCAAAGCCTGCACTTTTCTCATGTCTTCAGAAGCGTAAAAACACTTATTGATGTCCATACTACTAGTAAGGATTGAATTGTAAAACTTCTCTCGGTATTTTTACGGACTATTCGCCTACGGCTCGCCCGATTCTGCACTGAGCAGGATCAAACACCGATTGCTAGTTAAGTATATCAAGTCATCACGGTTCTTGTCAACGATTTTCTGCGAAAATCGTTGCTGCTGGGCGTCACCTCGGAAGAAAATACGAGTATTTTCTTCTCTCGGTTCCTGCGGCAGTTCAAGATTTTTCTGCGAAAACCATGACACAAACCCGATGACCTGAGCATAAAAAGGCAATGGACCTATTAGTACGCTTCGACTCCACATGTTGCCATGCTTCCACCTTGCGCCTATCAACCAGATCTTCTTTCTGG
>CAZGXB010000037.1:0-9343 GCA_964529615.1 uncultured Candidatus Saccharibacteria bacterium
ACTCTCGACCTCTTCCTTGGCAAGGAAGCGCTCTAAACGACTGAGCTACGCCCGCGTAGGTATGGAATTATTGTAGCACAGAGGGTGGGGAATGGCAATATGTGAAATATGAATTTCGACTGGAAGTAGGTTGTGATTAAAATAATTAAGCGGGGCGGTTCGGCGGAGTTTGTTGTTGATATAACAACAAGTAGGCATTAAATGTTGTTATTCTTACAACAAAAGGCTGAGGAGGGGAGGGAAAATATTGGATTATGTTGTTAAAAATACAACACATATGTACGGAGGAATAACAGGGGATAGGATGAGTATATTGTAAAAAATACAACATTATTTTACGAAAAAGTATTGAAAAATTAGCGTAGGCGTGATATATTGGAGATAGTTCGATAAGGAACACAAAAACTACAAAGAAAAAAAGCAACTTAACAAATAAAGACAAGAAGATTCCACAGGCGAAATGGTAATTTCTAGCCATAAATTACAATTTTAGGAATTACCATTAGCTTGCGGAATACCATGAGGGGGAAGCGGTAGAGTGAGATATACCGTTCATGGTTGGCTATTGGTGAAGTCGGTGAAAGAGACTTTTCTAGGGTGTTAGTCCGAAAATGGATGTTTTCATCTGTTTTAGTATTTTTTACAACACTCATAAAGTCGAGATTTTACTGTAAAAGGTTTAATTTTGACAATGACAATACCTTTCAGCGAAAAAGCAATAGCTGGAGTAAGCGCGTTTATTACTGATCTGTTCGCACTTTGAGAAAAATTAACAGGGAAGGTAATAAGCAAGGACATATGCCCCACGAATGTGGAGCGGTCAATTAGAGGATGGCGAAAGTTGCGGCCCAAAGTAACGATGTTTTATGCTGGATAACTTTCCCATTCTCCCTTATGATATGCTAAAAAGCGTATCGAAATCTTCTTGAATCAGGGGTGAGGTGTGGGTGATTTGCGATTGGGACTTGTCTCGGAACTTCGAGGACAGAGTTATGCTCGCGAATGCCATAAGTGGTAAGTTTGGTGTGATGTTTTGCGCCATTAGACTAAATTTGCCGAAATCGTGGTATAATAAGCTTATGCCAAAGCGCCTGATTCCAGTCTTGAGTCTGATAGCAGCCGTTGTTTTGCTGGTAATGCTGAATTTCACGACCCCGACGGGCATTGGTCCGTTTGGGGTTTTAATCTTTTTTGCGGCAGTGTACGTCGTGATGCTGGGGGTGGCGCAGATGTTGGTGCGGGGAGTGGCGCGGATCGCGAAAAAGCCGGTGAGCCAGAAGGAAAATTTGTACAGCGCGGTGATTGCCTTTGGGCCGATTATGCTGCTTTTGGCGCAGTCATTGGGGTCGTTGAGCGTCTTCACGGTGGGATTGACGGTGGTTTTCGTAGGCCTGACCTGCTTTTTGATTGGTAAACGGATGCAGTAAGGAAAGGAGCTAGGGGAGGGTAGTTTGGAATAGCAAAAAGCTTTTGATTTAAAATATTATACAGCAAAATGCGGCGAAAAATAGCCGATTTTTTGTATAAAAATTGTGAACGATGCGGGGAGACTGTGGTATAATTAGCTTATGGATAGGTCAGGAACGGCAGGAAATGGTGGAATGATGGTGCAGAACGGCGGCGCGTCGGGGGAAGTTTTGGGGCGCTCAGAGGCAGCGAAGAAGGTTAATGCGATGGGTGTTGTAAAAAATACTGAAACAGAGGTAGCTAGGGGAGATGCTGGTGTTGTAGAAAAAACAGAAACGGGGGTGGAGCGGGGAAGTTTGTTGCGAAAAATTGGGGGAGCGGTTTTGCAGCAGCAGGAAGCGCGGAAGCTGACGGAAGAGATTGATCAGGCGACGAATCGGGCGGCAGAAATGAGAGACCAGGCAGTAGGGATGAAACACGAAGGTCGTCGAGGAGGTGCGATGATGGAAGATGCCAGAGGTGGAGCCGGTTGGGAAGAGGTTGGAGCTGGTCGGGCTGAGACGGGGGCTGGCTGGACGGAGACGGGAGTGGGGGAGATGGACTGGGCAGAGCAGGTGGATACGGCGCGACGAGAATTGCGGCAAGATGAGCGAGAGTTGGTACATCCGCTGGAAAGCGTGGGGCAGGAGACGAAATTGCTAGACGAAGAGCGCTTAGAGGCGGATCTCGAGGACTTGCGCAATGAGGAGAATTTGCCGCCAGAGGGGGCGAGCGAGACGGAGAAGAAGCTGATTGAATTCCAGCATAATGTTGTGAAAAAAACTGATACAGAGATAACAGCGGCAGTGAAGGCAAAAGCAGAGGCGCTGATGGAGCAACCGGTGTTTAATCCGGCGGATTTAGAGAAATTGCGCTTTCAGGCAATGGTGGAAGATTTGAGCGGGGCGGACGCCTATAAATTCGGTCAGGGGAACATGGCGGCATGATAGTGCTGTTAATCATAGCAGTTTTGATGATTGGGGCTGGGTTTTTCTGGGCGATACAAATCAATAAAAAGCGGCAGCTGAAGAATTACGAGCGGGGGATTAAGATGATGCCGATGTTGATTCATCTGCCGCCTTCGACAGATGACATTCAGGGTGGGGGACGCGATGAGCGGGATGTGACAAACGAGGCGCTGAGCCAGGCGCAGGTGATGTATTCGATTATTGCTTCGACTCTGACGAAAGGGTTTAGCAGTCGGGTGTATGGGCAGCGCCATATTTCTTTTGAAATTGTGGCGACGGGCGGCTTAATTAAGTATTATACCGTGGTGCCGGCGGTGATTTCGGAGACGGTGAAACAGGCAGTGCTCTCGGCCTATCCGACGGCGCGGCTAGAGGAAATTGAGCCGGATAGTATTTTCGCGAAGGACGCGACGACGGAGCAAATTGCGGGGGGTGAGCTCAGCCTAAAAGAGGAGTTTGTTTATCCGATTAGCACCTATGAAGAGAGTAAGCGAGACGCGAGTTTGGCGATTTTGAGCGCGATGTCCACCACAAAAGCGGGGGAAGGATTAGCCTTGCAGCTGCTTCTGCGGCCGACGGACGGAAGCTGGACAACTAAATCTCAAACTTGGGTACAAGATTTACGTGAGGGGAAGAAAAAACGGAATTCGACGGGAAAAATTGTACTCGGAATTGCGAATGTGGTTAAAGATTTTGCTCAGGCGTTTTTTCATCCACCCGATCCGCGTGAACAAGCTGAACAAAAAAATGAACCGTTGACAAATTTACAACAAGAAGAAATCGCGGCAATCGAAAATAAGACAAAATATCCGGGATTTGAGACTTTGATTCGGGTGGTGGCGAGTTCGAGCTCGAAACAGCGGTCGGAAGCGATGTTATCAGGGGTGGTGGCGGCGTTTGCGCAGTTTGAGGCACAGAATCAAAATGGGTTTCAATATGATATACTGAAGGACGCCAAGCGACTGGCGGTGGATTACGTTTTTCGGATCTTTCCACAGGGGTCAAAAAGGAATATCTTGAACAGTGTGGAACTGGCGTCGATCTTTCATCTGCCGGCGCAAAATGCGATCCCGACCTCGCAGGTGGAGCGGCAGGCGACGAAACAGGTCGATGGGCCGGCGAAATTGGTGCAGGAGGGGGTGATATTAGGAGTGAATGAGTTTCGGGGCGTGAAAAAGGAGATTCGTCTGAGCGAAAACGATCGGCGGCGACACACTTATGTGATCGGTTCGACTGGGATGGGGAAGTCGGTTTTGCTGACGAACGTGGCATATCAAGATATGCTGGACGGGCGGGGGTTCGCTTTCATCGATCCGCATGGCGATGCGGTGGAATTGCTGTTATCGAAGGTGCCAGAAGACCGTATTGATGATGTAATATACTTTGATCCGGCGGATATTGAGCATCCGATGGGGATGAATATGTTTGAGTTTACTTCGGATGACCAGAAGGACTTTATTGTACAAGAGGGGATCAATATGTTGCAGAGCTTGTTTGACCCGAGTAATCAGGGGTTTTTCGGGCCGAGAGGGCAACATATGTTTCGTAATGCGGCACTGCTCTTGATGGCGGATCCGAATGGGGCAACATTTATCGATATTCCGCAATGTTTCACGGATCCAGAATTCGTGAAAAACAAGCTGAAATATGTGAAAGACAAGGCAGTGTTTGATTATTGGACGAAAGAGTTTCCGGCGAGCCAAAAATCGAATGATGCTGGGGAGGTGATTACGTGGTTTGCCTCGAAGTGGGGGCCGTTTCTCAGTAATACGATTATGCGAAATATTCTGGGACAGACCAAGAGCGGTTTCAATATTCGAGAAATTATGGATAAAAAGAAAATATTTCTTGTGAACTTGTCAAAAGGGCGCTTGGGCGACATAAACTCGAATCTTTTGGGTATGATTTTAGTAATGAAATTCCAACAGGCAGCGATGAGCCGGGCGGATATCGCGGAGGATGAGCGTAAGGACTTTTGTCTGTTTGTGGATGAGTTTCAGAATTTCGCGACGGATAGTTTTGAGTCGATTTTGAGCGAGGCGCGGAAATATCGGCTGAATCTTTTCCTGGCAAATCAGTTTATGACGCAGCTAACAGATAAGATTCGGGAGGGAATCTTGGGTAATGTGGGGACGATTATGTCGGGGCGGTTGGGTGTGACCGACGCGGAGTTGATGGAAAAAGCGTTCCTGCCGGTGTTTAATGCGGAAGATTTGCATAAGCAGGGTAATTATCAGGCAATTGCGACGGTGATGATGTATGATATTCCGAGTGCGCCGTTTACGATGAAATTGTTGCCGCCGATGGGTGAGGCGAATGCGGAATTGATGGCGATGATGAAACGGTATTCGGCGACGAAATACACCCGGACACGTACAGAGGTGGAAGCGGAAATTAAGGAAAGATGGAAAAAGCAAGCGACGGAGAAGACGGCGGGGGAGAAAGATGGCAAGGTTGGTCAGAATTCATCGTTAGAGGCGAGCAGAAGCGGAAAGAGCGAGCTCGGGAAGTCAGGTGCGGGAAGAGGAGGGTTTCTCGAAGAATGGCGGAAAAAGCGGGAAAAGTTAGCGGAAAATGAGAAAATGCCGGAAATCACGAGTGGGGAAGAGGTGAAAAAAATGCAAAATGATGAGAATGGGCTCTCAGAGGCGCGAGAAAGGCATGGTAATGTGAAAACGGTTATGTATGAAGGTGGGGCGGAAAATGCGCTAAAAACGGCCTCTACGGCGCAAATAGGGCATAATGGGGAGAGGGATGCAACCCAGGCGCAGGGAACAGCAGAAATGCGCAAGGATAAGGATTATGCGAAGCGAGAGGAAGTGTTTAAGGTGAGGTAGGTGGTATTTCTACTTGTGTGAG
The DNA here is from genome assembly GCA_964529615.1 of uncultured Candidatus Saccharibacteria bacterium. GTDB lineage: Bacteria > Patescibacteriota > Saccharimonadia > Saccharimonadales > Saccharimonadaceae > Nanosyncoccus. The sequence goes on from CAZGXB010000037.1 coordinate 5,274, forward strand.
ATACTTAGAACCGTCCCATCAATAAGAAAACCCTAGGCTTATGCCAGTCATCTACTTTCTTTGAATACTTGTTCTTACATATGGCTTATTCTATGTAGGATAGGCATACATTTATCTATCACTCCTTTCTGTTAGTTCTGCTCGAGAGACCCAGTCGACAGCCCGTCAACTTCACTTCGTTCAGATACCTGGGCGTCGCCTCGGAAAAGAGAATACGAGAGTATTCTCTTTTCTCTCGGACTCCTACAGGGTGGTACGGGTCTCTCGTTCTGCTCGTCAGGCTCTGACTCGCTTTTAGTCTCTCTCGCAGAACAACAGAAAGAGTGATAAGTTAATCGTGAATCTATCCTGCATACAGTGAGCCATATGTAAAATCAGCATTTAAAAAAGTATAGACTGGGCATAAGATCAGCGTCTTTTTTCGCAACGTTTTTATCCTCTCACAGAAGCAGAAATAGTAATATACTCACGTCTTTCTTCAATATCTTGAAGTGCAATTGTTTCCGATGCTGCAACTCAACCGATGCAACCAAAACGAATATTACATACAAGCATATCCTTTCTCCCACTATACTATGTGCGGAGCGGGTACGTCGGTGCGTATCATAGTACATTGAGGCTGGCTGGCGTCGATGCCTACAATTGGTCTCGCGTGGGCCACTCGGATGTTCGGAGCGCCTTCGATTTCGTTCTTAATAGTTCAGGCGTCTATCCCTCGTACAGTAGCGATCGCTGCATTGCTTTTCCTGTCCGTCATAAACCTATACAACCATAGGCTCTATCCTACTACACTATGTGCGGAGCGGGGGAACCGTGGTGTCTGACGGTGTTTTGAAGGGGGTGGGCGATTATGGCTACGGTCGCTCCAAATCATCCTGTGCTGATATTGATAATGCTTATTATATTAGTTTCAATAATTCTGGGCTTTTTCCTTCTTACGGCGGTAATCGCTATAATGCTTTGCCCGTTCGTTGTGACATTAGGAACGGTTTTGACTCTTTGCTTGGCTATTTTCCATTCCTCATCACACTTGTGCTAGTATATTTTGCTGAATATGCTATATACTACATCTCAGAGTAGTAGAACCACCAAAAAGACATCAACTTTAACAATATGGAGAAAGGAGCGATATGAAGATTGTAGTCCGTATCGGATGGCTGTATGTATCAGTTAAAATTACCCTAGGTAAGTCCTAAGGTAATTAAGCAACTTTAATATTCCCATTCTATCATTCTTGCTCGAAGCATGTCAAGGTTCTGCTGCTCGAAAAGGCATTATAATAAAGCTCACAGAACAGTCTGCGCCAATATTGCCTTAACCACACTATACTATGTGCGGAGCGGGAGCGTCAATGTGAACTCCGGTACTTCTAGGTTCGCTGGTGTTGACGGCTATAATTGGTCTAGACTCGGCAATTCAGATGTCCAATATGCCAACTTCCTCTACTTCTATAGTCCAGCCGTTAGCCCTTCGTTCGTCAGCCATCGTTATTTTGCTTTCCTCGTCCGTTGCAGCGTCGGAATTACTTTATTATAAGACATTGCCTTTACCCTTCTATACTATGTGCGGAGCGGAAATGTTGAAGGGCTTTATGGCACTCTGCGATTTGCGGGAGGGAATGGCGCCAGTTGGTCGGCGATAGCGCGTGAAGGCACGGGGTATAGCTACGTATTCCATTTCGACAAAAACGAGGTTAATCCATCAAATATTTATGGCAGTCGCTATGTTGCTTTTCGCGTCCGGGGTATTTGGGGTTGTCACGGTGCGATGGTGCTGCGGGATGGTGTTGTAGGATGGAGGCTGATATACAACCATAACCTCTATCTCACTATACTATGTGCGGAGCGGAAACATTCATGTCGATGATGCGAGCTATCGCTATGTGGGGGTTGACGGGGATTATTGGACAAGCATCCCTGTCAATACAATATATCGGGCGTATTTTCTAACCTTAAGGGCGGACAATATCACCCTAGCCAATAGCGGCGATCGTTATATTGCTTTCCGCGTCCGTTCTGCAGCGCTAAGATAATACAAGCACAATCTTTACCCCACTATAACTATGTGCGGAGCGGGTGGGTATTCGTCGATCAGGGTGTACTACGATACGTTGGGGTTAATGGTTATGATTGGTCCGGGATTTCATATTCTTTGGGTACAGACGCTTACAGTTTTGGTTGGGATGATTCTGGGGTGGGTTCGAGCGACAACTACTATCGGTATCGTGCTTTCGCCGTCCATACAAGCACATCCTTTAACCCCATTATACTATGTGCGGAGTGGGAACACGAATATACGTTATGCTGGTTTGCGATATTTGGGCGGATACGGCTATCTTTGGTCAAGTGTTGCACGCGCACAAATTGGGTTGATTTATATTTTTGCCGTACATGGGGCAGGGGTCAACTCATTGTCTAACGATAATAGTTATGATGCTTTTCTCGGACGGTGCTAAATGTAGGCCGGGGAATGTCGAAAAGTTTATGCTTGAAAATGACAAGTTGTAGGTGAAAAAATATAAGGATTTTCGAGGAAAATGATGTATAGCATTTGTATATATAATGTATATATAATGTATATATAATGTATATAATGTGTATATAGAATGTATGTAGGCTGAATGGGAAATTTTTGGGTTGAAAATGTTTATGTATATACATTGTATGTCGTTTGTATATACAATATATAGATTATGTGTATTATTTATATATTGTTTGTATGGAAATATGCTTGGAAAATGGGGAGGGATGAGTTATAATGAGGAAAATAGGGAGAAAAGGTTATGGCTATGCGGACACGGGGGAAGACGGTGACAAAAACAGAAAATAAAGGGGTGGAAAAGGCGGAGGAGACGAAAAAGGAAGTGGTTGAATTACCTAAGGCGCCAGAGGTGACGGAGATTCCGGTGACGCCGGTGATGAGCGTGGTGAATTTTCGCACGCGGCAAACGACGAAGCGGCAGGCGGAGGAGATATTTGACGAAATGGGCATCAGCATGAGTGCGGCTCTAAATATGTTTCTTAGTCAAACTGTGCGCGAAAAGGCATTACCATTTACGCCAAGCGTACAGGGGAAATCGGATGATTCAAGCGGAAGCGTGACAGGGAAGAAAGAGCGTGAGGAGAAGGATGGGTTGTTGGCGTTGGAAGAGCTTTGGGATAGCATTTAGGGGGCTCGTTCTCATGGCGGATTGCAGCGTTGAAGTCTGCAGTACGCGGAGGCAGGGCGCTAAGCCCAGCCTCCTTGCGTGCTTCGACTTCGCCTTGCACTCCATCCATGATAACGTCGCCCTATTGCGGCACGGCTTGGTCCGCTGCTCGTCTCTTTCTTGCACTAGCTCCGAGCTAGCGTCGCCCCCCAGATCCGTCTCAATCCATGATAACTTCGCCCCTATATTTGTTCAGTACTGGCTCTGAGCTAAATTATAATAATTTGTGGACGCGGAAAGCATACCAACGATAATAATTTGATGGGTAAACTCTAAAGCCGTCAAAGTTGAAGTAATAAGCATGCGTTGTCTCAGAGCCAGCAGTCTTAGACCAATCGTGCCCGCCTACTCCAGTGAGACTCAAGGTGCCAGAGTCCGAATTGGCGCTTCCGCTCCGCACATATGTATAGTGAGATAAAGATCATGGTTGTATCGATTATTACCGGCGGGAAAAGCACTATGGCGGTCATCGCCACCGGATGGGCCAACGCTCGAATTGCTAAAAACAAGATTGTAGGTAAAAGTATCCTCAGGGCGAGCTAACCTAAACCAGCCGTTCCCAAACACGCCGGCTCCTCGCAGAGCGCTATACGATATGTTAATACTCCCGCTCCGCACATAGTATGATGGGGTATAGGTAATGATGATAGTTCTATTTTCTGTGAAACTAAAAAACAGCTAAAATTCTTTAATAAAGCTCGAAATCTGAGAAATTTATAGGGGTAAAATCAAGTTGAACTTGTAAAGGCTTTACAAGTTGGAATACTAAATAATGGATAATAACATAGACATCTAACCCATTTATACTATGTGCGGAGCGGGTATATCCATCCAACCTATGGTACTTTGAGGTATGCCGGTT
>CAZGXB010000038.1:0-9332 GCA_964529615.1 uncultured Candidatus Saccharibacteria bacterium
GCACGGGCCTTTTAAGCCCGGTGTCGAGAGTTCGAGCCTCTCCCGGCTCACCAAGTTTTCGCTAGAGGAGAAGCCTGTGTAGGGCTTCTTTTTGTGGAAGGGGATGTGGGGAAAGCGGCACCCGTAAAAAATCTGCTGCCGTGGTGCAGCGAAGAACAAACCCGTGGTGCCAACGCACACACGGGTTTGTTGCATATCATCTCCAACAATTTGTCAAATTTTTTTGGCAATGGTTGGACTAAGGACTTTTTGGTGGTCGATAGAGGACTTGAACCTCTGACCTTTTCTACGTCAAAGAAACGCTCTAGCCAACTGAGCTAATCGACCAACTGTTCTTAGTATAGCTTATGGGCTCAAAAAAGTCAAACCTAGTTTGGGACAGCGCATAGTTATGAAGCAGCAGACCACCAGCAGTGCGAGCTGCTGGTGGCGGTAAACTAAAACCGAGCGAGGTAGCGCAGCGGAGGCTGGAGGCCAGACCGAAGACCGATGCGTGCTAGGGACGGCTTAGCGGCGGCTGCGGCGCAAGATGAGATAGAGCGCGAAGCCAGAGACTAGGCTGAAGACGATTACTCCGCTGAGGATGTAGTCGAGGCGGCTGATGTTCAGAGCGTTGCTCGAGAGACCAGTGTCCGGGACTTCCGGCGTTCCAGTCGAATCGTCGATTGGCTTGCCGCTGGGGTCGGTGGCGCCGGAATTTTTGTCGTAGTTAAAGTCGACGGGGTTGATACCGATAATATTATCCGCACCATCGTAGGAGACGAGCACAGCCGTGTATTTACCATTAGCAGCGCCGTATTCCTTGAAAGGCAAGACAAGGTCGAGATGATTACCATCAAATTCGTCGCGATCAATCAAGATAGGTGTCTCAGCACCGTTTTCGTCGACGAAGAGGGCATTACCGTCTTTATCATAGGCTTGGACTTGAACTTTTTCGACTTTTGAGCTGACATCGGCGGCGATTTTAGGGTCGCTATTAGCATTAGTGCCATCATAGCGGGCAGTCATGGCGCGATAGACGAAACCAACGGAATCCTCACGCTCGGCGCCGCTATTTGCATTACGCGCGATGCTGACCAAGCGATAGTCACCGACTAGTCGATCTTGACTCAAACCGCCATAAGAATCAAGGTCGATATTAAAGGTATAGATGCCAGAGTCGTCAATACTGCTGGGGCGATATTCAGCAACTTTTTGGCGGATTTCTTGACCATCGGCATTAGTATAATACAGGTAATATTGGATGTCGGTGGCATGGCTATAATTCGAGCTGACTTCGAGCTGCGGCTCGAGCAAAACCGCACCATCCTGGGGATAGTTAAATGATGCGCTCAAGGCTGCTTCGTTCACATTGACTTGTACCTCAATATCGGTGGACTTAGCGGCAGCATCAGACGAAGGCAGATTGATAGCAGCGATCGTCATGGCGCCAACCGTTAGTAGCCCAATGAGGCCAAAAACACGTTTTTTTGATGTTTTCATTCCTACACTCTTTCTTTTTAGTTTTTTGCTGTTGAATTCGCTAGAGCGACCGTCTCGCAGAATACTGCTCGCAACAGTATTACGGTAGCTCGGCGACTATACTAGAGGTATACTCTCTAGACCAGCATCCGAGCCTTACGCTCTTTGCGCTTTCTGATTATGATTATAATCCAGACGATTATGATAGTCAATAGCGAAATGACAAGAATTATAATCGGAATCGGCATAATGACGGCGACATGGGTTTCGTCGCGGCTGCTTTCGGGCGTGACGACTTTGTAGTTGACGGTGAAAATGCCGAGATATGGCGTGTTTTCCCATTCTGTACTGAGGTGATATTCGACATCAGGATAAGCCGGGATGGTTTCTTTTTCTTCTTTAATCACTTTGCCGAGGAAAGTACGAGCGGTATAGGTCGCGTTGATGACAAAATCGGTGTTGCCAGTGTTTTTCACAGTGGCTTTAGCGGAAAGGGGGCCACCGAGACTGAATCGGTCGAAGTGGTATTCGGAGATATCGGCGGCTTGGTGCGAATCACCGATTGAGCGTCCGGCGACGACGACGGCGGCGCGAGCATTAGCGCTGATGCCCATGTTGCTGGACGCGCCATTACCGCCGGTGATGGCTTCAGCCCAGATTGCGGCGCGCTGCATGCCGCCGGGCACATCTTCCGGCACGGTGACACGGAAGGGGATAGTGACAACTTCATCGGGGTTAATAGTATAGCGGACTTCTTTAGCATAATTGCCGTTAGCGTCGGCTAGGGTGAGCCAGCGAGCGATTTGGGTATAAGTGCTGGAGCTATCGGCGGAGAAATTGACTTCGTTATCTTCGCTGGAAATGCTATAAGGCGTGACATAGACTTTGAATTCGAAAGTTTCGCGTCCGGTGTTTTTCACTTGGACTTGGCAACCATATTCGGTGCCAGTAGTACAATATTGCGAGTTGCCTTCGAGGACATCGCCGCCCTGCATAGTGACAACCACCATGGTGGGGGCGACTTGGATTTCGACGGCGGGCTTTTCGTCGGTGGTTTCGCCTTCGGCGTGGACAAAGCCAACCGGCAGGCAAGCGCCGCAGAGCATCAGCAGCGACGCGAGGCCGAGAGTGAGTTTTTGCTTGAATGAGGTTTTCATGAATCTATCTTTTCCTTTCGTTTATTTCCGATTTTTTACGCGGCTCACAATCCAAAATACCATAAAGAAGATGAGCAACAAGACAATAAAGAGCAACCAGGTAGGACAGAGGAAGACAACTTTTTCGTAGGCTTCGGCCTGGTTGGCGATAGATACGGTTTGGACGACGCGAAAGATGCCGAGCGCCGGAGCGCCATCCCAGGCGATGGAATTGAAGCGCTGAGTTTCGGGGAGGATGGTGACGGTGGTGGGGCTCTCTTCGTTGGTATAGACTTCTTCGTTGCTCCCGAGAGGATAGACCTGGAGAGTATAGCTGGCTTGGATGTGAGTGTTGCCGGTGTTCTCGACGGTCGAAGTAGCGGTGATGGGGGGGTTGAAGAGGATACTATTGATGTTTTGTTCGATGATCTTACCGCTTTTATCAACGTCGCCTTCGATGTTCGTGAGGACTCGGAAGCCGATTTGCTTCACGGCACTGATCGAGGCGCCTTCGGCATCGCCTTCGTCTTGGAGCATTTTGATATTGATGAGGGCGTATTGACCACCACCAGCGGCGTCAGCCGGGATCTTGATAGTATATTTGATCTCGGTGCTTTCGCCGGCGGGGAGGGTGCCGGAGGTCTGAGATAAGTTGATCCAGTCTTCGAGGCGAGTGTAGGAAGTATTACTGGTGGAGTCGATGGTGTAATTCTCGTCATCTTTACCACCGTTGACGATGCTATACGGCGAAGTGTCGATCTCGAAACGGATTTCTTTCTGGCCGGTGTTCTCCACCTTGAAGATGCCGTCATAGGTTTTGCCAGGCACGAGATCGGGCAGATCGGCGAACGTTGGCGAGACTTGCAGGCGATAATCGGGGACGTCTGCGGCATGAACGCTGGGAACAGTGAGACAGACAAACGCAAAAACTAGCGCGACGCTTGCGAAAAATCTGCCAAAAATAGATTTTTTATTCATTTACCTCCTTACTTCCTTTCATTTTACATCAAATTGCGACGCAGGACAAGGTTAAAGCGCAAGGTTTTTCTGACAAAAAAATAGCCTTCCCCACCAAAAAAATGTTGTAAGAATTACAACATATAGATGACAGTATAGTCAAAAAACCGCCCCTTTGCGCGAGGGCGGTAAAAATCGCGAGATTTATTAATTATTGGTCGTGGCCGTGATAACGACATCGTCGCTATATGTACCGGCAGCAACCGTAGAGTCAACTACGACGCCAAAGGTGAGAGTGACCTTGTCACCACCTTCAACGCTGGCACCACTAGCACGAGAAGCGATAGTCTGCGTGCCGGCTTCGATGGCGCGATAGGCTTGAGCCGCAGCGGAGACAGTCACACCTTCAGTAGTGGTGCTGGTCTTGAAGCCCCAGCCTTTGCTACCTTTGGTCAGCGGGACGGCAGCAGGAATACCATTAGCGGTATCTGCGCCATCAGTGGTCAGAGCCGTCACGTCGTCGGCATCCTTGATGTTGATATTGTAGCCGGAAGTGTTGTTCGTCTGGACTGTCAAGACAGTTGAGCCCTCTTTCGCGTCTTTGTTCGCGACAACATCAGCGATCGTCACCTTGTTGTCCGCAGCGTCAGCGGTGATGGAAATCGACTCATCGACGGTCACTTCGGCTGTCACGTTGAGCGGATCAGACGTGACGACCTTGGCATAAGCGCCGAGTGGCAAAGCCGCCACACCGATCCCAGCAACGACGCCAAGAGCGGCAATGGTTTTTACCATTTTGGACATAGTTTTCCTTTCGTTTTTATTTATGACCTTTTGTAATTCTGATTATACATAAGCCGTTTCCTGAAGTCAAGACTTTTTTCGCGAAATTTGATGTTTTCTGCTAGAAGAGATCTGGCGAAACTCGAGACGCTATTTTCCTAGGCAAAATACCCCGCGGCAGTGCGGGGTATTGCGGTGGCTGAGCAACCAGTCTAGGCTAGCGGCGATCCTTGCGACCACGGACGCGACTGACGATCCAGAAGATAGCGAGAAAGAGGATGGCGAGGACGACAAAGATGAGCCAAAGTGGGCAAATGACGACAAGCTCTTCTTCGGTACTGGTCTGGTCGAAGATGGTGACGGTCTGTTTGACGCGATAGAGACCGATTGATGGAGTGTCTTCCCAGGTGAAAGCGTTGTAATATGTAGTTTCCGGGAAAATCACATCGCGGTCTGGTTTGTCTTCGTTAGTAAAGACTTCTTCGTCGCTGAAGAGCGGGAAAATTTGCACAGTGGTCTCGGCAGTGGTATAAATGTTTCCAGTATTCTGGATGAGAGAAGAGACTGTCAGCGGTGGCTTAGTGAGAAAGCCAGGAATCGTGTTTTGGAGAATTGCGCCAGATTGTTTGATTTCGCCGTCAACATTGCCAAATACAAGATAGCCGACTTGACGAACCGTTTGGACGCCGGTACCGTCCGTGTCTCCTTGGTCGTCAATCGTCGCCATAATGACAGCAGACTGCGCACCGCCATGAGCATCAGATGGGATATTAATAGAATAGTTGAGCTCAGTTTCCTCACCGGAGTCAAGGCTGCCCGACTTTTTATCGACGGTAATCCAATCCGTTATGTCAGTATATTTCGAGGAGCGATCGTACTTTGGCGTATAATCTTGGCCTTCAACTGCGTATGGAGCAAAGCTAATCAAGTATTTGAAATTTTGTTTGCCGGTGTTTTTGATAGTAAACTTGCCTGTACGCACTTCCCCAGGCTTGATCTCTTCGAGATTAATTTGGGTAGGAGTGATAGCAATACGGTATTCTGGTAGCTCTTCCCGGCTTTCTGCAGCGAAGGCAGAAAGCGGCATTAATGCCGCAATGATAGCTGCTAAAACTGCGCAAAAAAGTTTTTTGAGTTTTTGTTGAAAATGCATGTTCCTCCTTATCTTAATTTAATTATATCACGCATCGCATCAAAAAACCGCCCCGAAAGGCGGTTTTAGTCTTAGTTTTTAAGCTCCAGCATCAGAGGGTTTGGGTTTGTTGGTAGCGGTGAAAGTGACTGTACCGACATATTTACCAGCCGATTGACCGTCAACGATGTTGGCGCCGAAGGTCACCTTGGTATCCTCGCCATCCTCGAGAGTGGCGGAAGATGAACTTTTGATTGTATCGGCGTTAGCTGCAGCCTTGACCGGAGTCCAAGTTTGGCTGTCAGCTGCGGCGTCGCCGACGAAGTAGCCCCACTGAGAGACAGTACCCGTCAGGTCGCCAGCGACAATCTGCTCACCTTGCGCGCTGGTCAAGCTAGTTGCATTATCCTCGGCAGTACCAGCCAACGTAAGATCATATCCATAGACATTGTTCGTCTTGACGTTGACGGTAAAAGCATCACCGGTATAAAGGCCGGCGACAGTGCTTGCACCAGCGGCTTGCTTGAGCTGTACACCACCCTCGGGGGCGTTATTTTCGATACTAAGAGCATCTTCGATATTGAGGAAGACTTCATTGCTCGACTTGACCCAGCGTTTTCCGTCCGTGGTGCCGTATTCGGTACCGTCCGTCAGTCCTTCAGCGCCCCAGGTGACAGTTTCGGCCTGCGCATTCAACGGCAAAGCCGCAATGCCGAGACCAGCAAGTACGCCCAAGACAGCAAGGGTTTTGATTGATTTCGTCATAAATTCTCCTTTGAATTATATGTTTGTGTGAATTGGTTGTGCTTTAATTATATGCAATTTGGCGAAAAAGCACAAGCCAAAATCTGAGGAATTTATGATTTGTTGTAAATTTTACAACATTTTAACATTTTACCCCAGGGAGCTGTCCCGATGCGGCAAAAAACTTAGGTAGTTTTGAGAATCTGCCGAAGATATTTGCCGGTAGGGGTGTCGGACTTTTCGGCGAGTTGCTCAGGAGTGCCAGTGGCGCAAACTTCGCCGCCTTTTTGGCCGCCTTCCGGCCCCATGTCGATGATCCAGTCGGCGGATTTGATGACGTGGAGGTTATGTTCGATGATAATCATGGAGTTGCCGCCATCCACTAATTTGCCGAGGATGTCGAGCAGGCGCTTGACATCGTCGGTGTGGAGGCCGGTGGTGGGCTCGTCGAGGATGTAGAGGGTCTTGCCGGTGCTGCGGCGCGCGAGCTCGGTGGCGAGCTTAATACGCTGTGCTTCCCCGCCGGAGAACGTCGTAGCGGGCTGGCCGAGTTTGATGTAGCCGAGGCCAACTTCTTGGAGAGTTTTGAGCTTAGGCGCGATCGAGGGGATACTAGCGAAGAATTCAGCGGCTTCGTCGATGGTCATATTGAGAACTTCGGAAATATCTTTACCTTTATATTTAATCTCGAGTGCTTCGCGATTATAGCGCTTGCCGTGGCAGGTGGGGCAAGTGACATAGACGTCGGGAAGGAAGTGCATTTCGATCTTGTTGACGCCGTCGCCTTGGCAGTGTTCGCAGCGGCCACCTTTGACGTTGAAGCTGAAACGGCCGGCTTTGTAGCCGCGGAGCTCGGCTTCGGGCTGCTTGGCGAAAAGCTCGCGGATTTGGTTGAAGACGCCGGTGTAGGTCGCGGGGTTGGAGCGTGGAGTACGGCCGATGGGTGATTGGTCGATGACGATGGCTTTATTGAGATGTTCAATGCCGTCGATGCGGTCGTGATTACCAGAGACGGTCTGGGCGCGGTGGAGACGGGCGAGCAATTCGTTCGCCAGAATATTATTCACAAGCGTGGATTTACCGGAACCAGAGACGCCGGAAACGACGGTCATGACGCCGAGCGGGAAATGCACGTCGATGTTCTTCAAGTTGTTTTCGCGGGCACCGACCACGACCAGTTCTTGGTCTTTTTTCGGTTTACGGCGCTTCTTCGGGACGGGGATAGTGAGCTTGCCGGAGAGATATTGGCCGGTAATCGAGTGATCATCGCGCGCTACCTCGTCCGGCGTCCCAGCGGCGACCAGGCGACCGCCATTTTTCCCGGCGCCGGGGCCAATATCGACGATGTAGTCGGCTTCGCGCATGGTATCTTCGTCATGTTCGACGACCAGGACGGTGTTGCGCAGGTCGCGCAGGTGTTTCAGCGTGGCGATCAGCTTATCGTTGTCGCGCTGGTGCAGGCCGATCGAGGGCTCGTCCAGGACATAGAGAACGCCCTGGAGGCCGGAGCCGATTTGGGTAGCTAAGCGAATGCGTTGCGCTTCCCCGCCGGAGAGCGTGTTGGCGGCGCGGCCGAGCTCGAGATAGCCGAGGCCGACGTCCTGCATGAATTGCACGCGTTCGCGAATCTCTTTCAAAATCGGCTCCGCGATCAGCTTTTCTGAGTCGCTAAACTGCAAATCTTTCCGCAAGACCTCCAAAGTCGCATCGACGTCGAGATTACACATATCGACGATGTTGAGACCGTGGACGGTGACGGCGAGCACCGCCGGCTTGAGACGGGCGCCATGGCAGGTCTGGCACTCATGCACGCGCATGAAACGCTCGATGTCTTTGCGCACGAATTCGGAATCGGTCTCCTTGTGCCGGCGCTCGAGCGTAGGGATGACGCCTTCATAAGTCGATTGGTATGTGGCGCCGTTGCCCCATTTGCCATGACCGCCGACGCTGACTTCATATTTTTCCGCGCCCGTACCATAGAGGATCTTATGGATGATCTCCTCAGGAATGTCGCGAATCGGGGTATGAATCGAGAAACCTTGACGCTCGCCGACGGCCGCCAGGCGCTTAAGCCACCAGGATTCCTGAGTGACGCGGTTGAAGGGGCGGATGCCGCCTTCGGCGATAGTGAGATTGGGATTAAGTACGAGGCTGGGGTCGATTTCGAGGCGTGTGCCGAGGCCAGTACAGGTCGGACAGGCGCCCTGGGGAGCGTTGAAGGAGAAGAGACGCGGCTCAAGCTCCGGGATGAGTTCATCAGGATGGAGTTCACAAGCATAGCGCTGCGAGAAAGTATAGACTTCATTTTCGGCACTGCCGCGAGCCTCGATTGTAGTCGCGTTGTCGTTAATTTTAAGAAGTTCAATGATTCCCTGGCCGAGTTCGAGAGCTTGCTCGATCGAGCTGGAGATGCGAGCGAGGAGGTCGGGCGAGAGGATGAAACGGTCAACCACGATTTCGATGTTGTGGCGATCGTTTTTGTTCAACTCGGGAAATTCGTCCAAAGCATAGACGATGCCGTCGATGCGGACGCGGGAAAAGCCTTTGGCTTGATATTGCTCCGGGATGTGCTGGAAACTACCTTTTTTCTGGCTGACGATTGGCGCGAGCAGCATGAGTTTGCTACCGAGGGGGAGTTTCATGACTTCGCCAACGATGTCTTCGACGCTGCGACGATGAACTTCGCGCTGACAGATCGGACAATGCGGCACGCCGACCCGCGCGAAGAGCAAGCGCAGATAATCATAAACTTCGGTGACGGTGGCGACCGTGGAGCGAGGGTTGCGGCTGGTGGATTTCTGGTCGATCGAGATGGCTGGGGAGAGGCCGGTGATACTATCGACGTCGGGCTTGTCCATCACGCCGAGAAACATGCGCGCGTAGCTGGAGAGGCTCTCGACGTAGCGACGCTGCCCCTCGGCATAGATCGTGTCGAAGGCAAGGCTAGATTTGCCCGAGCCAGAAAGCCCCGTGATCACGACCAGTTTGTCGCGCGGGATATCAACGTCAAGATCCTTGAGGTTGTGTTGGCGGGCGCCGCGAATTTTGATATATCCATCTTCCATTAGCTATATATTATACAGTAAAACATCCCCGACTGCAATAGCCAGGGATGAGAT
>CAZGXB010000039.1:0-9086 GCA_964529615.1 uncultured Candidatus Saccharibacteria bacterium
TTCTATAATGTAGATAACTACTTATTCTACTGTTCTGGATTGTTACACTAAGCCAGCTTGTCCATAGGCCTATATCTCCATTATAGCATAGATTACGCTAGAAGTCAATAGTTTTTGGCATAATTTGGTAAAAAAGTGTAATTTTAGCGGGCGGAAGACTTAATGAGCTTGGCGTGGAGGACGATTTTGGTATGTTCGTCTTGACAAGTGGAGAGAGTGATGATGTGGTCTGAGGTCGTCACGGGGGTGTGGAAATCGTAGAGGCTGCGCGCAGAAATGGTATCGAGGAAATCTTGGAACATTCGCGGCTCGGGAAATTCGGTCTGGATGTAGTCATTGGAGTCGGCGAGGCGATAAATGCTGAAAACCTGCCAGAGTTGGTTGGCGCTGGGGGTGGAGGTGCGCAGGAGAAAGTGATCCGGGTTGCTTTGCCAATCGGAGGTGAAGATGCGTTTCAAGCTGCCAAACATCGAGCCGTCTTGGCGGCCGTGGGCATAGATAATGGTGTTGGGGTCGTAAGTCTCGGCATCGCGGAAGGTGCGATTGCGGTAGTCGAGAAAGACCCAGCCGGCGCTATTGCGGGCTCTAGAAAAAGTGTGGTTGAGATAGTAGGAGTTGTCGGTGTGTTGAGCGACGGGATAATTAATGTCGGTGCCGGGGAGATAGAGCCAGGCGATGACTTCGGGATTTTGGCTGCGCAGCGCAGAGAAGTCCGCCGCGAGATAGTCGGTGTCGCGGAAATCCCAATAGGGGTTAAAAACGTCTTCCTCGGACGAATCAGAGGAAGACGAAGTTTGACCCAGCTGGGACGGGACGGAGTCGAGATCGGTAGCGGCGACGATGTTCTCAGTTTCTTGCTCGATATGCCAAGAGTCGAAGAGCCAGAAAGTCAGCATGATGAGAGCGAAGAGGAAGACAATGCTGAAGAGGCAGATGAAGACGAGGCAGACTTTCTGGGCGGTACGACGCGGCATGGTAGGGATTAACGCTTAGCGAATCTGCGGTAAGCGACGAAGCTGCCAGCGATGACGAGAGCGGAAGCGCCGAGAATGGCGAAATAGATTTGGGCTTGGTCGAGGGTGTCAGGGTTGGATTCAGCGACGAGGTTGTTGGTGCCATAGACAACGTATTCGGAGAGGTGGCTGGTGGTGAAGCTGATGAAGCCGTTAGCGTAGTTCGTATCGAAAGTCTCGGCGATTTTACCGTCTTTGACGTAAGCGACGCGGTAATATTTGTATTCCTGGGAGACGGGGATATAGAGGGTGTATTTGCCATTCTGCATAGGAGCGACTTGGCCATTGCGATAGAAGGAGAAATCATAAGCGGAGAGGTAGTCATAATGGGTCAGAGAAACATTTTGGCGGTCGAGCGGAGTGACGCGGAAATCATAGGTCGAATCGAGAGCAGGGTCGGTATAGATGGTGAAATTGTCGCGGGCGAAGATAGTGATGCGATCATCGGGAGTGGTAGGATTGCTGGGAGTGGTGGGGTTGGTCGGAGCACTCGGGTCGGTGGGGGTGCTGGGGTCAGGGGTGACCGTGGTGGCGCCGGAATTGATCGCGGCAATGGGGTTATAGGTGTCGCCCGACTGGATAGATTGGACTAGGCTGTCTTTAACGCCTTGGGTAAGTGCGCCGATAGAGGCGACATTTTTGCCGGCGAAAACGAAAGGTGTCGTGTTGCTGCGATTCGCATCAGGGATGGCATAGAAGTCCATAAGTCGCTCAGCGAGGGCGAAATTCGCGTTGGTGGATGCAGTAGCAGGGTCGGCGGCTGTACCTCTCGCGAGGAGGAAGGTTTTGACGACAAATTTGTCGCTGTAATTTGGGAGTAGCTCGTCGGCGACGAAGCGGAGGAAGTTCTTGCAGTTGACACAGCCATTGAGACGGAAGAGATAGATGATGGTTTTGTCGGTATCAGTATCGCTGTAATTTTTCAAATTATAGGAGATACCTTCGGCATCGAGAGCTTGGGAGAGGGTCTCGACTTGATACTGCGAGAGGTCAATTGGTGCGCCAGCAGCCGAAGCGTGCCGCAAGGGGATAAAAATTGATAAAAGTGCCGTACAAACTAGGGCGAGGATTTTCTTCATAGAACTCTCCAATTAACTAATTTATCTGATTGTAGCAAGGCGGAAGGGGAAAAGCAAGGGGTTTTATAACCCAAAAGCGCCCGCGATAGGGGCGCTGGGATAATCACCGATGGCGGGTGATTAATTATAGATATTCTCGACTAAGATCGAGGGGCCTTGGGAAGTCGTGAGATAGAGCGACTTGACGAAGGTGCCTTTGATCGAAGCAGGGCGCTGGCTCTTCAAGGAGCTCAGGAAAGTTTCAGCGTTTTCGAGGAGTTTGGCTTGGTCGAAGCTGGTCTTGCCGAGGCCGATATGGACGATGGCTTGCTTGTCAACGCGGTATTCGACTTTGCCAGCTTTGGCTTCTTTGACGGCTTTTTCGAGGTCAACCGTCACTGTGCCGGCTTTGGGATTCGGCATCAAACCTTTCGGGCCGAGTAAGCGGGCGAATTTGCCGAGCTTGGGCATATAGGCTGGAGTGGCGATCAGGACGTCGAAGTCGATTTGCCCTTTTTCTAGGCGCTTCAAGAACTCTTCGTCTTCGGCGATATCAGCACCAACTGCGGCGGCTTTTTTGGCTTCGTCGAGCGGGGCGAAGACGGCGACGCGCACAGTCTTGCCGTTGCCGTGGGGCAGGACGACGGTCGAACGGATGTTTTGGTCGGCTTGGCGCGGATCGACGCCGAGGCGGACGTGAGCTTCGACGGTGGCGTCAAATTTCGACGGGTTGGTCTCGGTGGCGAGTTTGAGAGCGTCGCTCAGGCTGTAAGCTTTGCCTTTTTCGATCAGCTCGGCTTTGGCGCGGTAATTTTTACCACGGCGTTCGATTTTCGGACGGGTGACAGGTGCGGCACCGCGGGGCTTCTCACCGGCAGCTTCGAGAGCCTTGGTCTCGGCCTTGCGCGCTTGGCGCTCCTCTTCGGCCTTGACTTCTTCGATATGTTTCTTGGATTTTTTGCCAGACTTGGCGTAGGTCTCGGCGACTTCGGTCGTCTCGACTACTTCTTCGGTCGGATTTTGAAGATCAGTGGTGTTTTCCACTGCAGCAGAATTATCTTCTGACATGATATTCCTTTCTGTGGTGATAACGGGATAATTCCCTCCCAGCTTGGTTAATGTTAACAGTATTATATCAAAAGAATCATAAAAAAGCAATGCCTCTGAGGCAAATCAGAGGCAAGCTAATCAAATATACGGACTGAATTTAGTCTTCGACTTCGACGCCCATGGAGCGGGCAGTGCCAGCGATGACCTTCACAGCGCCGTCGAGGTCGATGGCGTTGAGCTGGTCCATCTTGGTCTTCGCGATGTCTTCGAGATCGGCGCGGGAGATTTTGCCGACTTTTTCGACATTAGGTTTGCCGCTGCCTTTTTGGATCTTGATCTTCTCGCGGATGAGGTCGTCAACCGGTTGGCCGAGACAGACCCAGTCGAAGGTGCGATCTTCATAAACCTTGATGTGGACAATGACGTTTTTGCCCATGTATTCTTTGGTTTTTTCGTTGAAGGGGTTGATGAAATCCATCATGTTAAGACCCCATTGACCGAGCGTCGAGCCGACTGGAGGTCCAGCGGTGGCTTTACCGCCGGGGATGCGAAGTTTAAGATTGCCGATGACTTTTTTTGCCATAATTATTCCTTTATTCCCTTTCCCAGAAAAGCGAAGCTCTGGGTGATTAAACGATAGTTAATCGGTGCGTAACGTCTTGATTTTAGCACGAGAAGGGGGATTTGGCAAGATTTCGGCGAAGAGAGGCTGAAAATGCGAAAAAACTATTGACTTTTTTGACGAAGTGTGATACAATGGTAAGATAGGCTGTTTTTTGCCCATTGGGGTAGGGAAGAGCTGAACTTTAGAAAAGAGAGAAAGGAAGGTGGTAAGCATGCCAAAAATGCGTGCTTGTAGTAAGGACGAGAGAGTAGAGAAATTCCTGGAGGTGGCGCGGCAGATCGACCAGATGGAGGTGGATCTGATGGCGCGGCTGTGGCCGAGTAATTTTGAGAAGGCCAAGGCGGAATTCTTGGAGCACGGAGCGAAGTTTGGGGGACGGGGCGATGTTTGCGTCGAGGAGACTTTGCGCCGGCCAAATTTCGAATACGCGAAACTGGGCGAGAAGGAGATCGGTGAGCGGATTGCACAGCTGATTCCCTTGGATGCTCAGGTGAATGGCTTTGGCACCGGGAGCGTGGAATATGCGATTTTGCGGATGCTGATCCAGGATGTGCGCCAGAAATGGCGGATTTTGGAGGCGACGCGGATGATGTACCGCGCGGGGGCGTCGCCGGATTTTCGGGCGAAAGCCGAGAGCTGTTTCCAGATGTTTCAGCGGGAACGCTATGGTGAGCCGGCGGAGCTCTGGATGCGGCGATTACTAGCCCAGCAGTGGCGGGATTTGCCGAAATTACGACTGGGCGAAGCGGAATTTGACGTGCAGGAGCGTTTGCGGGCGCTGCTTAAGGGAGTAGCGATCCTAAAGCAGGCGCCGCAGCGGGTGTATCGGCCGGAGCCGGGCGTGGTCTTGAAATTCCGACGAATGCTGCGAGCGGAGTTGAAGCGCATCCATCGAGGCGGCGAAGGCTTATCGGCGACGGAAGCGCTGGAAAAGCAGGAAGGCAAACATCTGCTGCGAATCTTGCGAGCGGAAGGCTCGTGGACGTCGCGGCTGGAAAGCTTGAACCAAGGGTTGCCCGGAAGCTGGGCCTTTACCGAAGGGCTGGCGCGCTGCTTGGAGCAGACGCTGAGCGCGGAAGACGGTGAGATTTGTCTGACCGGGGTAGATCAATATATTAATGTTGGTCTGGCGTACTTCGGAAGGTGGGATTTTCGCAAAATCTTTGAATTGCGTTGGCGGATGATTTATCTCGCGGAAATGCGTCCGGAAGAGAGCGATGAAACGCGGGAGGCGCGCTACCTGGCGGCGCGGGAGGAAGCTTTCGCGCAGGCGATGGAATGTTTTCGCGGGGCGCTGAATACGCCGAACCTGCACGGGACGATGTCGTATGCGGGACAGATGAAAGTCTGGCAGTATATCGCGGAGAAACTCTGCCCGCAGGAGAAGCTCTGGCTGGACGCGGAGGCGCGTAAGACGGCGGAAGAGGAGCTACTCGGGGGGTTGTTTCGGTCGGGGCGGATTGACCCGACGAATAAGCTACACCAGCAGACGCTGCATTATGCCGAGGAGGCTGGGTTATTTGGCTCGGAGCGCCGCCCTTTCTAGGACCTTAGGAAAGGAGTCTAGGTGAAACTTAGGCTCTTTTTTCAGCTCTCCGGGCGGTCAGATGGGGCTAGGGGTTGAACTGATGAGGGAAGTGTGCTGTAATGGAGGGGACGAAAAGTTGATCTTTAAGAGACAGGAAGGAGTGATTAGTTTGGATGGACTTTTTCGACGGTTAATCAGTGGGATCGAAGCATGTGAGGTGAACATCGAGCAATGCTTGCGACCGACGAATTACATCGCGGCGCGAGAGGAATTCTTGGGGGATGAGGACTTGCGCCAGCCGAAGTTTCAGTATGCGCGCAGTGAGCCGGAAAAGAGAAAATGGGTACTGAAGGAACTGAGGGTAATACGGGAGCAGCTGAGTTTCAATCGGCCTGAGCTTGGGTCGTCGTCGGAGCAAATTTGGTTTATGAGTTGGGTGATGGACCGGGTTGAATGCATGAATATGGCCGTTCTAGCGGCGTACGAGTATCGCTTAGCTAACGAGATGGCTCACGAGAAGGCTTGGAGCGCGGAAAAGCAGGAATTGATCGACATGAGACTGAAGGAACCTCTGACGGAAATTCTGCATGAATTCTACTATAAAGAATGCGGAATGATGTGTACGAACGTGGATTTCGGGCTGAAATTACTGAGACAAGAGCTGGGTAAGATCCTGCGATATGATCAAATGCGAGCAGATGATCGCGAGCGGCTGAAAGAGCTGCTGGGGGAGGAGCTGCTGGACGGCGAAAGTCCAGGATTTAAGCTCTGGCAGCCGCAGCCGGAAACTGTGCAAAGGTTCGCCGAGTGGCTGAGGCGAGGTTTAGAACCGTATCGCAAATATATGCCGCAGAAAGCGGAATATGGGGCGGACGATGCCTTGTTGCTGCTGCATAATATTCTGACGGATACCGAGCTGGTGGGAAAGACGGAATATCGGGCGGAGCTGGACGAGGAAGGTTTGGAATTCGAGATTGATCCGAATGAGCGGAAGATTTATGTGCCGGAGCAGAAATTTAGCGACGGCTGTTCGCGTGAGGAATTCGAGACGGAAGTCCTGGGTGTGGCGTTTGGAGTGAAATTGCGGCAAGCTCTGGCGTTTGAACAGTGCGAAGTGAAGAGCTTCGTCACAGGGCTGCCGGAGAGTATGGTCTTCCAGCGCGGACTGGAAATGGTGGTCAGGCAGGCGCTGCAAGGAAGCATAGAGATTTCTGGGCTGGATAGCCGCATCAGCGCGGGTTTGGCTCTGGGGAGGGGGTTGGACTTCCGCGGAGTGTTCGAGGTGTGGCGGATGCTGAAATTCTATGGTTATCTGATGGAGGCAGACAAGATCGAGCGCGAGATATTGTGGCGCCAGGCGGAGCGGGAGGCGTTTCGCCAGACGGAGCGATGTTTCCGCGGGACGGGATCCGTGGTGAACCATGGGATGCTCTGGGAGCGTGCGGGTGCGGAAAAGGTTTGGCAGATGATTGCAGAAAACCTGAATTCACCGGAAAAACTGAGTCTATTATTATTCCAATCGGGTCGCTCAAATCCAACATGTCCACCCAATCTCAGAATGTTGAATCTGCTGAAATCAGGAGAGTTGACGGGAGAGGGATTTCAGGCGCGGAAACTGCTGATGATACCATAAACCACACTTTCCGGAATGCGAAATGGGGGTGATAAATAATCCCGGTGCCTGGAGGCATCGGGATATTTTTGGCTTTGGCTTTGGATTTCGCGAGGGTAGGCTTTGAGGATTTGGTTAGGAATGTTGCTTGGAAATGTTGGCTTGAAAGCGGAAAATTACCGCAGCTTATTATTGTAGCTTTTTCACCTGCAAAGCGTCGAGTTCGACGGGAGTTTCGCGGCCAAACATCGAGACCATGACCTTGAGTTTGCCTTTCGCGCTGTCGATCTCGGAGACCACGCCTTCGAAGCCCTTGAAGGGACCGTCGATGATGGAGACGACTTCGCCGATTTCGTAGTTGACGGAATATTTGGGATCTTCCACGCCCATGCGTTTCTTAATCTTGGCGATTTCTTTCTCCGAGACGGGGGTCGGCTGGGTGCCGTTGCCGATGAAACCAGTGACGCCGGGGGTGTTGCGCACAATGTACCACGTTTCGTCGGATAGTTTCATCTCGACTAGGACGTAGCCTTGGAAAATTTTGCGATCGACGACTTTGCGCTTGCCATTTTTGATTTCGATTTGCTTCTCTTTTGGTACGAGGGCGTCGAAGATTTTGCCCTGAAACTCGGGACTGTCGAGACGTTGTTTGATGCTGTCGGCGACTTTGTCTTCGTAGCCACTGTAAGTGCTGATAGTGTACCATGCACGGGTATCGTCATAACGGTTGACTGCCATAATATTATATCTCCTCTCTTTAATATTATGTAATTAATGGAATTTTACGATTGATTGAGTAGTAAATTGAAGATGAAAGTGAAAAAGCTGTCCAGTAGAGTAATGAAAACGATGAAAATTGCGCAGTAGATAAGGACGGCAAGAGTCATCTTCCAGGTGGCGCCGCGATTAGGCCAGCGGACTTGGCGGAGTTCACGCCAAGAATCGCGCAAATAGCGACCGATGGCGATAAAGGGGCGAGCCAGGATGAAGACTTGGCGCAGAGGCTTTTCTTCGGCGTTTGACTTGGCGAGAGCTTTGGACTTTGCCTTATTCGCCTTCTTCGTTAGGTTTGATTTGGGTTGGATTTTAGCGGATTTGTCGGCGGAAGAAGGGTTAGGGTTTTTGGCATTCGTGGCGGATTTTTCGACAGCGGATTTGGCGGAAATTTTGGTGACGTGTTGGTTTTTGGATTTTGTCTTCTGGTTTTTTGAGGTCGTTTTCTGCGACATATGGATACTCCTTTCCTGCTGGCGGGGACTTTAGGTGTAGGCGTTGCGGTTTGAGCAGATTTTGAGCGGTTTTCTCAGCCGCTTTTGAGTTCTGCTCACTAGCCGCTTCCTAACAAAAAAAGTCTGATACCAGACTGTCAAGTATATTGTAGCACGGTGGGGAGAATTTGGGAAGAGGTTGGAGGGATTTTGGATGATATTATGAAGCAAAGAGCCAAATGCAGAATAGGACAAGGCCGGCAAATATGATGAGCGAAAGAATAAAGCAAATTTTGATAACTATGAAAGCCCAGGTGCTGACTTCTTGATTGGGATGCTTGGCGGCATCTTTGCCCATTTCATAATACCACCAAGGACTGAAGGGGTTGCTATCGCTCATCGTTTGATTTTTTCGGTCAAACTAGACAAATCGTCGGACGACTTCTGTTCAAAGACCACATTCTTCACGTCCTGTTTGTTGGCTTTCTGTTCAGCCAAACGTAACATATCGGCATTTGGGTCCCAAGCGACAACTTTGCAAAAATACTTTGAGAGGGGTAAGGCAAATTCGCCCGTTCCGCAACCCAAATCCAGCAAGGCATCTTCTTTATTCGGTTTAAAAATATCGACAATTTTGTCGAAGACTTGTTTTGGGTATTTAGGGCGATATTTTATATAATATTCAGCGGTACTTGCAAAGAGCGATTTGTCATATTTCATACTGAAATTATATCATAGGAACACCCGCCACGCTAATCATTCTTTCGCCTCGCACAGTTTCTAGTGACGAGACTTAGCTCGTCCCAAGAAACTGGCTGGGGATGAGGGATTCGAACCCCCGAATGCCGGGACCAGAACCCGGTGCCTTACCACTTGGCGAATCCCCAACGTGCTTTGATTATAGCATACTATGGCTGGAATGAGAATAGTTGTGGGCGGTCTGACTTATAATTCTAAGTGCAACAGCATAAACCTAATAAGGAGACGGAGAT
>CAZGXB010000040.1:0-8730 GCA_964529615.1 uncultured Candidatus Saccharibacteria bacterium
AGTTTGTCTTCAACTACTATTCTACCGGATTGTTCCTTTTTGTTACATTGAACCATAAAGTTGCTTCTTATGCTTTATGCCCGAGAGGATGGCGTGTATAATATAGATTATATGAGCACCGAGGAGAAAGGCTACGTCTATATTTTCACGAATCCGAGCATGCAGGGGTATATTAAGATTGGCCACGCTAAAGATCTAAAGCGTAGGCTTAAAGCCTTGGATACAACCGGCATTCCCACACCTTTCGAACCATATTTTGCGGTGCGTACAGCCAAATACAAAGAACTCGAGCGTGTAATTCATCGAGAGTTAGATAAGTTGACCGATACTCGCGCCAGAAAAAATCGGGAATTTTTCAAAATTGCTCCCGAAATAGCCAGAGACATGATGCTCAATATCTCCTCACTCCTAGACGATCGGGAGATTGAGAATTTCGGTAATGAAACTGCAAAAGACGCCAAGAATACTAATGGTTCCGTGCGACCGATGAGCAGCTCAACTACTTTTGCTATGCTCGGTATCCCCGTAGGTGCTGAACTGATCCCGATTACAAATAAATATCCTAAAGTCAAAACCGTTGACAATGAGAATCACGTGCAGCTGGAAAATGGTGAAGTGAAAGCAATTTCTCGCGCGGTCATTGATGCGACGGGACGGTCGCTTAACGGTTTTTCATGTTATAGATATCATGGCGAAGTTTTGACTAATATGCGAAAAAGAATTGATCGGAATTATTTGCCGAGCCAGAAACGGTGAGATGTGGTCTCGAATCTTTGCGCCCTCTATGATAAAACGCAGGTATGTCAACATCCGTTAAATCCGCAGTGCGCGTCAGCCGAGATTTTATGAGGCGGCAATACGATGGCTTGACTGAGCCCATAAACTACGTCATCAATGATATCGAGGTCACACCCAATAATGGGCTCTACCCCGAGACGATTTATTATTAAAAAAGAGATTGGAAAGAGCAGCGACCAGTTATAAAGGGCCAAATTCTAATAATCAGAATCGCAATAAGATTGAGCGGTGTTTTGAGATTGACTGGGATGACCGCGTATTTCCGAAATTCATATTAACGGGCTAAATATTGAGAAGATAAATGAGAACTATTTTCGTCAGGTTGCTGACGAAAACCTGAAAGGCAAGACTGCTAGTACGAGCAGCTATGACAATATAAATGGCATCGCTAGCATGGGCAATGCTTATGGGCTAATACTAGCGGTGAAAGTAGCACTAGTATTAAAGTAGATCTCGCCAGTTTTAAAGCGTGTAAACAAATTTATGGACAAATCGGATTCTTAGGCGCGAAATTAAAGCTGACCAATCAATTAGCACGAAGCAAGAATTAATAGAAAAAATTGTAGCTTTTACAATAGGTAGGCGAATAAATAACAATATATTAGAATAGTGCATTAGCAATTATTGCTCTATAGAAACTATATTGTATCGTGTGATATAATGTAGAAAAGAATAACTAAGGAGAAAATGATGGAAGGATTTATTTTATTTGATAACAGTTCCGTAAGTAGAGTGGTGGATAAAATAACTATTACTAAAAATTATTTAATCAATTTTCCATCGGCATTTTACAAAATCAATAACCTTAATGGAAAGAAATCTGTGCTACTACTGTATAACCAAGATGCCAGACAAATTGCGATTATATTTAAAGATGATTATGACAACCGAGGATTCAAGATAACCACATCGAACAATGGGCAGGGTGGCGGGTATATTACAGCAAAAAACTTTTTCGCAATGCATAACTTGATTGGTAAAATAAAAGTAGGCCGGCACACATACGAACGCCATGCTATAAAAAAAGGGGATTGCGATGAGGACGCTTTCGTGCTACAATTAGAGAGTTATTAAAAAAACGCAGGCTACAGGGGAGTAGCTAGCGGTTAGGAGGTATAAAATATGAAAAAGCCCAAAAAATAGACGTCAATCAAAGACCAATTTCGATTGACGTCTCAACGAGTTCTGTGACAAACAAAACCCTTTACTTTTTGATTGTATCACAGACTCCTTAAAGAAACAATAATTTAAATTAAGGAGATTTTTCCATGTACAAATTTTTAATCTACGCTATTAAACGAGATGATGGCAATGAAACCGATCCAGACGCAGCAATTGACAAGTACTACTACCACAAATATTGCAACGGTACTGAACAAGGCGCGTTCGGCGCTTCAAGGCAGTGGCTGGTGGATCGCGTAAAGGAAGGCTCGTTGGCTTATACGTACCCGAATGGGCATCTTGGCGCCAGATGTGAAGTTAAGGTTTCCCCAAATGAAGTAGAGTACCTGAAGTCGATTCCTGATGGTCGCCCAGAAAACAATATTTCCGCACTGCCCGAGGTTCAGGGATAATGTCGTTGCCAGAGCGACTACTACTGTCGCTCTGGCTTAAATGATAGGAATAAGAGGAAAATTATGCAAGAAGATTTTATCCAAGCAATCAAAAATAAGAGTAAGGTCCTGCTAGAATTTAGATCTAAAGAAGACGGGACGATCCTTGAACGTGTATGCGCCCCAATGGATTACGGCCCAAGCCGTCATGCTAAAAATAACTCGGACCGGTACCACCTTTGGGACTATGACAGCGACAAGACGTGTCACACGCTATCATTACTTCCAAACCAGGTAATTAATATCCAAGTCCTTGATGAGAAGTTCGACCCAGCCGAATTCATTACATGGAGCGTGGAAGACTCGCCATGGTTCATCAATAGGGATTGGGGTATTTATAGCTAATTGCTGAGCGGCGATGTGTGGACAAGAGGATGGCTGCCTATCTTACGCGGTTATAATATAATGAAGCTATAACTCAGGAGGAGCACTGTGGATAATATAGTCTTCCTCCCCTCAACACCTTTGCAGCATTTGGACAGGCGTTATAAGCTGTAAACCTAAGTGTAGTCTATGGTGATTACTGTAGTCAAGACAGCCATCTATACGGGCTTGACTACTGCACATAGGCTCCCGTTCGGGAATGTAATTGCCTAAGCATACTATGCGCAGTAATTTCGGTCTTGGAACCACTTACTAAACTCTAGCCTGTTGTCTGTTTGTATAGTCCTAAAATTAAAGTTAAACTTCTCACTAGCTTCCACAATCATATTGCACGTACCACTTCGGCGGATCTACCCATGTCCGCAAAACGGCATTTCCATAGTAAAGCTACCCCAGGAAACAATCCCAGGGTAGCCCATAACTCATCGAGCGTCAATCGCGCTTAGAATTCCATCGGCCGCACTCGCATCATGCGCTGAACATAGGTCGGCATAGCATCGCGGCTAAGGTTATCATAGCGATACCAACAATAAATAACCGCTTCCAGATTGACCATGTAGTGGACGAAAGCCGGATGACTGATATGCTCGCCGACCAATGCCGTGCGATAGTGCGCGATGATGTGCGTCAGAACATAATGATCGCCGCCCAACATTGTGGAAATGAAGTACTGGTCGTTGCGCAAAATGTAAGCGCTTAAGAAGTTAATAACGCTGGCCTTTTTCGCGGTGCTAGGAACTTGGTTATAAAAATCATGTTCGAGGTGATTCTCATAGCGTTTACGCGCGTCCGTACAACTGCGGCAATGCAGGTAGAAAGTAGGCGGTGTGATTCCAGCCGATCGCGAGATGGCGCGTGCGGTCAGGTTGAGATCGCGATCTTTGATTGCGCGATGCAACTCTTGACGAATGCGGCGTTCGTTTTCTTGATAAGTCTTATGGTAAGGCTTTTTGGGCCCTTGCGAAAGTTTACTCGGCGGGCGTGACTTCGCGCTCGGTTTCACTGCCGCAGAACTAACATTTGCAGCTTTCGCAGTAATCGTGTTGTTATTTTTAGAAGAATTTTTCATTAATTATCTCCAGTTAATCGAGTCTCGCCTTAACGAGGCAGGCATAAACGAAATCATATTCGAATTGCGCCCGGCCGCATCCCGATACTTACGGAGATTATCCGAAGCTTAAGCCTTATGATTTATTTATGAATAGTTTATTATTTATTAGGCTTATGCTTTCATTGTATCACAGATAGTTGTAAAAGTCAATAGTTTTTTCATATTTTCTTCGTAAAAACGAGATTAACAGGGATAATTTTGCTAATTTTGCAAAAACATTGATGCGTAATCAGGCCTCCCATGTAGCCTCAGTGAAGCCAACCCACCCCAAACCATGACTAATTGACGGTGCAACTCCCTAGAACTGGATTTTTTATGAGAAGTGTAGTATGATAAAGCTATCGGGGCGTAGCACAGTTGGTAGCGCGCAGCGTTTGGGACGCTGAGGTCGCCTGTTCGAGTCAGGTCGCCCCGACCACCAGGTTATTCTGTATGAAACGAAGGCAGCGGTCACACACTACA
The DNA here is from genome assembly GCA_964529615.1 of uncultured Candidatus Saccharibacteria bacterium. Classification (GTDB taxonomy): domain Bacteria; phylum Patescibacteriota; class Saccharimonadia; order Saccharimonadales; family Saccharimonadaceae; genus Nanosyncoccus. The sequence goes on from CAZGXB010000040.1 coordinate 4,369, forward strand.
CACAAGGTTATTTTCTCAGAAGAAGTAGATAATAAGCTAAATGGAATTTCGCTTGGGTGCGCTTTTATTACTATAGGTCTGTTGTTGTTCTTTTGCCCAAATTATTTCGGGAATGAAAGGCTTAGAACCTATTTTGTGTGGGCTTTCGTAATAGTTGGTTTTATAGGTCTCTTCGTCGAAGCGGACAGGGGTAAGACGATTAAGGGTTTCTCCAATATTGCAGTGGGAACGATATTTTTGTTGATTTGGTTCTGGTTATATAATTGTGAAGCGACCACTAACTTACTTATTGCGCTAGTATCACTTCTATTACTAACAGTAGGTGTATATGCTATAGTCTTGGGAGCCATTCAAGTGGTATATTCATTTTGGGTTAATTTTCTATCCATTAAAGGAAAAGGCAAAAAGATAAAATGGTCAGACGTAATTTTATTCTTAACCAAACTTGCGTCTTTAGCATTGATTGTGGCGCAAATAGTTAAAACATGTATAGGGTAGCCAATGGCGCCAAAAGACGGTTCATTCAAACGCCAAACTACCTTTTGGGAAGACTTTAGTATTGCTGAACATTTTGGAGAAGAAGCTATTATTGATACTTATAAAAGGGCTAGAAAGGATTGGGAGAAAGATAAAGTTTATGGAACAGAACTCTCAATGGTTCTTAATCATAAATGTTGGTATTGGTACGATAGAACCGACTCAAAGTTTAGTGAACTATATGCGAAATTGTGGGAAGAATATCATGACTGGGTGCTTGATAATTGGAAAGGTGAAGATTTGGGGTATTACTTGAGGGTGGCGGATTGGTCATTTTCCTTATTTTGATTACGTTTACGACTCTTCGTCTAAATTTTCAAACATATTAATAAATCTTTGTGCTACTACTTTTCTAAAATCGTCGGTGTGTTCATTCCCAACCTCTGCAATTGCCTTGGCGTCTTTGTCCCAGCGATCTTCAAAGGAGATAAGCGCACTTTTTGATATGCCTTTATATTGGCTGTATTTTTTATCTTTGATTATAAGATTATAGAAATACTCTGGTTCAATATACTTACAGACGTTTTCATATACCTTACTGGTAAAATCTCCTCGATGGTAATCATTTTTACCTAAGCTAGACCATTTACCTAAGAACTGAGACATGAAGTCTATGGCCATATCTGCGGTTTTAATGTGTTTTTTTATGTACTCGCTAATCTCACTTTTAGTACCAAAGTCTGCCCAGTACGAATATATAAATGCGTAGTCATCGGTTGTATTAATAGGGATATCATTATTTTCCGCAATTCTGCGAATTATATTCAAAGCTAATTTCTCGTATTGTTCTAAATCTTCTTGTTTCAATACTACTTCGTTGCGTGCACGGTTAGGGTCGCTATACAATACAACTTGCCGTATTAGATAGGGGATTGTATATATCCTACCCTTCGCGAAATTATATTTAAGTAAAGCAGAATAATCGCTGAGCTTATCACTGGATTTTTTCAAAATAGTATCTATGGTAAATAGCACTCGATCAAATGTATCAATCATTAATGGTGCTGAATGAGACTGCGATAACCCTTCATCATCAACCAGATCCAAAAGGCTCTCACAAAAGGCGGGTTTGTTTTTAATTAGATCACAACGGTCCGATATAACTCGCAAAGCGATATCAATATTCTGCGAGTTGATACAAATCATGTTCTTATCGATAATTTGCTTATCCCTGGAATCTTCTAGGAGATGTAAGATCTTCTGGTTCGATACATCATTTGTTTCATCTAGGGAACCGAAAAAGCGGTCAAAATAATACTCTGACCCAAGTCTTTGAGCCTTGAATAGTGAGTCATAATTTTCCGTATCAGTACTATTATAAATTTCGCTAACAAATGGGAATATCTGTTTGATTATCTTTAAGTTATTAGCGTCGAATGTTTTTTCTATATCGTTCTTGCGTTCTTTATGCTCATCATCAAATGTATAATCACCTGAAAGCGAATTTTTATTTTGTACCAACATACTCCTGCTATCTCGGATTCTTTCATAAAATGGTTCGTCGAATACGCGAATAATTTCCAAAGCAATCAAGTCCACTACATTTACCTCACCGAGCTTCATTGGCAACATAAAACGTAAAGCATTGATTATTTGATTTACATTTCTTGGAGATTGGAGATATTTATTTAACTCATGATAGTAATATAACGACTGGAATCGCCCAATCTCCTCTTTACTGATTGTTATGGAATACTCTCCAAGTAACTCTGTTAACAGCATAGTAAATGCCCTGTCGAGAGTACTCCTAGATAGCATTGGCAAGTGAATAGGGATTTGTACAATTTTTGCGATATATTCAGAACCACTTTGATTAGGTGGTAAACTTTCTTCGATAACAGAGCATATAAAATCTTTGTCGAATGGTAGAATATAGGTTATGCCGGTGTAGTCGGCTATTGTACTCAATAAGCGAAACACCTCTACGACCTGCGATTTATCAAGCCTGTCTATATTGTCAATGAAGACTATCACCTTCTTATTGCTTTCCTGTATAGCCTTATCCATCTTGTCTTTAGCTGCCGCTATATTATTACTCGACTCCATTAAGTTGCCGATGAAGCTCATACTGTTTAAAATTTTGCCAGAAGAAATTTTAGTTTCTTTGCGACCACCATGATTCATATCGAACTCATAGTCAATATCAAATGGCAACTTAGCAGCTGAAAGATTGCGTAGCCATTTGCCAAACTTTCCAATCTTTTTCTCTATTGTTTTGCCTGTCAGCTTCTCATAAACCTCCTTCAGAAGCTGCCATAGTATTTTTTCGGATTGACCACCTAATGACCACGCATCAATATTGACAGAGATAAAATCCTTATTTTTATTAAGTTTTTCACTAATTAAGTTAATAGCAGATGTTTTTCCGAAACCCCATTTTCCATAGATGCCAACGACATAACTTTCGTTATTTTCGAGATTAGACAATAGCTGGACAATATCATTAGCAAAGCCCGACCTATTGTATAAATCGTCTTTCGAATAGATAATTGGCTGGCCTGAATAGTAGCTACCCATATACTGTATATTATCATAATTCTTGAAATTTAGCACTCTACAACCATAAGTGCTAATGTCTAATTTTTTACACTCCCTCAAGAAATTTTGCTAACCCCAAACTTACATAGCCCGACCACCAAAGAACCCACCTCACTAATTACCTCTTTTGTCCTTTTGCCAAGTTGATTAAGGTTTGAAAACTTATGAATAAAGAAACAAAATTATGGCGTAGAATTTATACTATGCTCACCAAAAAGCAAAAGCGTAATTTTGCTTTCATTTTACTAATTATGGTTGCTTCAGCGGCTTTGAGCCAGCTGTTGCCACTAGCAATTGGTGATTTGACTAATGATGTCCTCGGGCAGTCAGATTTATCTTTTCAGAAAGTTATTCCTTTTCTCGCTTTTAGCTCTCGCCAATCTTCTTTAGGTATGTTATTGCCTCGGTGCGGTTTAATCCTCCATTGCGCCACCAGTATAAAGCAATTTTTTCCAAAAGTATAAACACAAGTATAATTAAAATGGCGTCATCTTTCATCAAAATCATAAACTATCCAACCTTACCTCCTCCCCACTATACTATGTGCGGAGCGGGTTTACTAACCCGCGTTCTGGTAGCATAGGGAACATCAGTATCGGTGGCTATGCATGGTTTTGGTTAAGCTACTCCGATATCCAGGGCGCTTACGATCTCTACTTCGAGAGCTCGAGTGTTTATCCTTCACGCAGCAACTATCGCTACAATGCTTTCCCCGTCCACAAATCCTCAAACTCTATCACCTGATAGAGTTTACAATTTTCCTACCCCTGTTTATACATCTTCAAACTCTCACAGCTGTGAGAGTTTGAAAAATCATGCCAGACGAGGAAAGCAACACAACGAGCACTGTAGTCCGAGGGTCTGACGCCCGAACCATAGAAGCTAAGGTTGTAGGTGCTCCGGGCATCTGGACGGCTCGTACGAGGCCAAATGTAGCCGTCGATGCCAACTACTCTTAAAGCGCCATATCCCACATAAACATCCCCGCTCCGCACATAGTATAGTAGGGAAGAAGCAATGTTTTTCTCAATTGTCCGCTGAGCCAACCTTAGAGCTACTATCTCGACCCGCATCCATTTTACATAATCCATATGCTATGCTACACTAGAAATGTCTATACTTATATCATTGAAACAAGCAGCTCGGTGCTAGATAGTTTTCTGGCGGATAATTACCGTGTAAAAGCGGCACCGCTAACAAAACGGTAATAGCCGAGTTGTGATATAGGTATAGACACCCCCGCGGTGTCGCTTTTTGTAGTGGGCATATTCCTGCCTAGCAAGACGG
>CAZGXB010000041.1:0-8670 GCA_964529615.1 uncultured Candidatus Saccharibacteria bacterium
TCTACTTTGCACACGAACTCGGCGGCGGGAATTTTGCCGCGGCTTCTAGATATGGGAATTGAGCCATTCCTCTTGGCGAGTACGTTGAATACGGTGATTGGGCAGCGCTTGGTGCGGCGAGTGGCGCCGAAGCATATGGCGGTGCAGAGTAATGAAATGCAGACGCAGGAAATTAATGATTTCGTGGGGAATTTGTTGCCGAAAAGTGCGGCGGAAGTGGCGAACGTGGGCGAAGATCTGGGCTATGCGGATTTGCCGGTGGCAGGGCAGAGTAGCTATAAATTATTGCAGGGGGTGGATGATCAAGAGACTCCGGGAGGTTATCTGGGTCGGACGGGCTTGTATGAGGCGATTGATGTGGATGAGGACATTCAGAAGCTGATCGTGTCGCGGGCGACGTCGAATGAGATTATGCGGACGGCTAAGGAAAAGGGGACGGTGACATTGCGCCAGGACGGGATTTTGAAAGCGCTGGCGGGGATGACGACGATCGAGGAGGTGAATCGAGTAGCGAGCGATTTGTCGTAGGAAGCGCGGCGGAAGGATGAGTTTTATAAATATAAAGGTTATGGTAGAATAAAGATATGGATAAAAGCGGGAACGAAGAAGCAACAAAACCAACAATGGTAGAACAGAATACAGCGGAGCAATCGGCGCAGACTGGGCAGGTCGCGCAGGCGGGAGCGGGCGATGCGGCACAAGCAGTGGCAGCGGCAGCAGGTGTGGCGGCGCAAGAGGCCGCGGTGCAGGCAGAAGAGAAATCGGGTGAGGCGGTGAAAGCGCCGGAGGTGACCGTGCCGACGCCATTGACATCGGCGGCTTCGGTGGCGGGGGAGATTAGTATTGAGATTTTGCTCGAGGAATGTATTAAGAACAAGGCTTCGGATATTCATATCGAGGTGGGTTTACCGCCGGTCTTGCGGGTGGATGGCGCGCTGCGACAATTGACGACTTATGCCACTCTGACTAACGAAGCAGTGCAGCGCTTGGTCTTCGCGACGCTGGACGAAGAACAGCAGGGAATCTTGATCAAGGATAAGGAATTTGACTATTCGTTCGCGTTTGGTGATTTGGGGCGCTTCCGTGTCAATGCTTTCCACGAAAAGGGCAACATGGCGGCGGCTTTCCGCTTGATTCCGAATGTGATTCCGTCGATTCAAGAACTGGGGATTCCGGGGGTGGTGGAAGATTTCGTGAACCATCCGAACGGCTTGGTCTTAGTGACGGGTCCGACCGGTTCGGGGAAAACGACGACTCTGGCGGCGCTGCTGGATAAGATTAACACGGAGCGTGCGGAGCATATTATCACGATTGAGGACCCGATTGAGTTTACGCACCAGTCGAAGCGATCGGTGGTGGCGCAGCGCGAAGTGCATTATGATACATATAGCTTCGCGGCGGCGCTACGGAGTATTCTGCGTGAAGATCCGGACGTGGTCTTGATTGGGGAGATGCGCGATCTCGAGACGATTCAGGCGGCGATTACGGTGGCAGAGACGGGACACTTAGTCTTCGCGACGCTGCATACGAATTCGGCGGCGCAGAGTATCGACCGCATGGTGGACGTCTTCCCGGCGCATCAGCAGCCGCAGATTCGGTCGCAGCTGGCGAATATCCTGGTCGGGATTTGTTCGCAGCGCTTGATGCCGTCGCTGGAAGGGAAGCGTGTGGCGGTGGCGGAAATTTTGGTGGCGAATTCGGCGGTACGCAGTATCATACGCGAAGGCAAGACGCATCAGCTAGATATGACGATCCAGACCGGGGCGGAGCAGGGCATGCAGACGATGGATCGGGAGCTCGCGAAGATGGTGAAGTCGGGTGTGGTAAGTTTCGATATCGCGCGACAGTATGCAGTGGATGTGGCGGAATTTGAGCGGTTAGCGAGAGGATAAAGCATGAAAAGATATAGTTATAAAGCCAAGGACAAGCAGACGGGGAAGATAGTCAGCGGAAGCGTGCAAGCGGAAAGCGAGCGCGCGGCGGGGCGAATCTTGGTCGATCAGGGATATATCCCGCAGAAAGTGACGGAAGAGGCGGTTGACGGCTGGGTGGATAAGATTCGTAATCGGATCACATCGAAGCAGCGGATTGCTTTCACACGGCAATTTGCGACCTTGATCGGGGCAGGATTGCCGCTGTCGACGAGCTTGAGGATGCTGGCGGAACAGACCGAAGAAAAGCCGATGAAGGCGATGATCGAGGATGTTCTAGCGCAGGTCGAAGGCGGGAAAACGCTGCATGATGCTTTCGCGAAATATCCGGAAGTGTTTAATAAGGTCTATTTGGCTTTGATCGCGGCAGGTGAGGCTTCAGGTACGCTGGATGAAGCTTTGCGGCGGTTGGCGGATCAGCAGGAAAAAGACGCGAGTATGATCTCGAAGATTCGCGGGGCGATGACTTATCCGGCGATCGTACTGGTGGTGATTGTCGCGGTGGTGATCTTCATGATGGTGGCGGTGGTGCCGCAGGTGGAGAGTTTGTATGCGGATCTGGGCGAAGAATTGCCGTTTCTGACGATGCTGATGGTGGGGATTTCGAATTTTATCGTGAAATTCTGGTGGTTGATCTTGATCCTAGTGGGGGTGGCGGTATGGTTCTTCGTGCAATTCCGACGCACGGATGTGGGGATTCGCTGGATCGCGAGGTTTAAGCTAAACGTACCGATGTTTAAGGGATTATTCTTGAGGCTGTATAACGCGCGGTTTGCGCGGACGGCACAGATGTTGCTCTCGACTGGGGTGCCGATGTTGGAGTCAATGAACATCGCGGCCGAGTCGATGAACAACGTCGTAGTCGAAGATCAGATCAAGGAAGCGGCGATGATGGTGCGGAGCGGGAAGCCGCTCAGCCGGGCGCTGCGAGATCGAGATTATATCTTGCCGCTTTTGCCGCAGATGGCAGCGACTGGTGAGGAATCGGGTCGGCTAGACGAGATGTTGGGTAAAGCAGCCAAGGTCTATGAAGACGAGCTCGATGAGCGCATCGCAGCGATTTCCACGGCGATCGAGCCGGTCTTGATGGTGATTTTAGCGATCGTGGCCGGGGGGATGGTGGCGGCGATATTGTTCCCCATTTATAGCCTTGTCACCAAGATTGGGGTGTAGAGCTCGTTCTCGGAGTGCATTACGGCGTTAAAGATTGCGGTGCGCAGTCACCGTACCATTAGTACGGCTCCTTTGCGCTCCTCATCTTTGCCTTGTACTGCATCTCCGATAACTTCGTCCTATTGCGGTATGGCTTCTTTGCGTTCCGCGCTTCATTCGCCCATTGATCCGCAAGCTCTAAGTTTTGGTCGTTCTTCGTGGATCTCAAAAACAACCCTGAGATTGTTTTTGCTGTTAGGGAAATATGGAGTTTTTTGTGTGCCTGGACGGGGAAAGCACCGTGGCGCGTGCGATGTGAGGATGGGTCCATGAGACTATGAAAAAAGCTTAGAAACCAAGCTTCCAACTTGGACGTATATCCTGTTCCTGCCCAAGTCATGCTGCCATTGCCTACGTAGGATAAGCCATTTATGTCGGCGCCCCCGCTCCGCACATAGTATAGTGAAGTAGAGATAATGAATGATTGGTTATATCTCAGTGTATTACTATTTCTCCCTTCTGCTTGAGAGACCCACTCCAGCGCCTGTCTTCACAGGGCTGTCGTTCTGCTCGGTGAGCTTCACCTCGCTTTTAGTCTCTCTCGCAGAAGGAGAAATAGTAATTCGCATGCACATAACTATTATCATTCTTCTTCGCAACCTCAAGGTGCAATCGTTTCCGACGCTGCAACCCAGCCGATGCAACCAAAATGAATATTACATACAAGCATATCCTCTCTCCCACTATAACTATGTGCGGAGCGGGTATATTAACATGGGCGCCCATGCTGTATCCTATGCTGCTGCAAATGGTTATGGCTGGTCTCGACAAGCACGTGCGGCGAATACGGGCGCTTATAATCTATTAATCTTTGGTGAAGTCAGTATTGATTCTTCCGATCATAGCAATCGTCATTATGCTTTCCGCGTCCTTCGTCGCTAATAGTAGTTGGACGGGGAAAGCATAGTGGCGAAAACCGTGATTCGAAGGATTGACATCGGAGCTATTGAAGTTGAGGAAGTAGTAAACGTAGCTAACATCTGAGGAGCTTGATTGAGACCATAAGATGCTATATATGCTAGCGTTTCTCAGCGTGCCATAGGCTATATCCGCACACCCGCTCCGCACATAGTATGGTAGGGTGAAGGGAATGATGTAATGTTTTAACATTTTTGATTGATGGACCCTTGGTTGATAAAACTTCAAAATTTGTTCAAAAATCTTTAATAAAGCTCAAATTTTGAGAAATTAATAGAGAGAAAATTAAGCCCAACTTGTAAAGGCTTTACAAGTTGGGGTAGGAAAATAATATATAATATTGCATATAACCCACTTATACTATGTGCGGAGCGGGTATATCAACGCATATGATAATACTTTAAGGGTCGCTGGTGTCGATGGTTATGATTGGTCTCGAATAGGTCTCGCGGATGTCCGGTTCGCCTGTGTTCCTTACTTCGACAGTTCGGCTGTACACCCCTCGGCTTACGATTATCGCTATGCTGCTTTTTCTGGCCGGCTAGTGGTTAGAGTGAGTTAGAAAAATGCGATAAAATTGTGTATAATGAGATATAGAAAAAGCGGAAACAGTATTGTCGGGGATGACGCTTATGATATAATATAGGTATTAGATAAGAGAAAGGAAATGAAAGTGGCGAAATCACGCACGAATACACGAATGAAGGGGAAGAATAAAGACACCGGGCTCGGTGGGTTTACGATCATTGAGGTTGTGCTCGTCTTGGCGATTGCAGGCTTGATTTTCTTGATGGTCTTTATCGCTTTGCCGGCTTTGCAGCGGGCGCAGCGCGACACGCAACGTCGGGATGACATGGCGCGGGTCTCGGAAGCGATTACGCAGTACCAGACGAATAATAATGGGAAGTTGCCGAAAGTGGACGGACGTGAGTTGCCTGCGCAAGATGAGGCAGAGAGCGATGCCGGTGATTTGACGAAGCTGTGTCCTAAGGATTCTACGTCATCTAGCTCTGCAGAATGTTTGGTTAAGAATTATTTGAATGCTACAAATGCTTCTGTTAATGAATTTGCTGATCCGGATGGTTGGTATTATGGCATGAAGATTATGGATGCCAAACAGGAAACTCCAAAGCAACCTGAATTTGATCACATGATCTATGTTTATACGCATGCGAAATGTAATGGTGAGCTTGCTGAGAAGTCTGATAATGCTCGTGACCACGCAGTTGTGTACAAGCTTGAGGGGAGTGGTACTTACTGCCAGGATAACCGTTAAAAGAATCGGTTAGAAAAGAAAGCGACTCGCGAGGGCGGGTCGCTTTTGGCAGTGTGGCAGATGGGTGAGGGGAATTTTGGCGTGAAGAAAGACTTATGGTAAAATGGGGATATGTTGGATAATGCATTGTTAGTATTGATTCTGATTTTGATGGGGGTGCTGGGTGCGGTGTTTGGGTCGTTTGCCTGCTGCCAAGCGTGGCGCTGGCGCTACCACGCGCTGGGGAAGAAAGAGCTGGGGCAATGGTCGGTGTGCATGCATTGTAAGAAGCGGATAAAATGGTATGATAATATCCCGATTGTGTCGTGGCTGGTGCTGCGGGGGAAGTGTCGATATTGCCATAAGAAGATTGGGATTGCGGACTTTTTGTCGGAAATTAGTATGGCGGTGGCGTTTTTGATGCTGTCGTGGGCGTATCTGGTGCCGATTATTTTGAATTGGAACATTTTAGTTTTGCATCCGGAACTTCTGGTTTCGCAGCTGGCGACATTTATCATTACCTTGGTGATGCTGGTGGTGTTGGTGGTTTTGGCGGTATATGATGCGAAATGGGGAGAGCTGCCGGTAGTTCTGCTGGTGCTGGCGATTATTTTCGGGATGATGGTGTTTGTGCTAAAAATGTATCAGCTGTCGCTGACGGACGACGGCAACTTGCTCGAGGGAATCATTAGCGCGTTGATTGGGGTGGGGATCCTGGCGGGGAGTTGCTTGGTGATTTATAAGGCGTCGCACGAGAAGTTGATGGGGGCGGGAGATTGGTTGCTGGCGCTGGCGTTGGCGCTGGCGCTGGCGAACTGGTGGCTGGCGCTATGGACGATTTTCTTGGCGAACCTGCTGGGGGACTTGATTGCGCTGCCGGGGGCGCTGAAGAGTAAAAATCACGTGGTGCATTTCGGGCCATTTCTAGTCTCGGCGTTTGTGATCGTGCTGATTCTGGGGAACTGTTTGCCGCTGCTGATCCGGATGTAGAAAAGATTTTAGGGGGCTGTGCTTGTTTAGGATTTTTTGGCGCGCTTTTTGGGGAGGGGAGTGATGGATTCGACGATGGTGAGGACTTGGCGGCAGAAGTCGGGGTCGGAGAAGTCGAGGATGTAATGTTCTTTGGCGCTGGGATAAGGCAGTCCGGTATCGGCGGCGGACATGAGGTCGGCGATTTGGTCGAGCTTTTTGACATAGGCGGTATTGTCGCAGACGGTGAGGACGGGTTTGTCGTTCAGATAAACCATGTATTCGCCGAACATTTTGCGATAGCGGGGCTCGCCGATAGGGCTGAGCTCAGCGCAGATGCCTTCGACGAATGATTGATTGGTAGCCACGATTTCTCCTTGTAGTTTATATCATTATATGATGAGTCAGATAACATTCTATGCTAGTCGGGTTTGGTTTCGGTGTGGAAACGGTCGTGGATCTCCTTGAGATGCGGGTCGGTGACGTGGGTATAGATTTGGGTGGTGGAAATGTCAGAATGGCCGAGCATGGCTTGGACAGAGCGGAGATCGGCGCCATTCATGAGGAGATCGGTGGCGAAACTGTGGCGCAGGGTGTGCGGCGAGACGTGCTTCGTGATGCCGGCGAGTTTGGCGTATTTTTGGACAATGCGCTCGACGGAACGGGTGGTGAGGCGGCGAAAATCGCCGGAAGTGTCGGGAGCGGATTGATTCTTACTATGGTTGAGAAAGAGGGGAACGAGGGCATCGTGGCGAGCGGCGAGATAATCACGGACGCGTTCGGCGGCGGCTTCGGAGATGAAGATCGGACGGTCTTTATTGCCTTTGCCGCGGATCATGAATTCGCGGCGCTCGAGATTGATTGAATCACGGTTGAGCTTGACGATTTCGGAAACCCGCAGTCCGCCAGAAAATAAAAGTTCGATAATGGCGCGGTCGCGCAGACCGGTTTCCGTACTGAGATCGATTTCGGCGAGGAGGCGTTCGATTTCGTCGTAATGGAGGAATGTCACCTGTTTGCGGACGACATGTGGGAGCTCGACGAGGGTGGGGTCGAGAGATTTGATACCGCGTTTGGCGAGGTATTTGAGGAAGCCGCGCAGGGCGATGAGGTGATATGCCTGGGTGAGAGGCTCGAGACCTTCGCCGCGGTCATTGGTCAGGCGATTGAGACGGAGGCGAAATTTGCGCAGCAATTCGGGGTCAATGTCGGCAGGGGTGAGAGCGTAATCTTTGCCGGAGAGCTCGCCGGCGATGTCGAGGAAGCGCGAGAGGTAGCGTTCGTAATTTTCGGTGGTTTTCGGGGAACGGCCGTGTTCGATTTCGAGGGACTCGAGGAAATCAGTGATGAGCTCTTGGACTAACATAAGGATATTATAACACATCTATATTACCTATACCCTTCTATACTATGTGCGGAGCGGGTATATTGATAGATACCATGGCGCCTCGAGAGACACTGGCATATACGGCTTCAGTTGGTCTCAGACAGGTCACTCAACTATTCGACATGCTTATTACTTCTATTTCTATAACTCAATCGTTAATCCTTCAAGTAGCAATAATCGCTACGATGCTTTCCCTGTCCGAGATTGTGATGATTTTGATAGTGAAAGAGGTTAATAAAGCCCGAAATCCGAGAAATTAACAGAGAGAAAATCAAGTTGAACTTGTAAAGGCTTTACAAGTTGGACGGGGAAAGCATAGTGTCGTTCATCGTTGCTCAAGGGAAGAACATCCGAGTTATTGAAGCCGAGATCGTAGGCGCGCTGGATATCTAACTGGCCTATTCCAGACCATCCGTAGCCATTGATGCCAGTGTCCCTCAAGGCACCATAGCTTATACGGACATACCCGCTCCGCACATAGTATAGTGGGAGTGAGGTGATGAGGCTTGTGGTTGCGTTGTGTGCCTACGCCGGACATTGAATTTTTGGGAAAGGTGTGGGAAATAAAATCGCCAGAAGGCAAAACTGCACGAACCATTGCGAATATTATGCGAAGAGCGGCACGGCAATCGAAGAATTTGATTCTAGATCTGAGATTCGTACAAGTTGAAGAGAGACTATGTTTGAAGACTATTGCAAAAAATGCGCCGCTATATCATTTTGATAATGTTGTTGCAGTGACAAAAGAGAAAAAAGTACTTGCGGTGTATGGGAAATCTGGTATGATAATGGTATAGTACATTTTGTATTAGACGACGAGGTACAGCAGCCTGCAACAGGCAGCCAAGGCTTCGCAACGGGACGAGGTACAGCAGCCTGCAACAGGCAGCCAAGGCCTCGCATTTTGGTTTTGATTTACCCTTCTTTTCTAGGCGTTTATGTTAGGTCAATTCGTCAACTAAGTGCAACTCATAAGCGTTTTGGAGCTCGGAGTACTT
>CAZGXB010000042.1:0-8601 GCA_964529615.1 uncultured Candidatus Saccharibacteria bacterium
AAAACGTAAGCGGGTATTCTCATGGATAACAGGGGTGAGTGAAGAAAATGTCGCTCAACTTTTTTGAAAAGATTGAGCGACAAAACCCTAGCTTTTTCTGTATTTCTTTATGGCAAACGATATGTTATATATCGTCATACAATTATAGCCTTAACCACACTATACCTATGTGCGGAGCGGGTTTATCGACATCTATAATGGTAGTTTTTGGAAACCCGGGATTAATGGCTACCTGTGGGACGGTATGTCTAGCTCAGTACCATCCCGAGCTTACTATGTTGGTTTTGACCATTACGCTACGTATCTCACAAAAGAATACGATACTTGCGTTGCTTTCCCTGTCCGCAGCCTCGGTGCAGTTGTATTCTAGTGTCTTAGACGCACTCTCCACTAATACAGAAGCAGATTGCTTTGGTTTGAGGTCCTAGCATACGGCTTTATTGAAATAATGTGATATTTAATTAGTTATAAACTGGTGTATTGCTATTTCTCCTTCTGTGAGAGAGAATGACTAAGGCTTTCTTTAGCCTTTGAGCTCTTGCTTCAGCTCTGTACCTACTTTGTGCAGAACATCCGCAGCGCACGTTATCCCCCTTGGGACGGATCCGGCGAAGCCGGCGGGAGGACAAGGCGCGTTTCACCCGCAACGAAATCACAAATATCCGAGTGAAATAGATAATGCTTGCATTTGTATTTCCGAGGATATGCAGTGATATCTGAGCGCAACGGCGGGCTGCGAGAACGCCGGTTCTGCACCCTGCCGAGGATAGCGAAAGACAAGGTCACTCGTGAACTTGTTTGAGCGACGCAGGCAGTCAAGACATGAAGTGTCGAAGTATGGTACAGGCTGAAGGTTAGGAGATTAAATGGAAAGTAAAGCCTTGGCATTAATTCTCTCTCGGAGAATGGAGAAATAGTAATATAACAGGAATATAAACAATTAAATAATCGTGTTATTACAAGAAATCCCAGAAACTAGGGAATTAAACCAAAAGAAAAGCCATACCCAACACAACCTCCTTATGCTATAATATAACCATGATCAAATTCACTGGCACTCACGCTGAATTTGGAGATTTCTATGGTCGGCGCCTCCGCGCCATGAACCACAATTTTTACAACCATATTAATATCACCACCTTGCGCAAACAGCTCAAAATCTACGAAGAATTTTATCCCGAGCTCATCACTGAACGTCTCGCTGCCGCTGCCGCCAGCAATCACGATCCCGACCTTCTGCTCTATGAAGACCTAGCTTCCTTCGTCGATAACAAGCGTCATAATATCGAGACACATCGCCACGGCTGCACCATTTTCGCCCTCAACGAAAATGGCAAAACTTTCATCGGCCGCAACTATGATTGGCTACCCCAAGCCCGGGGCTTTTTCGAACAATACCGCTTAGAATTCCCCGGTGAGAATCGCTACTTCGCCTTTTCCGACGAGTCAGTTTACACTCACCACACCGGCAAAAACACTCGCAAGATCTATGCCGAAGATGCCGTCAATGAACATGGTCTCTACATCGGCCTCACCTTCGCCCACATCGACCAGTGCGTCAACGGCCTCTCTCCTTCCCATCTCATCCGCTACATTGCCGAACATTGCCAGACCACTCGCCAAGCTCTCAACGTCTTCCAAAAAGTCCCTTGCGCCATTCCGAAAAATTTCCTCATCGCCGACGCCACTGGCAGAATCGCCGTCGTCGAACACGCCGCCAAAGATTTCCGCATCGTGAAGCCAGACGCTTCCGGCATTCTCCTCCAGACCAATCATTGCCTCGATCCCGACCTCGCCCGCGTCGATCGCGTGCGCAAGGACAATCCCGAGACTACATCTTTCGTACGTTTCGCCGAAGCGCATTATCTCATTTCTCGCGAGCTGCCCGGTTTTCAATTCACCGACATTTCGCGCATCCTGCGCAAATCACAATACGTCTTCAACGACGAAACGATTTGGTCGCTCGCCCTCGAACTTTCCGAGCCGCGCTACAACATTTATTACAATACTGCTGAAGGCCAAAAGCAGGCTAAGTTCGGCTTCTAATTCCGGGCGCTTCCGGACACTAATTCGAGATTTATTTTTGCGCCGTATTCTCGGTATGTTCAATCCGACTCCATTCCACCCGCTTCGTGAAAATCGCCTTCAGCGCGCAGGGAACATAAGTCACTAAATACAGCGGGTTATAAAACACCGTCCAGACTTTCACTCTGCGCGGCAAATCCAGCTTCTCCCGCCGCAACAAATAAATCGTCAATCCCATCAAAACTACATACACCGCACCCAAAATCAGCAGGAGATACAGCAGCGTCTCGCCCAAACCTTGCGCATAGAACGCCCGCACTAAAATTCCCAAAATTAGCAAAACTAACCCCACCACCAACCAAATTACCGGCTTCACACCCACAATTTCCCGCTTCATACTGCCAAAAACCGCCTTTTTACTGTATGACTGTCTTAATACGCTCATACAATTCGCTGTTTTTGGACAATTCTTCGATGCAATTTCGCCTTGTTTTATGCGTTTTTTCAGTACCGGCACATAAATTTTGCGCGCGTCGAAATAGCCTCGAATCCAACGCACCCGTTGCAAAAACGTCTGCCCAAACTTCTGCGGTTGCTCATCGAAAAACACCGCCTGCTCATTATAATAAGTCGCCAAGCGCCGACTTGCTGCATAGAGCGAAAGTTCGTAATCCTCCGTCAAAGTCTGAAACGGCCAACCCCGCCATTCATCAATCAACGCGCCATCGACGAAACAGCCCGTTCCAGAAAACACCACATTCGCGCCGTATTTAATCCGATCGTGATTACTCAGCGCATTCAGCATCGAGAAGGTCAAGCTCGAAGCCGCCGCCACCACATTTGGCTGACAATTCTTAATATTGCGATAGCCAGTGACGATCTCGTAACCCTCGGCATAATTTTGCAACATGCGCTCGATATAATCCGCCGTCAAAATATTATCCGCATCGAAAATAAAATACAAATCAAATCTCCGTCGCGCCAGGATCTGCTTAATCGCTTCGTCTAGCGCGAAACCTTTGCGCCCCCGCCCGCGCAGTTTGCGCCGCACGATCACGTCATAGCCATATTCCCGCGCCAGTTGCACTGTCGGATCCTCCGCCGTCTCCACGATCACGAAGACATTTTCCGGCCGCACTTTCACGCTCTGCCGGCGCAGACTTTCAAACAGCCCACCGATCACTTCGCTTTCCTCGCGCGCCGGGATCAAGACCGCCACTTCCGGATCCACGGTATGACGTTTTAGCTCAATGCGATTTTCGCTGAGCTTCACCCTAGCATAGACCAAACCCGCCAAGCCCACTGCAATACATCCCAAACCCGCGACAATCAAAATCATTTTTGCTGCGAATCCAAGTGCGTCATATTAGGGAAAAACCGATAGAGAAATTCGTCGGTATAATATGCATCATAGAATCTCCCCACCGGCGTCAACGGCGGAATGTGGTTTTGACGCATAGTCTGGCGAATCAGCGCCGTCCACGAAACAAACATGTCAATCGTGATGAAGACTAAGAGAATGATAAACAGTCTCTCGCCCCATTTCGGCGGGATGCTTTCGATCGCGTTCGAGACTGACGGATAAATCACCCTCACCAAAATCAGCCCCAAAATCCCCCAGACGACCATGAAAGGAATCGTCGTCCGCCCATTAATATTCAGCGGATAAGTCGAATAATCCCACGACATCGTGTGCGTGAAAAATTGCTGCAAGAAACTGATCACATATTCCACCACTCCGCCCAGCAGCGCCGCATAGAGAAAAATCTGCCAATTCTTCCGCGGCTTCCGCGCCAAGAGATAGACCATAATCGCCGCGCCAAAACCATAGATGACATTAAACGGTCCGTAAATCACCCCCCGTCGCAAGCTCCAGACTGGCGTTCCCGTCTCCCACCACGTCTGCACGAAATGCAGTCCCTGCTCATAATACGCTCCAATCACCGATCCGATCAAAAAAATGAAAAACAGCTTCTTAAAGCTCAACCCCTTTGCAAATTTCTCCACTTTTCCAACCTTCGTCCGTCTCGATGATTCAGCCTTATCCGCTCCTTTCCGTGTATTTGCAACTTTTACGGTATTTTTCTTCATTTTCGCCATAATTCTTACCCTTATCATAACAAAATCAGTCAAAATTCGCAAGAATTGCCGCCTCGCTATTGACTTTTTCAGCAATCTGTGATACAATGGTAAGAAGAACCCTTGTTCCGCACATTACAAATTAGAAAGGAAGTGTTTTATGTGCAAAGACGCGAAAATGGCAAGACCTACGAGAACATCGATCAGCTCGCTCAGTCTATGCTTAGAGCCATAGGCTGTGTTCTGGCAATCTACTTGGTAGTGTTTGGATTGACCTTTCTTATTGTTATATTCCATAACAAAGATATCAGAGAAAACAACCAAACTGCCACCGATTTTAATGCCTTGTCACTCAAAGAACGACAGCTGATCACGCACTATCTCAGCGATCCCGAGCAGGAGGAGCTCGCCGAATCCGATTACAAAATGGAACTTCAGACCGAAACCACGAGCCAAGCAATGGTACATTTTTTCAAATGGATGCTCCTTAGCTGCTGTATTGGTTTGTCGCTCGCCTGCCTCGGTTTCTACTGGCGAAAGAGTCGTAGCGACGGCTATTTCCTAGCCAATTTTCCGTATTGGCAGCGCAGTGGTCGGGTGGTATTTTTCATTAGCTTGCTGACCGGCTGGCCGTTTTATCTCGTCAGTTTCGTGAAGCTGCGGTGCTATGATTTCGACGCATATCAAGCCGAAAAAACTGCCCTTCAGCAGATAGCTGCTGACGAACTCGAGAGAGAATTTCAGGCTCAGCGCGTCCAAAGTTTCGGGAAAAAGGCTCATCGCCAATTCCTAGCTTATCGCGTACGTAATCGAGCTGAAGGCGTCAACCGCGCCATCGAAAATGTCCAAGACCAACTGAGGGGCTGCCAAAATAATCTACACAACTACGGCAACGATATCCAGCGAATCCAAAACAAAATCGGTGGATTGAACGCGCAGCTCCGGGAACTCCAAGCCGTCGATTGCCAGCCCGCTACCACGCGCGCCCTAGCCGAGGACGAATGGCAGCAAATCATCCAAATGCGTGGCGTCAGGCAGATCTACACCGATCGGAAAAAGTCCAAGCAGTCAGCTCACTCCAAGCGCCGGTCACAGAATCAGCTTTATATCATCATCGCTGTACGTTTAGTCTATCTCGACGAGCTGTATGACCTCGGTGATTATAAGATTACGCTGCAAGACACGCGATTTTCCGTCACTTGTTGTCGCAGCGGCCAGAAGGTCAACGCGACAAGCTCTGCGCCAATTTATCGTTGCAGTGGCGAATTTTGTTTCGGCCCTCGCCGCTCCGAAATCCACCAATATTTCCAGGAAGGCAGAATCGTCGAAATGCTCAGCCTAATCATCGATTCCTTGCACCACGTCAATCCATCGGAAAAATGTATGATTCCGAAGTGTTTCCGCAAAGTGAAAACTATTGACCAAGTCAAACGTCAGCTCAAAACGAAAAGGAGGGGAACGAAATGACGTTGCATTTACCTTTGCATATTTGGCAGCAGCTGAACTACTTTGTCCAGCTTAATCTGCCCCAAGAAATCACCGGAGCCGGCACGATTACGCTGCTCGACCGCGAAAGTTTCTGCGTCGATCAACTTTTCTTGCCGCAGCAAATTGTCTCGCCGGTTTATTGCGAATTTGCCGAAGGAGCGTTAAACGACCTTATCTTCGATCTCATCGAAGATAACCCGAGTCGGGTTAAGGATCTACGTTTTCGCTGGCATTCCCATGCTAAGGGCGAAGTCTTTTGGTCTAATATTGACGAACGCGACATCGAACACTGGGAAGCGAGCTGGGCGGTCAATCTCGTCTTGAACGCTCGCCAAGATTATCTGGCGCGTCTTGATATTTATGATCCGTTCCGCGTGGTCAATATACCACTCGACGTCGTCATTGATTATCCCGACGACCCAGATCTACTCAGCCACTGCCGCGCTGCGCTTCGACAAAAGGTTCAGGTTCGGCCCGGCTTTACTTTCCGAAATACCGCAAAGGAGGACGAAATATGCTAAAAGATTACACTGACCAAACCACGATTTTCGACCCCAAGACTTGGGGTTATCCGGTGCACTTAATTGGCGCCGGCGGCATCAACAATTGCGTTGGTCCTGCCCTGGCAAAACTCGGGATTACCGAAATTCACGTCTGGGACGACGATATACTCGAAACCCGCAACTGTCCCGCCGAGGCGGCTTACAGTTATGAAATGGTCGGCGAGCCCAAAGTCACAGCCATGAGCGACGCGATCTGCTATCTCGATCCGCGAGCAGAAGTTCACACCCATTTCGAGCGTGTGGCTGCTGATACTCAGCTCGAGGGCATCGTGATTACCGGCGTCGATTCTATGCGCAGTCGCCAGATCATTTGGCAATGCGTCCAGGCGAATTACCTGCAAATTCCGTTTTTCATCGATGCTCGCAGCGCTGGCGAATATACTTCAATTTTCGCCTTCCCGCCCTGCGACTTCGCTCTGCGCTCGGACTACGAAACTTGGCTTTTCGACGATTCCGAAGCGCTCGATTTACCTTGCGGCGCGCGTAATATCGCTTACATCGCCTATTATATGGCTTACGAAATCACGCGGCTGCTGGTGCGTTTTCACCACGGTGATAAGATTGAATTTCAACGCAATCTTGATCATAAAAACTTATTTTAAGGAGGGATCTTCATGAAAAATCAGAAGCAAAATCAGTCACCCGTCAATCCTCATTCCCAGCCACAGTCTCAGAACATCGTGCGTCTGTCTTTCGGCGCCGGCAACGACCCGAGAGCAATTCAATATCACGAGGGCGATAGCGTACAAAGCATCCTCGAACGCGCTGGCTTGCAGCTCAAACCCGGTCAATGCGTCACCTTGGGAAGAAAACGCATCAACCCGAAAAAGCTCGAGAAAACTCTCGTCCAGCCGGGCGATACCTTAGTCATCGCGGGTATGCCGGCCAATGGTTAAAATGGCACTTCTTTTCAGCATCCGCCCAGAATTATTCTGGGCGGATTTTCTTGCGCAAAAATTTCCGCTCGACTCGAGTATTTCGCTTTATTCCTAATTCATTATCAAAACAATCGCGTTTTTGCGTAAAATTCTGTACAGATTCCAAATTATATGCTAAAATCAAGGTATGGGGTATTAGCTCAGTTGGCTAGAGCGCTTCAATGGCATTGAAGAGGTCATGAGTTCGAGTCTCATATACTCCACCACGAAATTAACGAAACGTAAAGTACTTGCTATAATAGATTATAGGAAGTATTTTTCTTGCATCGCCTGCTTCACCGTCCGTGAAAAGCAAAGAATCGATAATTATTATCTAGCGACGCTACTATCGAGCTATTAATAACCAAGAAGTGAGCGTTCGCCACCTTGCTATGCGCCTGTTGCGACCAAACATAGCCGTCCACTCCCGCGAGCCGCAAAGTCTTCGTGTACATGTTTATCATACCGCTCCGCACATAGTATAGTGAAGTAGAGATAACGAATGATGTTGGTTATGTTTGAGCAAATTACTATTTCTCCATTCTCCTCGAGAGAACCGCTTGCGCGCCCGTCCACACGGGGCGCGCGCTCTGCGCTGCGCGTGTGCTCGCGCTTTTATTCTCTCTCACAGAAGGAGAAATAGTAATACACATACATACAATCATTCATTATCTCTACCTTCAATTTATCAAAATGCAATCGTTTCCGACGCTGCAGCGCAACCGATGCGTAAAACATACAAACATAGTCCTTTATCCCACTATACATATGTGCGGAGCGGAGGAGTCTATCCGAACTCTGGTACTTTGGAACAGGCTGGTATAAGTGGTTATGACTGGTCAAGAATCGTAGCTCCAGGAGGAGCGTATGCTTATTTCCTAGGTTTTGGAGAGGATGGTTTGGGACATTCTAGTTATAGTGTAAGGTTTAGTGCTTTGCTCGTCCGTTCCCATTTTTCCAAACATAAGCAGTTAATTGCGCTCGATAACATATAAACAGAAGCCAAAAAATTACATGAATGAATTAAGGGGGACGGCGAAAGCAAAGTAGCGAACATAACTATTCAAGGGATCAACCTCAGAACTATTAAAGCTGAGGTAGTAGGCGTTCCGCGCATCCAAGTGACTCGTCCGAGACCAAAAATATCCATAAATGCCAGCATATCTTAAAGCGCCATAGTACACGCTGACACCTCCGCTCCGCACATAGTGTGAGTGGAGTAAAGGTAATGATTGCATGGATAGGGAGAGCAATATACCGAGCATAATCATTATACGACGGTGCAACGATAATATTATCAAAAAGTAAATGATGGGCATTATTACGATTGCCTGCAATAGGATTACCTGACCAGCCGTCGCCATGAAAGTTGGCATAACGTAATAGACCATACAACATATGTACATACCCGCTCCGCACATAGTATAGAAGGGTAAAGACAGTGTTTTATGGTCTGCAAAGGACAGGGAAAGCAATGTCAACCTCCCCTTTCATGCAACAACTAGGAGCAACTTATCTTGGTAGCGTAG
>CAZGXB010000043.1:0-8505 GCA_964529615.1 uncultured Candidatus Saccharibacteria bacterium
TATGTGTGGAGCGGGATGATACATCGGCATTTTGGGACGTTGCGTAATCCGGGTGAGAGTGGTGCAATATGGGTGGGTGTTGCAGGCGAATCGAACTATGCGCACTATCTTTTGATTGCGGCGGATAGATATTATCTGGATACACCGACTTATCGCACCTCTGCTTTCCGCGTCTGGAATTATATATAGCCATAGCCTTTTACCTACTATAACTATGTGCGGAGCGGGTATGCTGATAAAAAGAATGCGACTTTGAGAAATGCGGGTGCTAGTGGTTATGTTTGGTCGCGAATATCGTATAGCGAAGCGATGCGGACTTATCGGTTGTATTTTGAGGGGCTTAGCGTGCTTCCTTCTCATTATACTTATGATTATGATGCTTTCTGCGTCCGATTACAAGTTGGACGGGGAAAGCATTGTAGCGAGTGCTACTGTCCGAGAAATTGACGATAACGTCATCTAGGTTAAGATCGTAGGCTTTCGTGACGTCGGTTGGCGAGAGGCGCGACCAGCTGATACTGTTGATGCCGCTGTTTCGCATGCTGCCGAAATAGATATTAACCCACCCGCTCCGCACATAGTATAGGAGGGGAGAGGAAGAGTGGTATAATTAGGGAAAGAAGGAGAAGAGATGAAGGTAATTTTGTTGCATGGAACGGATGGGAGTAGTGAAAGCAATTGGCTGCCATGGTTGAGAAAGCAGCTGGAGCAGCGAGGACATGAAGTTTATAGTCCTGATTTGCCGGATAGTGCATATCCAAATGGCGAAAGGTGGACGCAGTTCGTTTTGGAAAACGCACCGTTTGCGATTGATGAGGAGACGGTGGTTGT
The DNA here is from genome assembly GCA_964529615.1 of uncultured Candidatus Saccharibacteria bacterium. Lineage (GTDB taxonomy): Bacteria > Patescibacteriota > Saccharimonadia > Saccharimonadales > Saccharimonadaceae > Nanosyncoccus. Next base: position 832 of record CAZGXB010000043.1, read on the forward strand.
GGGGCATTCAGCGGGAGCGGCTTTAATTCCAATGCTATTGCAGCAACTGCCGGAGGGCGTGAAGGTAAAGAAAGCAATTTTGGTGAGTGGTTTTCGTGATACTTTGGGCTGGGAAAAATTGAAGGATTTGAATAATGTAGAGGTGGATTTTGAGACGGTGAGGGGGAGGGCAGGAGAGTTCTTATTATTGCATGCGGATAATGATCCGTATGTGCCGCTAGAGCTGGCGGAAGATCTAGCGGAGAAATTGGCCGGGCGACTACTTGTGATTAAGGGGCAAGGACACTTCAATCTGGGCAGCTCGCCCAAGTATAAGGAATTTCCGAAACTTTTGGCAATGATTGTGAAGGAGAACGCTTTGCAACGATTGTATCTGACTTCGAGTTTCCGGGGGAAGGGAGTGGCGAAGATGGTGATGGAGGACATTGAGAAATATCTGGGGAAAACGGGGAAAGAAATTCGGATTTCTTATATCATCACGGCGGGGAATTTGCATCCAGAGGGGAAGCGAGATTGGATTGATGAGGGGCGTGAGCTCTTGAAGGCGCGGGGCTGGCAGGTGTTTGATTACGACATCGCGGGGAAGACGGAAGCAGAAGTTGAGCAGGAACTGGCGGACAAAGACGTGGTGTTTGTGCAGGGCGGGAGCGTGATTTATATGTTGGAGCAACTGCAGAAATGTAATTTTGGCGAAATTATTAAACGGGTGCTGGCGCGGGGTGTGCCGTACATTGGCGAGAGCACGGGGTCGATTACGACCGGGAGAGATATTTCGGCATATAAGTTTCTGGCGAATGATCGCAGGAAGAATCCGGTGCCACTGGAAAGTTATCAGGGTATGGGGTTAGTGAATTTCTTACTCAGACCACATTGGAATAATCAGACGAAATTCGATTCATATTCGCATAAGATAGTGGAGAATTTTGAGCAGTTTTATGCAATAAGTGAACCAATGATTTTCTTGAACGACAATCAGCTAGTGTTCGTCGAGGGGGATAATTTCCAGATTTGGGAGGGGTAGCCGGTGCGGAAGAAACGGGATTTGAGCTGGCTGGGGTCGCTGAGTCTGAGTACGGGGAAGTATCCGTCGCTGACGGCGATGGAGTTTTTGATGGAGAAATTGGGGCATCCGGAGCGGCAGACGAAATTCGTGCACATCGCGGGGACGAATGGCAAGGGAAGCGTGGCGGAGATGATGGCGAGGATTCTCGAGAAGGCGGGGTACCGTACGGGGAAGTTCATGTCGCCGCATTTGATACGCTTCAATGAGCGGATTCAGGTGGATGGGCAGGAAATCACGGATATGGAGATTGAGCAGATCTTGGACGAGCTGGCGCCGGCGATCGACGAATATGAGGCGGAGTTTGGCGTAGATATAACCCTGTTTGAAATCGAGACGACGATGGCGCTGGTGTATTATGCGCGGAAAAAGTGCGATATTGTCGTCCTAGAGGTGGGGCTGGGAGGCAAATATGATTGTACGAATATTGTGACGCCGGAACTGGCGATTATCGTGTCAATCGGGTATGATCATATGAACGTCTTGGGGGAGAGTTTGACGGAGATCGCGACGCAGAAAGCCGGAATTATCAAGCCGGGCGGAATACTAGTGACGGGGGACTTGCCGAAAGAGGCGAGGAAAGTGATTGAGCAGAAGTCTGAAGAAAGGGGTGCGAGTTGGCGCGAGGTGAAGGCGGCCAAGGCGGAAATTAATGCGGAAGGGGTGCGAATTGAGGATGAGGAATTCGGGAAAATTCAGGTCTCGCTGCGGGGAGAGAAGCAAGCGGAGAATGCGGCGATTTGCCTAGAGAGTGTGAGAATTTTGCGCGAGCGAGGATGGAAGATTAGCGACGCGGCAGTGCGGGAAGGTTTGGGGAGCGTGGTGCACCGGGGGAGATTCGAGGTGGTGAGCGAGAAACCGCTGGTGGTGTTCGACGGGGCGCATAATTTGCCGGCGGTGGAGAATTTTTGGAAAAATGTGGAAGCGTACTATGGAAACGATGCGGGGAAGCAGATTTTCATCGTGTCGCTGCTGAAGAAGAAGGACAGCCGGAAGATTTTGCAGGTTTTGCTACGAGAAGGAGTGGAGGCGATTTTCACGACGGGGAATGACCCGGAATTATACACGCCGGGGGAGGAACTGCGGGCGATAGCGCAGGAAATTTGGCCGCAGGGGAAATATCGAGCGCTGGAGCTAGACGGGGCGCTGGCGGAGATAAAGAAGCTGGGGCAGGAGAAAACGGCGTTCGTGGTGGGGAGCTTCTATATCTATGGCGACGTGCGGAGGGCGTTTGATGGCGAATGAACGGACAATGGTGGGGCGAGCGGAGCTGAAGTTGCAGGAAGCGGCGAAGGCGTTTTCCTATGATTTTCGGGGGAAGACAGTGCTCGACATTGGCTCATCGACGGGAGGATTCACGGAGCTGGTGCTGCGGAGGGGCGCGAGGAAAGTAATCGCGATCGAGAAAGGGACGAAGCAGATGAAGGCGCCGCTGAGATATGACCCGAAGGTGGAATTGCATGAGAAAACTGACTTTCTGGAGATGGATATAGACTTGAGCGAAGTCGAGACGGTGGTGGCGGACGTGAGTTTCGTGAGCTTGAGGAAGATTTTGGCGCAGGCAAAGAAGATTGTGCCGCGGAGGGCGGATTATCTCGTGATGCTGAAGCCGCAATTTGAGGCGAGGCCGGAGCAGCTGAATCGCGGGGCGGTGAAGAACGAGAAAATGCGGCGGGAAATCATGAAGGGTTTTGAAGATTGGTTGCGGCGAGAGGGATTCGTCGTGCTGAAGAAACGGGACAATGAAACGGTGGGGAAGGTCGGTGGAAACCGAGAGCGGTTTTACTTCTTGAGACTGGCGAAAAGTTAGGAAATTTTGGAAAAAAGCGGGATGATGGTGTTGGCAAGAAAGAATTTTTGCTTTATAATGGAAGCATGAGCTTAATCCATGGTGTGGGCGATTTCTTCGCATTAGATATTGGGACAACTGCAGTGCGGTTAGTGCAACTGTCTGGTGGTGCGCAGCACGGCTGGGTTTTACAAAAGTTTGCTTATGTGCCGGTGGAGCGAAAAGTCCTCGAGGACAGCTCAGCGGCCGGGAAGCAGCGCCTGGGGGAAGTGATTTTGGGCGCGGTGCAGCAGGCTGGAATCACGACGAAAAACGTGGCAGTCGGTATGCCGGCGGGTAAAACCTTTACCACAATCGTAAAAGTCGAGAATCAGCCCGAAAACGAATTATTAAACAGTATCAAGTATCAGCTTGATAAGTACATTCCGATGGCAATTGATGATGCGACAGTAGATTATGTATCGCTGGGAGTTTCGCCGATTGACGCGACGAAGGTGGAAGTCTTAGTCTCATCGACGGCGGTGGAATTTGCGGAAGAACGGATGGAAATGATCGAATCGTTTGGCTTCAACGTGATTGCGCAAGAGCCGGAATCGATCGCGATGGCGCGAGCTTTGGTGCCGGTGGGGGCGACAGATGCGCGGCTAGTGATTGATCTAGGCGAACATTCGACGGATCTAGTGATGATGTATCAAGGCGTGCCGCGCTTGGTGCGGTCAGTGCCGGGTGGATTTTCGGTGTTTGTGAAGACGGTGGCTTCGTCGCTAAATGTGAAGGAAGAGCAGGCCAGGCAGTTTATCTTGAAATTTGGTTTGGCGCAGGATAAGGTCGAGGGGCAGGTCTTCCGGGCGCTGGATGCGACGCTGGAAGCGTTTACCTCGGAGTTAAATAAATCAATCAGCTTCTTCCGTTCGGAGTATATGAATGTGAATGTCGGCGGAGCAGTGTTGTCGGGATTTGCGGCGGTGATTCCGTTTATCGCGGAATACATTGAGGCAAAGACGAATGTGCCGACGATGCAAGGTAATCCCTGGCAGCTGGTGCGTGTCTCGCCGGAGCAGCAACAAGTTTTGCAGCCGGTGGCAAGTGAATTTGCGGTGGCAATTGGGCTGGCGGAAAGGAGCAATGAATAAAAATGGGTTGGGTCGAGAAATTAAAAGCAAAAATCACAGGTAAGTCGGACGCGAAAGAAGAGCCGAAATTGATTACGACGGTGAATACGGCGTATGAGATTAACTTGGTGCCGGAAGTGAAGGCACAGATGATCAAGACGCAAAAAGTGCGAAATATCGTTTTGTTCGCGTGTATTGTGGTGTCGGCGATTTCGGTGGGGGCGGTCATTATCCTCTTCGGTGTGAAGAGCGGCCAGGACATCGCGATGTCGAACCAAGATAAGAAGCTGGAGACGATGTCGGCAAAGCTTTTGGGCTACGACGAGTTGGATGATTTAGTAGCAATTCAAGGACAGCTGGCGGGACTGTCGGATATTGCGAATAATAAGAAGATTCTCTCGCGGACATTCGCGGCGTTGGGTGTGATGATGCCGGAAGGGGAGGATTCGGTGCAATTGTCGGAGTTGAGAGTGAACTTGGACGAGGATAGCTTGACGCTGGACGGGCAAGCGGATGCACGAGTTTCGCCGCTGATTGATTATCGCGTGCTGGAATCTTATAAGAAGGGCGTGGCCTTAACGAAATATGATTATGGGCGCTACGTCGATGTCGATGGTACGGAAATTCCGACTTGGTGTATTTCGGAGACGGATGAGGCAGGGAATGCTTGGAAGGACGGTGAGAGCTACTATGCGTGGTGGGATTTGACGAAGGACGGCTGCGCGGCGACGCTGAAAGGCTCATCGGAGAAGAATGAAACTGGCTTATATTATGGTAAGGAAGCGGTGACGGAGACGGCAGAGCGCGAAATGACACCGGCGGAGATGGCGGCAGCGGCGGATACTGGCAGCAAGAAGGATGAAAAGCCGACGGACGGCGAGAATGTGGAGAATAATGAAGCTGGTGAGGATGCGGCGAATAGTGCGGCGGAGACGGGGGAGGTGCCGAAAATCATGGCGGTGGCGAAGGTGAAGATTTGGCGGACACCGCAGTATAATGATTGGCATCGCAGCGGGAAGATGTCACTCGAAGGTGATATCTCGAGCGTGGAACATTTCGAGAGCGCTTGTACGAAATATTCTGGGACGACGCTGGGCAGTGGCAAAGAAGTGAAATGGACTTCGAGCAATGATTGTATGCTGGCACCAGATGGACTAGACGTGGTGAGTTCGACGAACGCACGCGATGAGAGCGGGAACTTAGTCCTGAAATTCACGGCGAATCTCGAAATTGATCCGGAGTTCTATTATTTCAAGAATAAGTTTATGATGGCGATTGGGCCGATGGGTCAGAATGTGACGGACTCTTATGTCCAGATTCAGGGAATGTTTACCCGAGAGGCGACGGAATGTGCGGCGAATGATACGGATTGCTTGAACAATGCCACTAACGCGGGAGGAAGGTAAAATGGCAGCAATAGAACATAATCAAACCAAGAAAGCGCGGATTTCGCGAGCACAGCAAATGACGATGCTGGAGGTCTTGGGCGCGAGTTTGATCTTCGGCGTGTGCTTAGTCCTGGCGATTTTCCTGATTAAATATATTATCTTCAATACGCAGATTATCACGGAGAAAAATCAGGCGATTGATGAATACGACCAGACAATTCGCAACATTGGAATTTGTAAAGATGCAGATAAGAATGGCAAGCTGAACGGCAGCGAGCTAGAGAAATGCGACCCGAATAAGGTTTCGCTGAGTGAGGTGAAAGATAGTTTGCGCTATAATGTAATCGACGTGATGGCGCAGAACGAAGATTTGGAAAAAGTGGCGCGGCAACGCGAGGATGATTGCTATGACGATAGCGGTAAGAAAATTGACTTCTATAAACTGTACGAAGAAACGGACGATGAGCTTCAGAAACAGCAATATTTGCAGCTGACCAAGGTGTGTTCGGCGCTTAGAGTGATTCCGGACGCCTTACCGGCACAGCAGAATACGGAAGCTTTGATGGCGAGCTTGAACCAGATTTTCATCCTGTCAAACTGGGAACCGGAGACTTTGTCGCCGCGAGATGATACTGTGGTGAGTAAGTTCCAGGGGCTGGGAGTGATTCCGACGACCCTGCGCGTCGAGGGGACGGACGGTGCGACGATTCGGACGCTGGGCAATTTGGAGCGATCGATCCGAGATTTCGACATTACTTCGGCGGTGTTTGAATGGACGAACTCGGGGATTAGTATGCAGGCGTCAGCCAATGCGTATTTCCTCGACGAAACGAATGAGCTCGAGACGACGAAGACTTTGTACGCCTCGAAAAAAGCGAAGGGAGATAAAAAATGAAACAATCCGATATTTTCACGTTAGTGCTGATCGCGGGGATTGGGACTTTGGCGGCTTTCTTCGCGTGCAATGCGATTTTGGGCGATCCGAATAAGGCGTCGACGTCTTTCACGACGCTGAACAAAGTGATTAGCAGTGAGCTAGCGCAGCCAGATCCGGAAGTCTTCAATAGCTACGCGATTAACCCGACGGTGGAAGTTTATGTAGGGGATTGTGAAGACATCGACCGGAATGGGATTTTGGATGCGGCGGAATTGATCGTCTGCGGACGAATGGCGCCGGAAGAGGACGCAACGACGGAAGGTGCCGAGGAGCAAGCAGCAGAAGAGGAATAAAAAGTGGCGCTATTAACGAAGGATGGGCTGGAGAGAGTAATCGGGCTTCTAGTAGATGAAGGCTTGGTTGATGCTGCCGTCGTAAATAGCGTGAAGGAAGAGGCGGAGCAGACGAAGCAGCCGCTACTCGCGGCATTGTCGGCGAAGGGCGTAGTCTCGGACAACATGGTGGCGCATGCGACGGCGGTGATTATGAATGTGCCGTATGTCGATCTGCGTAATGTGGAAATGAGCCAGGACGTCTTGTCGTTGCTGTCTTTCGATGTGGCGGAGCGATCAATGGCGGTGCCGCTGGGCGAGCAAAATGGTCAGCTAGTGGTGGCGATGCTGGATGTGGGGAACGTGCAAGCGGTGGACTATTTATCTACGCTGACCGGGAAACAAGTACGGGCAGTGATGTCGTCGAGCGACGGCATTCAGGCGATTTTGAAGCAATACCGCGGGGACTTTTCGAGCGTGAAGCAGGCGGTGCGAACGACGAATCGCGAAGTCGAACTGCGCGAAAATTCGGACGTGAAGACGATTACACAGGACTCGCCGATTTCGAAGGCTCTGACCAGTATTTTGGACTTCGCGGTGAAGAGCAAGGCGTCGGATATTCACATTGAGCCGCTGGAGAATAGTTTGATTATTCGCTGTCGAATCGACGGTGTACTGCGGAAAGTGATGGATTTGCCGCGGGCGATTGAGCCGGCGCTGGTATCGCGGATTAAGATTTTGGCGAATTTGAAGATTGATGAACACCGTATCCCGCAGGACGGGCAATTCGCAGTGGTGGTGGGGGACAAGGAAGTGGACTTGCGTATCGCGATTTCGCCGGTGGTCTGGGGGGAGCAGGTGGTGATTCGTCTCTTGGATAAGAGCGGCACGAGTATGGAAATCGAGGACATGGGCATGACCGGGCGGGCGCTCCGGACAGTGATGGCGGGGATCTCGCGGCCAAATGGCATGATCTTGACGTCGGGTCCGACCGGTTCGGGGAAGAGTACCACACTGTATGCCTTGATTAAGAAGATTAAGTCGGAAAAAATTAATATCGTCACACTGGAAGACCCGGTGGAATATAAGATGGATGGCGTGAATCAGATTCAGGTG
>CAZGXB010000044.1:0-8073 GCA_964529615.1 uncultured Candidatus Saccharibacteria bacterium
ACGCGCTACATGTCCAAAACGTTAATGTTGCACTTGAGGGGTGAAGGTAGGTTTTATTCTTTTCATATGTAATTGGGGATTTTGCACTCGCATTACTTCAATTCTGTGACTGTCACCCCCTAACCCTAACGATGGCTGAAGCGGCATTGTGGATTTTTTCGCAAGAAGATATAGTTAGCCAACTTTAGATATGTTTATTCCTCTCCGATAATCCCGCCGCCGAGGCAGATTTCTCCGGAGTAGAAGACAGCGGATTGGCCGGCCGCGGGGCGTTTGATTGGTTGCTCGAAAACGAGCCGAGTCGATTCTGTCAGCTTGGCCGGAATCAAGGGAGCGCGGTGGCGAAGGCGAACCTTTAGGCCAGAGAGTTGGACGAGTTCGGGGAGAGCGAGACAATTTCGCAAATGCAAATCTTCGAGCGGGAGCTCACTCGCCCAGAGCTTAGGGCTATTAAGATTGCGCGAGACATAGACGAGGTTTCTCGTGAGGTCTTTTTGCACAACGTAATAGGGCAGGCCGCCGCCGAGATAGAGTCCATGGCGCTGACCGATAGTATAGAAAATCGCGCCGTCGTGATAGCCGAGGACTTTTTCGGTCTCGAGCTCGCGGATCTCGCCGGGCTGGGGATCGAGATATGCGCGCAAAAAATCCTTCATGCCGACTTCGCCGACAAAACAGACACCCATGGATTCCTTTTTCGTGGCGACGTCGAGGCCACGCGCGGCGGCGAGAGCCTTGACTGCGGGCTTAGTCATGTCGCCAACCGGAAAAATAGTACGAGAAGTGGCAGCGTCGCTCATGCGGTAGAGGAAGTAGGTCTGGTCTTTATTCTCATCTTTGGCACGCAGAAGAGCAGCGGCTGGGCGAGAATGAACCGATTTTTCTCGGGGCGCGCACCCCTCTTGCGTACCGACCCGGGCATAATGGCCGGTGGCGATATAGTCGGCGCCTTGGGCAAGAGCGCGGTCGTAAAACAACTTAAACTTGATCAATTCATTGCACATGACGTCGGGGTTGGGAGTACGGCCTTTTTGGAACTCAGCCAGCATGTAATCGACGACTTTTTGCTTATAATCCTTTTCGAAATCCCAGACTTCGAAATCAAGATCGAGCTGGACGGCGACACGCTTGGCATCGGCCAGATCTTCAGCCCAAGGACATTTCATCCCGGGGAGATCCTGGGACCAGTTTTTCATATAGACGCCGGTGACATCGTAGCCCTGTTCCTTCAGGAGGATGGCGGAGACGGAGGAATCGACGCCGCCGGACATGCCAAGAAAGACTTTCTGTTTCATAAGTATCCTCCTATTGTGCCAGGGGTAAATTGCTTTTTCTCGAGGCGCGTCGTCAGCGCCTGCCGTCGCAGGGCTGACGCGCTCGTCCTCCTCGTAAGTCCGGATCCCCTCGAAAAACAATTTGCCTCCGGCACCAATAAATCACTTATGAAATAGAAAGTCTTATCAATCATTACGCACTCCCAGCCGCGAATATTCATAGCTAACGGTTTCGCGGATGATTTGGGCGGCGGCTTTGATTTGGGCGACGTCGTTTGTAGAACCGAGAGAGAGGCGGAGGGAGCCGGCGATTTCGGCGTCGGAAAGGCCGATGGCGGCGAGGACGTGCGACTTCGTGCCCTTGCTCGCGGCACAGGCAGCGCCTGTGGCGACGAGGACGTCTTTTTGCTCAAGTTTATAAATCAGGCGCTCAGCGTCGATATCGGGGAAACAGACCGGGACGAAGTTGGCCAGTTGGTGCTTAGGATTGCCGAGAAAAAGCGGCTCAGGAATAGAAATAGTGGCGGACTGAGGTGAAAAATCAGAGTTTGGGACGGAATTATGGCGATTATGCTTGACTTTTTCATCAGGGTGTGCTACAATGGAAGTATGAGCTAGTTCTCGACGGAGAATAGTAGCCATTTCTTGGTGTGCTTTGCGGTGGTAGGTGAGATGTTTTTTGGCTTCGGTGGCGGCCACGGCGAAACCGATGACGCCGGGGACGTTTTCGGTGCCGCCGCGCAGGCCGCGTTCCTGACCACCGCCGCGCAGGAGAGGAGAAAGTTTGACGCCGTGAGCGAGATAGAGGGCGCCGACACCTTTCGGGCCGCCGCATTTGGCAGCGTTCAGCGTGAGCAAATCGACGCCGAGACGGGAGACGTTGGTGTCGATCAGGCTGAGCGCCTGGGAAGCGTCGGAATGGAGATAAAGTGGCAGCGTAATTCCCCGCTGGAGGCGAGACTGGCGCACGGCACGGAGGATTTCGGAGATTTCGGCGAGAGGCTGGATGGTGCCGAGCTCGTTATTGGCCAGAGAGATAGAGACAAGAGCGACGTCATCCGTGAGAAGATCGCGAAAATCGGCGAGGCGGATGAGGCCGCTACGATCGACGGGGATGGTGGCGTGAGAATAGCTAGCCGCGGCGGCGAGGACGGAGGTATGCTCAGTGGCAAGGACGAGGGCTTTCGCGGTTGGAAAAGGCTGGAGCGCGGTGAAAGCGAGATTGATCGACTCGGTGGCGCCAGCGGTGATGACGAGGTCGGTGCCCTTGGCGCCGATGGTATGGGCGAGGGCGTTCTTGGCGGATTCGTAGGCTTCGCGGACGTGCTTGGCCGGGAGATAGGCGGCGGAAGGATTGAAAAACTGGTCCGTATAATACGGCAACATAGCTTCGAGCGCCTTGGGATGGAGCGGGGTAGCAGCGGCATGGTCGAGATAAATCATGCCTATATTATAACATATTTCGCGCGAAGTGGGGGATTTTGAAGCGGGAAGTGGCGCAGAGAAACTGGCGAAATAACAGGGCGAAGGTTATTTGGCGAGGCAGCGGACGGAGAGACCGAAATAACGATTGCGGCTGAGGGTGGGAAAAATCGTCTGTCTTTGCATGTCAAAAGCATAGGCACCGTTCGAGCGAAAATGTGTACTGGGGGTGGGAGTGGTGGAAGCCCAGACACTACCGTTGAATCCGACAAAGCGGACACTGCCAGACTGTACGCTGAGAGTACCATTGCGCACAAAATGAATAGGGGCATGGGCGATGTTGCGATACGAATGAGAGTACGTTTCGTTAGTAGTGAAGCTCTGATTAGAACCGGGCTGAATAGCATAACCGCCGACTGCAGGATAGCCGTAGGCACGGAGAAGGCGATAAACACTATCAGCGAGGTCGAACGGTTGATTATCGCTGAGGTTGCGGCCTGCCTTGGCAAGTTCCCAGCCACGAGGACAAATAGAATCGGTGGCATTCACGAGGGCATTTGGATCCGTGCCGGCACTTTCGGGACTGACGACGTCTTTTCCACCGGTGCCAGCCGTGGCAGCGTTAAACTGGTAATAATTACCGATGAGATAGTGAGCATCGTAGGTGCCGCCAGCACCATCTTTCTGGGCGGCGACGTAAGTGGATTCGCCATTCCAAGTGCCATTTCCGGCAGCGAAAGTCGGTTGCCAAGAGCCACCAGAGACGTCTTGGAAATTAGGACATTGGGCAAAGGTTTGGCCGAAGCGGATGGAATAACCGGCGCCAGCCTCACTGGAGCCTTCGACTGGAGGATTATCATTGAGGCAAGTGTCAAATTTATCGGGAAAAACTGAGACATATTCGCCGAGATTCCATGAGCCATACTTCCAGAATTCCGAATTATCGTCGTCAGTAGCCGTTGTATCGTCCACTGGTGTTTCGCGGGGGACTTCGAAGCTGGTGGAAGTGGGCACAGTCCAGTTAGCGCTGACGTCGGAAGTCGCCGGAGTGAGAGTGTCGCCGGCTTTGAGGTCGAGAGCGAGATTTTGGGTCATCCAGCAATTACCATCGGCGAGTTTCGCTACCCAATATTGCTTGTTATCACGAATATCGATCAGGCGCTTGGAGATTTCGTTGCCGGGAGTGACAGTGCCGGTCTGGGCGCAGATCGAGCTGGTCATGTCTTGCATATAGACGAGATGGGAGAGGTTGGTGACTTCGGCAGGATTGGCGATGACGGAGACGATGACGGTATTATTATATTGTCCGGAAGGGAGATTGGTGTCAACTTTAGCGCCGAGGTTGAGGTATAGATCTTCCTTGCCGCCGGAGGTGCGGGGAGCGTAGATCGGGGTAGTCTGGGCGAGACCGGCGGTGACGGGTTGATAGACGGTGTCGGCGCTGGCAGGCTGGGAGCTGACGCTCAGGCCCCAAGTATTGCTGGCGAAATTAGCGGGGAGGCGGGCGCCGGAGAGAGCGGAAATTTCTGCGGTGATTTTCGAATTGGCGTTTTGCAGGGCGTTGGTTTCACGAGAATTGACGTAAACATTGTAGCCGGTGGCGTTGTTGGTGGAGACGGTGAGATGACCGCTGGCGGATTCGAAGCTTCCTGCGGCTGAAGGCATGAGATTGACGTCGATTGCGTCGTCAATAGCGACGGAAAGCATAGATTGGACATTAGCGGAGGCGCGCACTTCCCCGCCGCCGGACTGAGCATTGGCACCGCCGAAGGTGATCGGGAAGAACAACGCGAGGGCGAGCAAACCTGTGCCGCCTAAGCTGAAATAGGGCGCGAAACGATACAGCTGACGTAATTTGAATTTTGACATAATATTACCTCCGTTCTTGATTGTGTTGGTTTTAAATTTTAAGTTTTTGGGTATAAAAAACCACCATCCTCTCTAGCGTTAGGTGAGCTAGAGGTTGAGGATAGCTGAGGGGGCGCTCTTCTCATCACAAAAAGCGACACCGCTGGGTGTCCTAAACCTTTTCAAACCGTAAGCTTATCCACATACGTTCTAGCGATGCCGCTTTCCATATATGGATAATCAAAATTAGAAATTACTTTACCAAAAATTCGGTTTGTATAGTTTAGGACAATTTAATTATAGCATAAACAGGACAAAAGAAGTGAGAAAATGTTGTAAAAATTACAACATTTGGGCGGAATTATCGGAATGTTGGGAGATTTTTGCCTGGTTTTTGCGTGATTTGGGCGAGTTAGCAAGTCGCGGCGACGGGGCCGTAGATGGTTTCTTTGATGACTTTGAGGTAGGCGTGAGTGGCTTTGCGGAAATTATAGAGTTCGGCGTCTTCTAGCTTGGCATAAGCACCCGAAGCGTATTTTTTGTAAACGCCAGTGGGGCGGATTTCATAGCGCACCGTCACTTCGCGATCTTGCGAATACTCGTCGGTCCAACTTTCGTGCCAGATCCAGATGTTTTTCTTGTCGTGGAAAAATTCGCGGCGATGGCCTTCCGGAATAGGGCCAAAAATCGTGCTGCCGAGGCGAGATTCGGCGTTGATAATGTCGCTGTGGCTGCGGAGCTTGGCGCGGAATTTGGAGCGCGAGGCTTGCTGGGCGGAGATTTGGCTAAGCTTGGCCGCCACGATCAGGCTGAGATCAGAGGAACTCGGCTCTTCGCTACGCGCGAGAGCGGAATGAGCATGATTGATATAGAGATAGTCACCAGAGACGAAAGAATCAGGCTGCTCGTTGGACGCCGTAGTGGCTGCGCCCGGAGCGATATCGGCTGTATTTGGCGCCGGGGTCATGGCGCCAGCATCGGCAGCGCGGTTGGGCTGCGTCGCCCAACGCCAGATGCGCTGGAAAAGGCTGAGCTGCTTTAGATTGAGGCACGGCATAATTCAATCTCCTCTGCAATTTGCATTATTTCGTGATAAATGGTCGAGGAAATGAGCGCATCAAAACTCGAGCCGACTTCAGAGCGGCTAGCGGATGAGTTGATTTTGAAAAACTTTCCTCGCATTTTGGGTGGTTTGCTCCCTTATTTTGTCTTCTGCCACACCCAATTTTTTCGCCAGATATGCCGCAATCACGCGGACATAGCTTGGTTCATTTATTGTACCACGGAAAGGAACTGGAGTCAAGAAGGGAGCGTCAGTTTCGAGCAAAATGCGCTCCAGAGGCGGAAGAGGGGGCGTGGTATAGGTGGCGAGGCCGTTCACACCGATGTAAAAGCCGCGGTCGAGAGCGCGACGCAAGTCCTTTTTCGAGCCGGTGAAGCTATGGACGACGCCGGAAAGCTCGGGAAAATCGTCCAAAATCGCAAAAGCATCAGCGAAAGCTTCGCGGATATGCAGCGAGACCGGCAAGGAGAGGTCGCGAGCTAGCTGGAGCATTTGGCGGAAGAGCTGAATCTGGGCTGAGCGGTCGTAGCCAGTGTAGTGGTAGTCCAGACCGATTTCGCCAATAGCAATCAATCCAGTGTCTAGGAGGTTATCAGCTTTTCTTCGAGAACCAGTCGACATCCCGTCTTTACGGGTGTCTCCTTCTGCTCGCTCAGCTTTCGCTCGCTTTATTCTCTCGAGAAAGCTGATAGCCTCCCTAGGCGCTGGCATGTTCACATTGGCGAATTCTGGGTGGATGCCATAGGTCCAGAAGACATTTTCGTGGGTGGCGGCGAATTTTTGGGCCTCGGCGGAGTCTTTGAGGTTAGTGCCGATGCAAATTACTTGCTGGACGTCGTTTTCCCGGGCGCGCGTCAGCATGGCTTCGACCTGCTCGGCGGAGAAAAACTCGCGGTCATGGAGATGGCAATGCGTATCAATAAGCATGATGGCTTGATTATAACACAAAAATGCTCCAGATTGTCCCGGAGTATTAGTAAGCCACTTACAGCCGTTGGCGCTGGGAGACAATAGAGGAAACGCTGCAGAGCTTCATAGTCTTGGTGTTTTATCACAGATTTTGTTCTTTGTCAATAGCTATAACAAAAATGAGGGCTTGGCCTAGTGTTCTACGGCACTAGGTCGCCCTCAATACTCTGATTTTACTATATATGTTATCAAAAATCAAGAATTTTTCCTTTTTTAGATATCATCTTTAGCCTTTTTACTCGTTTTGATTTCCGAAAAAGCCCCTCTAATTGCGAAATAGCTATCGCCTCCTCAACTTTCGTCCTCCTGAGGTCAATAATGATGTTCTCTGATTGTTTCGCGGCTTTTTTAAAGCTATGCTCAAGAGTACTTTTACTATGACCGACTGGGCTTTTCATTTCCCATTCTTTGCCAGAAATAATGACATCTGGAGTTTTTGAATGTGGAGTGGAGGATGCGGGGATAAACTCGACATCGTATCCTAATTGGGTAAAGACTAATACCATATCAAGCTCATGTTTTTCCGGAGATACTCCATTGGGGATGATTTTACCGCTCTTACACTTTGGTGGTTTATTCTTCATACAGCCCTTCCTGGTCGACAACTAGCGTTTGAATGAATTGTTTTAACCGACCAGCGTCCTTTTGGCTAATATTCTGAGGTAGGTAGAGAGTCGATATAATACCGTTAGACATTGGAAATGGAAAACTAATCAACTTTGACGACGCTCCGTAGTCATTCATACCGAGAAGCTGTTCCGTTTGCGGGCCTGAAATTACCTCTGCTTCAGATATACCGTCTGGATTTTGAGTTGAATCATAAGACGATGTAACGGTTTTGGTCTTTTTCTTGCCACTCGAACGTTCTTTTACGGTAGGTGACCAACCCGGGTTCTGAAGAAAACGCCCATACCATCCTAGAGCCCTTGATACTCTTGCGCGATATGTACCATAACTGCTTGCGTCATAATTTCCCATCGTTAAATTCTTGAATCGGTTTATGTAATCATCGAGATCAATATTGCGCGTATCTGTGCTGCCCCACTCTTCGCCATCTACAACACCGAAAACAGTTTTGACTGCTGATTTCAATGGCATGATTGCTGATGATCTAACTTTACCTTTTGCTGAAAGATTTTCAAGATAGGCGATGAGACCGCTAATTTTTCCGTTGCCAATAATTTCCGACATCCGGTACCTCTCTCTTTAAAGTTTATATTTCTATCTTATGATTATCTTCTTTTTCTGTCAATAGTTTTTGTCAAAAAAAGACATAATTCTATCATGTCTTTTTTTGATTATGTTAGGCTCGCGCGGCGCGCTTACGCTTCACGGGATCGAGCTCGCGCTTGCGCAGGCGGAGAGACTTAGGCGTCACTTCGAGTAATTCGTCGTCGAGCAAGAAATCAATGCACTGCTCAAGTGAATATTGGGCGTGGGGCGTGAGCTGGATGGCGCCGTCGGAAGCGTGGGTGCGCATGTTAGTAAGCTGTTTTT
>CAZGXB010000045.1:0-8051 GCA_964529615.1 uncultured Candidatus Saccharibacteria bacterium
TCACCAGTGAGTTTAATTACTTCTTTTTGACTAGCCATAAATTACATTTATCATTTTATCACAGAAAAATGACATTGTAAATAGATTTCTGTAAAATTTCACCTAATTTCTGCGGAAAATAATATGTTTTTTCTGGGCTAATCTAATCCATCTAATTCTGGAGGATGGCGCGGACGAAGAGGCGATGGGAATAGGTCTGGCTGGAGAGCCACCAGTCGCCGGTACAGGTGATGATGGTGAGCGAACCTTTGCCTTTTTCTGGTGAAGTGACGGCGGCGGAAGACATGTAGCTGTCGGCTTCGGCGCCGAGGCGCTTGGTGGCGAGATCGGCGACTTTATAGGTGTAGAGCTTGCCGTCGCCCATTTCGATCTTGATTTCGGCGCCAATTTGGATATTAGGCAAGGTCTTGAAAATGCCGTCGCCGAGGGCGCCGCCGTGAGCGTCGATGATGGAAACGCCGTCGTTTGAGCCGGGTAAAGCTGATTCGACGAACCAGCCAACGTCGTAGATATTGGCGGGAGTGCCAAGCGAACCGTCGGGGTTGACGCCGACTTCGACGATGCGGGCGTTGGTCAGTCCGAGGCTAGGAATGGTGAAATAACGCGGGCGGTCTTTCGCCACGGTATATTCGGCGCGTTCGGTGGCGCTGGGTTCGTCGGCTTCGACTTGGTCTTGGTTCTCATAGACTGAGGTGACGTGGCGCTCGCTGCCCTCCATGCGCTTGAGATAGTCATGTTCCCAGATGGCGACACGCCCGAAGAAAAGTGCCAGCAGCACGACTAGGATTGTCGTAATGACGCTGATTGGTTTAAAGTGTAATTTCCTCACCACCGGAAGTTTCATTGATTTTTCCTTGTTTATTTATATTCGTCGTAAGTGACCATGAGCGCGCGAGAATTGAGCTGACGGAGATTTTCGAGGGCGACGGTGACGACGATGAGCAATCCGGTACCGGAGATGGAGAGACCGATGGGGGCGCCGCTGACGATAATGAAGATATAATCAGTGAGGAAAGGTAGCATAGCAATGAAGCCGAGAGCGAGTGCACCGAAAAGATTGAGGCGGGTGATGGTGCGGCCGAGATATTCGGCAGTCTTCAGACCGGGGCGGACGCCTTCGATGAAGGCACCTTGTTTCTGGAGGTTGTCAGCGATTTCTTTGGTGTTGAAGATAATGCTGGTGTAGAAATAGGTGAAGAGGACGACGAGGAGGAAGTAAACTGCGGGATAGAAGAACCACTGAGCGGTGATACCGTCGGGATAATAGATCGCGAAGTTGGAAGCGCTGGGAGCGGTGAAGAGGGTGATGAGGGTAGTGCCGAAACTGTTGCCAGGATTGATGGTAGTGATGAGCTGACCGATGAGCGCGGGTAGCGAGAGGAAGGCGGTAGCGAAGATGACTGGGACGACGCCTGCCGCAATGAGTTTCAGCGGGAGGATGGACTTGATACCGCCGTAGGTGCTGTTGCCGTGGATGCGTTTGGCGTAATTGATGGTGACGACGCGCTGGGCTTCGTTCAGCTTGACTAGGAAATAGATTACGATGAGGAGGGCGATGGCGAAGCCGATGATCACCCAGAAAATCAGCGGATTGACCGGGAGATTGAGCCAGCCGAAGAGGGAGAGGCTACCGGAAGTGGTGTCGAAGAGACTGGCACCGAGGCTAGCGAGAGTGCTGGGAAGCTGAGAAATGATGCTAGTGAAGATGATGATAGAGATGCCATTGCCGATGCCCTGCTCGGTCATAAGCTCGCCGAACCACATGAGGATGACGGAGCCGGCGACCATAGAGGTGACGGACAGCAGCCAATCGGCCGAAGTCGGGGTGTAGGCGAAGGAGGTATTCGAGGTGATGACGGATTGATAGAGGATGAAAATATAAGCGACAGATTGGATGATGGCGAGCGGAATAGTGAGGATGCGGGTCCACTGATTGATCTTGCGACGGCCGGATTCTCCGTCTTGGGAGAGCTCTTCGAGGCGGGGGATGGCTTTCGTGATGAGCTGGACGACGATGGAAGCAGTGATATAAGGCGAGAGGCCGACTAGGAGGATGGAAAAAGAAGTTAATCCGCCGCCAGAGATGAGATTAAGGAAATTGCCGAAGTCGGATTTCTGGATGAGGTTCTGGATGGCTTCTTGGAAAGTGGTGGGCTCGCCGAGCGGTACCGGCACATGCGCCAAGAAACGATAAACGATCAATAGTCCTAGGACGATGAGGATGCGTTTTAGCATGTCTTTATTTTTGAGCGATTTGATGATGGTCTTAAAATTCATGATTCCCTACTTTTCTCTACGTATGGGCTTATTATAGCACAGATGCTGGGGATTGTGGAGACTGTCTTTCGCGAAATCCGCCTCAGTGGAAGTTGGGGCGGAGGGATGGATCATTGTTTGGCGGTGCAGCGGACGGCATAGCCATAGCGGCGGAAGGTGTTGCTGGAGGGGTAAACGTTGAAAGGATTGATGCGTAGATAGAAGCTGAAGAGCGAGTTATCGTCGGCAGTGGCAGACCAAGTGAAATTGGCGCGGCCGGCGTCGGAGAGGGCTCCGGGGACTTCGGAGATATAGCCGCTGCGGGTGAAGGCCATGGGTAGCTGGGCGACATTCTGCTCGGGAGACTGATTAGTAATGATAGGAGCGAAACCATCGCCACCATTGTCTTTGTCGTTACCATAGCGTCCGGTCTCGGGATAGCCATAATGATAAATCAGATTATAGAAGTTAGCGCCGGCTCTCATGTAGGGCTGGCCAGAAGTGGGGCTGGTGACGCGGCCGGCTCTCGGTAGCTGCCAGTTGGCGGGACAAATACTATCGGGTGCGTCACTTAGCTTGGAATCGCTAGGGGTTCCATCAAGATCTTGGCTGGTTAGATCGCGGCCACCCGTCCCGGCAGTCGCAGCGTTAAATTGGTAATAGTTGCCGATGAGATAATGCGCGTCATATTCCCCGCCAGTGTCATTCTTCTGAGCGGCGAGGTAGCCGCTGGTGCCGTTCCAATCGCCATGGTTGGTGCCGGCCACGAGGGTGGGGCGCCAATTTAGGCTTGAGACATCTTGGAAGTCGGAGCAGCGCGCTAAGGTTTGGCCGCTTAAGACCGAGTTGCCTTGGTCAGCACCATCACCGGCGCAGAGTTGACCTTGGGCGGGTGTGGTGAGGACGTAGTTGCCGAGGTTCCAGGATTTGCTGCTCCAGTTTTCGGGGCTGTCGCTGGGAATAGTGCCGACTGCGTTAGGCACGCTATATTCTGTCCCGATAGGCACAGTCCAGTTTCGACTGACATCTGAAGTGTCTGGCGTCAGGGTTTCTCCTTGTTTGAGGTCGAAGGCGAGATTTTGGGTCATCCAGCAGTTCTGGTCGGCTAGTTTCGCGACCCAGTATTGCTTGCCGTCGCGGATGTCGATGAGGCGCTTGGAAACTTCGTTGCCGCGGGTGATTTTGCCGGTTTGGGTGCAGATTTCGGGAGACATATCTTGCATATAGACGAGTTGCAGCAGGTTAGTGACTTCATTGGGGTTGGCGACGACCGAGATGGTGACGTGATTTTGATACTCGCCAGCCGGGCGATTACCGTCAATTTTAGCGCCGAAAGTCAGCTGATGGCTATCTTGGGCGACGAATCGGTCGATCGAAGCAATTTTGGTCGAGGTGAGCGGCACGGCTTGATATTCGGTAGCGTCGGTAGCGGCTTCGCGAGTCAAGGCATAGCCCCAAGTGTTATTCGCGAAATTTCCGGGTATGGCGGCATGGCTGAGGGCGGGAATTTCATATTCGGCGCCGGTTTTATTATGGTCGGTATAGACTAAGGCGTTAGTGGAATCTTCGGTGTTGAGATAGATACTGTAGCCTTCGGGGTTATTAGTACTGACGGAGAGATGGGCAGGCGACATGGTGAAGGTGCCGTCGCTGGTGGGGGTGACATTCATCACGACCTCTGGGTCGAGGGCGACGGACAAGGTGGCTGCGGCGCGGAGCGCGGCACGAGTGCTAGCGCCAACCGTAGTATTTTCGAGCGCCTCCGCGCCAGCGCGCTGCGAGGGACAAAGCAGCGCAATTAGCAATACAGCTAACGCGGTGCCGCAAAGCAGCGGAACGAGCTCTGCGTTTTTGATAATTTTTCTGGTCTTCCCCATTTTACCTCCATTTTGATTTAATTTTGGTCAACAAAAATCCCACCCCAGCTGATCTCGGCTATTTTTGATTAAGTTTGCGTGTCGCTTTTACACTGGCTGTCTCAAGCCAAAAGGTCGCAATAATAAGCTTGAGCGGCATAATCGACGGGACTGTGCTTAGTCCAGCGTGTCGAACAAAAAGCGACACCGCAGTGGTGTCTAACTTCCATTCGCAACCTATAGCTTGATCACTGACGACCAAACAATACGTACTCATGCGGTGCCGCTTAAAACGTATTGTTGCCTTTCATGAAAAGTCATAGGGTTGCGATAATATGCTACCAAAATATGGTCACGATGTAAGTTAGACATTTCTATTGTATCATGCTTATGGCGCATCTGGCAGCAGAAAATGTTGTAAAAAATACAACAAAATGGGTCAGAATTTTGGCAAATAGGCGTCAAAAAGCCGTTTTTCTATTGACTTTTTCGGTAATCTGTGATACAATGGGAAGTGAGGGTGTGTTTTACCCTAGTTTCTGCGTGTAATTGATAGAAGCGCAGGCTTAAAAACTAATCGGTAAGCACATGATCTCGGGGGCGATTTAGCCCCGCTGTCACTTTCAAATTAGTAGTTCCCGTCAGTGAAAAGGCGGAGAAGGGGGAACACAGATGAAACAAAATGACAAGGACAAGAAGAATAAGGTTTGGACGATGGCCGCGCTGCTGGTTTTCGGGCCACGGTTGGCCAAGGTGGTGTGGCGCAGGTTGCGGCAGCACAGTCGCGACCACGGCAACTATCTCGGGAAGTTAATAGGCGCGGAAGTTGGTCGATTGCTTTTGCTGGTCGTGATGATTTGTGGGAGTTACTTCTTGGTGGACATTCTGGCAAGTTATTTTGCGGAGAAACGCCACCCGGAAGTGGCCGGCTTTGCGATTGTAGCGGTATTGGCGTGTCCATTCGTGATCTACCTGTTGGCTTGGTGGATGGCAAGAAAGATTGCAGGCAGATTGGCAGCGGTGTTGCAGTTGAATTGCTTGAGGGTGCGAGATGCCTATCCTGAGACTCCCAGTACGCTTGTGGCCGCAGAATGTTGCATAGCCGTGCGTATATGCCTGAGTGGCTTGCGCTGGAGTGTGCCGCTGTTCGTATGTATGGCACTTCTCGGTCTAAGCATCGGCATCATGTTCGTCTGGGCTGTGAGCGGATGGATTGACCTGGCACTATTTTTGATTTATCGGACAAACTTGTCCGAGATAATCGGCGATTATCAGGATGATCAGGCCGCAGTGCTGGAGGATCCGGCGGCAATCTTCGTAGAGTATGAGCGAAAAATCGCCGGGGTGACATCATGCTAAGGGCTTGGAATCGGCTCAACGATAATCAGAGATGGCTGATCATGGCGAGCTTTGAGCGGGTTCTGCTGATTATTTTGGCGTCGCATATTCTATCAGTAAAGTTTCTCGAGGTTGATGGACTAAAGTGCCTGAGCTATCTTATAATCATGATTATAGCTGTGACTCTATGTGATGAGGCGATGGACTTTATTATTGAGCGTCGATTGGGGAAGGATGATTCCCTGGTGAGGTTTAGCTCGCTGTTTTCTAGTACGGGCGCCCAAATCTCCGTGGCTTTAGCCAGTTTGAAAGTCTATGGAGTAATTGCGATACTAATGGCTTTACCATGCCTGCTTTTCATATTGATGGATATTGTCACTGCTCGTAGGCTCTGGCGGGAAGACGTCAGAAATTACCTTGCCGATTAGCCTTTGCCTCGGCCACGTGTGTGGTCGGGGCGATTTTTGTATCGGGGTTTAGGATTGTGCGCGTGGTTGTGGTGATGAAAAACTTGGACACCGCGTTTGCAGTGTCCAAGTGTAATTTGCGTCAATACGCTAGGGCTATTCGGCTGTCTTCTGGGCGAGGCGCTGGGGGACGGCGACTTTGGTGAAGCTGCCGCCGGCCTTTTTGATGGCCTCGATCGCAGTTTGACTGGCGAATTGAGTCTCGAGCTCGATCTTGGCGGTGAGTTCGCCGCGCGAGATGACCTTGACTTTGGCGTAGGGATTTTCAATCAAACCTTTGTCGGCGAGAGTGAAATTATCAACCTTGCCGCTCAGATCATTCAAGCGATCGGTATAAACATTCTGGGCTTTGTTGTGCAAGCTCTTGAAGCCTTTGAGCTTCGGGATGGCTTGCATGATGGCGCGTTGGCCGCCCATGAAGCCGGCCGGGAGCTTGCGATGGCCGGTGCGGGACTTTTGACCCTTGGTGCCGCGACCGGCGGTCTTGCCGCGACCGGCGGCGATACCACGTCCAGCGCGAGTAGGACGGGTGTTTTTATTAACTTGGAGATCGTTGTATTTCATTATTTATCCTCCTTTGGGGCGGATTTAGCCTTCGCGGTGGTCTTGGCTTTGGCGGAACTTTCGGATTTTTCGGACTTGGCCGATTTGGCTGACTTGTCGGACTTGGCGGCAGTCGGGGACTTCTCAGCCTGGGCTGATTTGCCGGCGTTGCCAACCCACTGATCGCGCGGGGTTTGTTCGCGCAGGCCGTCAATCACGGCGTAGGCAATGTTGACTTTGTTAGTAGAGCCGAGGGACTTCGAGATCAAGTTCTTGATCCCGGTGAGACCGATGATGCTACGGACGACACCGCCAGCGATAATCCCAGTACCGGGAGCGGCCGGCTTCATCAGGACGTCGGCGCCAGTGGCGCGAGTCTCGACTTCGTGGCAGATGGTCTCACCGTCCATGTTGAACTCGATCATGGTCTTTTTCGCCTTGGCCGTGGCCTTCTGGATGGCGGAAGTGACGTCGCTGCCCTTCGCCACGCCGATGCCAACTTTGTTTTTATGGTTGCCCATGGCGACGAGCGCCTTGAAGCGCATACGGCGGCCGCCTTTCACGGTGCGGGAGATGCGGTCGATATTGATCGTCACCGTGTCAAATTCTTTGGGGGCGCCATTGTCGTCGTTGCGGCGGCCCCGGCGGGGGTTGCGGCGGCCCATATTGCGGCCGCTGATGTCGCGCTGAGTCTTGGTCGCGGCGACATTGTCGTCCATCTTCAGGGTGCCAGATTTATTGACGACCTTGGCTTGTTTTTCTGCTTCAGCCATATTAGAATTCCAATCCTTCCTTGCGAGCAGCATCTGCGAGGGCGGCCATACGTCCGGCGTATAGTTTCGCTCCGCGGTCAAATACGACTGCTTTAATTTTTGCCTTCTTCGCTTTGTCGGCGATATCTTTGCCGATCTGGGCAGCTTTTTCCGTCTTAGTGCCGGTGAGCTTGCTGCCGACGGTGGTAGCGTAAGCTAGAGTTTTGCCGGAATCATCGTCGATGATCTGGGCAATGATGTGTTGGTTGCTGATGTGCACGCTGAGGCGTGGGCGGTCAGCAGTGCCATGAATCTTGGCACGGGTGCGCTTTGCGCGAAATGC
This sequence comes from uncultured Candidatus Saccharibacteria bacterium, assembly GCA_964529615.1. GTDB lineage: Bacteria > Patescibacteriota > Saccharimonadia > Saccharimonadales > Saccharimonadaceae > Nanosyncoccus. Next base: position 7,556 of record CAZGXB010000045.1, read on the forward strand.
ACTATTCATTATTTCTTACCTGCCTTCCCTGCTTTACGGATGATGACTTCGTCGGCGTATTTGATACCCTTGCCCTTGTATGGCTCAGGCTTCTTCAGGGCGCGAATCTCGGCGGCGACTTGACCGACTTTCTGCTTGTCGATGCCGCTGACGATGATATTCATCTTATCGACTTTGAGATCGACACCTTCGGGCGCCTTGTATTTCACGGGGTGTGAAAAGCCGAGCGCCATTTCGATTTCTTTCGGGCCACCACTGAGGCGGAAGCCGACGCCATTGACTTCGAGTTTTTTCTCAAAACCTTTGGTGATGCCTTGGACGGCATTATTCAGCAAGGCGCGTTGCAAACCGTGCCAGGCGCGTGATTTTGGTTCGTCATTGTCGCGGGTGACGACGATTTGGTTGTCTGCGACCGCAACTTTGACATTTTCCTGAAGCGGGACAGTGAGTGAACCTTTCGGTCCAGCGACAGTAATATCTGTGTCGCCGACCGTGA
>CAZGXB010000046.1:0-2775 GCA_964529615.1 uncultured Candidatus Saccharibacteria bacterium
GTAAGGGCTTTGCCCGCATAAGAAAAGCCACCGGCTAGGCCGGTGGATGTTTACTCGAGATCGCAGAACTTAGGATGGAGATGGACTATCGTAAAAAGCGCGAGGTAGGATAAAGCTAATGAGATGAACGCAATGACGCGAATTACGACTATCACTCTGACTCCGCAATAATTCGAGCAGATGAAGAGATTATTGAGCAGATTATAAAACTCCGGGTTGTTCATAGCCAGTGCGAGCACGGGTGGTGTGAGACGATTGTAGGCGATGAAAGCCGAAACGATATAGTCTAGACTCGATAGCTCAATGCTGGTTGCGGATATTGCGAGCGTAATGCTAAAACCTTGATTCTTGTCGTTGCAGGTGACATAGATACAGGATTGAATGATGATGAAGATAATTAGCCGAAGAGCCAGAAATGATGGTTCGGAACAAATTTCCAGTTGTTTTTCGCCACCAAATTCACGCCAGTGGGTGAGGTAGGTGAAGCCGAATAGTGTTAAATCGTATTGAGTCCCAGCTTGGTAGAGAGTAAAGCCTATGATGAAGCTAAGAAGCGTGATGATTAGGGTCATTCAGCCTACGATAAAAGCAATGCGGCGGGTTTTGCCGACGATGATTTGTGATCTGAAGATATTGCGAAATTTCATATTTCCCCTCCTTTATGAAAAAAGTCCTGATGGTAAGTTGCATGAGCTTGAGAAGCCCTTATACCTCCATTGTAGCATACTTTTACGTAAAAGTCAATAGGTTTTAGGCTAATTTTGCGAAATCTGCAAGTTTTTTGACCTATCATAGAAAATCCGCCGTGACCGCAGTCACGACGGATAAAGAAGGGAGGAGACGATCCGGATCGGATTACCAGTTGACCGGATCGCCGTCAAAAATGAAGTTTCCTGCGGCGTCTTCCATGTCTCTTGCAAGTATATTACAAGCCCATTCAGTGCGTGGATCTTCGTGCTCACGGCGAAAATAGATCAGATTGTCATCTTTGAAGTCGATAATCGTCAAAATTCCTCCGGGAGCGAGAGTGCGCCCGTCTAGACTTAGAGGATAGACGAAAGCTAGCTGGACGCTCGGGCGATCTTCGGCGTGTTTAGCGGCGAACCCTAGAACCAGTCCATGGTAATCTTCGCCGGTATCAGGTCGCTTAAATTGTCCAAATTCGGGTGTGAGACAGTTGAAATTGCGAGTGCCCATATAATGTTCGAGAAAATGCGTCTCGACGAATAGCTCGGGATCAGGCAGTTCACCGCCATGACAATATTTCTTTAACGTGCAATGAATATGGTACAAAGCATAGTCATGCGACCGGGATTTGGGCGACTTTGGTGTAGTTGGAACAAGTTTTTCAGACATAATTTCCCTCCTCTTCTGAAAATGCAGGCTGGACTCACGGGTAAACCAGCCAATTTCTGAGTTTTAACTTATTTTAACATGGAAAATATTATTAGTCAATGAAATTGAGGTAAAATAAGACAATATTAGGACAAAAAGAATCCCCCCATCAGATGTGATGGGGGGTGGGCGGATAACCGATATATAAATCGACGAGTTGACAACCAAAGATAGTGATCGGAGCGCCTGCCCGATCGGACCCAGACTATCTGAGGTTCCATCCTCTTCACATATCCGCCCTTAGTTCAGGCATGAAAGGTGGATTTTAACATGTTTCACCACCCTCCTCTCTTTTAATTTTGCAAAACGGAGGCAGAGTCAGTGCTCAAGGCTTGTAAGGCTATAGTCCAGAACTTCAGCTCTGGCTTGGGGCCTTGAGCTTCTGCTCTCCGTAGGCCGGGAAGTCCCGGCAAAGGCTGGGGTTGCTGCCGGCCCGATGTCCGGGAGCTCTGCCAGTCGCAGCGTAAATGATGATGTTGGGCAGGCATTGCGGTCAACGCCGTCTAGCCTGCCACCGTAAACATGCTAACCGTGACCCTGGTTAGGGAGGTTTGCATTTCTGTCATCGCGCCCAACCTACGGCGCTTGAATTCATGGTGGAGAGGAATGAAACCATAAATGGTTTTTCATACTCCCACCTCCTTTCAAAAGTATTACTACTATGAGCGCACGTCTCATAGGTAGTGTTTAGCCTACTAAGCTAGCCGGCTAAACGCTACCTATGATTAATATAAGTCGAATATGTGATAATATCGGTAATCCAAATGTACGATCAGGTGTCTTTCGGCGACCTTATGATTCTATTGTAGTATAGGTCGCGATAAAAGTCAATACTTTTTTTGGACTTTTTCTATAAAGTCAAAATTACCTCTGGGAATGTAGTGAAAAAACGCGGAGATTTTGGAAGATGATCATAAGTAAACCCCAGAATTTCTCTCCAAAAATGCGCCAAAATCCAAAAAATTGGCACCAAAAAGCCCCAAGAAGTAGGTAAGGGTGGGCGTCACCTCTTCTCGGGGCTATTTGGCCCTACAACGCATCGATTGTCGACTCCGAGGACTCGGAAGCGTGACCCACCTCACACAACACGGGGCCCGCCGGTCATAGGGGTTGCTATGCCTTCGAAACGATCCTAAAAGTGGAGGTAATACTTATAATCTACAACCATAAAGAGAAAAATTGCAGACCTTAGGGGTTTCAAAAGCACGCAACTTTTGCTACTCTAAACGAATAGCGAAAGTTTTGACTTATTTAGGTACAGTTGGAGTATTAACTCTAACTAATAAGCATTATAGCACACGGAGATAAAAATGTCAATACTTTTTTCACAAAAACTTTCACGAAACAACGAAATTCGACCTCAAGAAGCCGATTTTACAG
>CAZGXB010000046.1:2785-7979 GCA_964529615.1 uncultured Candidatus Saccharibacteria bacterium
TTAAGCCTAAAACGTTATATTTTTATGGAAAAATGCCACAAAATCGGCTAAAAACGTTGACAGAAAAGTCAACCAAAATGACACAAAAACGACTGAATTTTGGGCTGGAAAATGCGCCGACGGAACGGCCGAAAACGCTAGCGATCGTGGGTACGCGGCGGCCGACGGCTTATGGTGCGGAGATTGCGCGGGATTTGGCCTACCGGGCGGCGAAATGTGGGGCGGTAGTGGTGTCGGGGCTGGCGTACGGGATTGATTCGATTGCGCACCGGGGAGCGCTGGAGGCGGGCGGAATCACGGTGGCGGTCCTCGGGACGCCGATTGACCAGATTTATCCGCGCAGCCATATCGGGCTGGCGGAGGAGATCGTGGCGATGGGCGGGTGTGTGATGAGTGAGCGGCCTCCCGGGGCGTATTATCACGCGAAAGCTTGTTTCTTGGAGCGGAATCGCTTGATCGCGGGACTGGCGGATGTGGTGGTGATACCGGAGGCGGCGGAGCGCAGCGGTTCGCTGAATACGGCGGCGCACGCGCTGGAACAGGGGCGGGAGATTTTTGCGGTGCCGGGGGACATTGGGCGGCTGATGTCGAAGGGCTGCAATCGGTTGCTGCGACAGGGGGCGATGCCTTATCTCGAGCCGGAGGATGTGCTGGAGGTATTATTCCCGGAAAGGCGAGAAATGAAGAGTGCGAAGGGGGTGAAGCTCAAGCGGAACTTGGTGGAAATCAAGGGAGAGACGGAGGCGGAGACGCGGATTTTGCGGGCGATGGCGGCCGGAGCGAGCGACGGAGAGCGGATTTTGGCGGTGACGGGGATGGGAGCGGTGGAATTTAACCAGAATATTACCATGCTGGAGCTGAAGGGGCGAGTGCGGGCGCTGGGGGCGAACCAGTGGAGCCTAAAAAAATAGGTTGACTAGAGCTCGTGTCGATCGACTGGCTGGATGACCGCTCTTGACGAATTGCTTGGCTGACGGATCAGAGAAGGTGCTGGTCGATGGTCTGGCTGATGGACTGGAGGAGGTCAGGGAGAGCGGATTTTTCTTCGGCGGTGAAATGACCGAGCACGAAATCGACGTCGCCGAGCTGGGCGCGGACAGGGGGATTGTTAGTGCCGAGGCGTAGGCGGGGGAAATCGGCAGTGCCGAGGTGTTGGGTGAGGGATTTGAGGCCGTTGTTGCCGCCGGAAGAGCCGTGGGTGCGAAAGCGGATTTGGCCGAAATTGAGGTCAAAATCATCGCAGACCGCGAGAATATTGCTGGGCGGAACTTTGTAGAAATGAGCGAAAGCTTGGACGGGGACGCCGGAATTATTATAGAAATCTTGCGGTTTGAGGAAGATGTGGTCGCCGGACTTGCACCAGATAGCCCCAAATTTGGGCTTTTGCCAAGTTAGATTATGGATTTTCATATAAAAATCAAGGGCGAGGAAGCCGAAATTATGGCGGGTGAAGTTGTATTCATGACCCGGATTGCCTAGGCCGACGATTAATTGCATAAGGATATTATACGGGGAGAGGCGGAAAAAGGCAAATTATGAGCGGAAAGCTAAGAATATCCGGAATTTGGTGGTTGAACTATTGACTTTTATGACGAAGTGTGGTACAATGGAAGGAGAGGGGGATAGTTCTCTAACAACAGGACCATATTTCCCCATGTCCGTCTGCGAGAAGCGGCGGTAGCGGAAGCTCAGAAAAGGAGGAGGGATAAAATGAGCAAAAACCAGGAAATTGGCCGGATTTACCGGCGGGTAGCGGAAAAATACGTGAATTATGCGCAGCGGAGTCATTTGCCGGGCGCAGAGGTCGAAGTAGCGACTTTTAGTCAATATGAATACGTGAAGTTGGAAAAGATCTTACGAATTGAATATCGGATCCGGCGGATTCTGGAGGTGTTCACGAAATTTGTGGGCGCCGGAGTAGAGATTGACCTGGAGAAGCTGCGGGAGGGGATTCTGCACCATTCGCAGGATGGTATGGTGTTGACAGATACTCTAACGGAGCTGGTTGACTTTCGGGAAGTGGTGATGGCGATGATAGAAACGTGGCACGATGAATGCGTGCGCAACATGCCGATTTTCCACTTCATGAACCATCCGGAGGCGAACTATCTCTGGTTGCCGTTCATGCTAACCGGCGAGCAACATGCGGGAGAGTGCTTCGACATGATCGAGCCGGTTCTGGACGGGCTGGGGGTGACCGTAGCGAAAACGCGGATCATGGAATATTACCAGACAGAGTCGCGGCGCTTCGTGATGCAGAAATTTGGCGGATCGAAGTGGAACCTAAAGATGAACCTGGCGCGCATGGATGAGCTGTATGAAGCTTGGCCTTGTGGGCTGAATGTGGTCTTGGGTGGCAGCGCGGGCGAACAGATAGATCGGATGGTGGAGGAAATCTGCCAACGGGTGCCAGCAGCTGCGGCGCTGAGTTAGGCAAGGTACATTAGGAATACCGGGGTCTTGGCTCCGGTATTTTTGAACTGGGGTTTTGTATGGCAGGTTTGATTGTGGTCTTGATTGCGGTTTTGGCTGGGGGCTTTGAATTGTGGGGAAAATATGGTAATATGGTGGAGGAGCAAAGAGTTTTGTGGCTAGACTAGGTAATTTTTAGGCGAGCCAAGTATTTTTAAAGTCGAAAGGGGGACATATTATGACTAAAAATGATATGGTCAAGAACGAAAACTATGCCTTAGGCAAAAGCTACTTGAGGTTTATGCAGGAGTTTTTGGCGTCGACTACGCGCGGGGAGCTGATGCTAATGTCGAAAGCGCGTCTCTGGACTTTGATGGGGATTCTGACGGCGGTGGAAAGTGAGCTGGATGAAATCTTCCCGGATGAGGCGATCCGCGATTATCGTGATGATTTTGGGAGACCGCTGAGGGGCAACCGACGCCCGGAATATTGGAAGGCACAGCATAAGGACTGCGATGAGGCGGCTCAAGTGCGGCGGCAGCGAGAGTATCTCTATCGTAAGACCTTGCCGGCTTGTCGGCAAAAGTTGCTTGAGATGCTTTGCGGAAGGCAGTTCAATGAGGAATTGCATTTACGGTCGGGTAGGATCGTGAATAAGATTTCGGTTTTTCAAGAAGCGATATTGCCGTTTTTGGAACCGATAGATCCGGCTGATTTGCCGGAGTGAGGCGTTCTTTTGATAATTTAGACTGCTCCGAGAGGGCTCGCTGGGTTTTGGCGGGCCTTTTTCTTTGGTTTTGATTCCCTGGTTTCTGGTTTTCTTGTAATAATTATGGTTATCTAATTATCCGTAATCTCCCTTATTACTATTTCTCCCTTCTCCTCGAGAGACCCAGACGCGCACCTGTCTTCACGGGCGGTTCGTTCTGCTCGGTGAGCTTCACCTCGCTTTTAGTCTCTCTCGCAGAAGGAGAAATAGTAATACAGTAGGTTATAGTTAATTAGTTATACATATTATTACAACAAAGTTGTATGCTAGGGTCTTAAACCAATGGTAATCTTGTTTCCGTATCAGTGCGAGTGCGTCTAAGACATTAGAATGCAACTGTACCGAGGCTGCAACGGACGGGAAAAGCATTATTCCTCCATCGACCCTTTGTTGCGGACATGGCACTTGATAGTTCTAGGGCATAAGCATCTATTATTCCTAAATCATAGGCTAGCTTTGACCATTTAAAGCCATTTGCACCTGCATAGCCTAAATTGCTGGAATCTATAGAGATACTTCCGCTCCGCACATAGTATCGTGGGGTTATGGCTATGAGTGAATAAGAAACATGGCAAGAAAGTTTAATATTTTCGATTACACCGTTTCCGAGACTGCAACTCGACCGATGCGGCCAAGACAAATACTGTATATAAGTATAGACTCTAACCCACTTATACTATGTGCGGAGCGGGTGGGTTAATGTTGTCGAGGGGACTTTAGGCGCCGCTGGCGTCCATGCCCTCGGATGGTCTGGAACGAGCTACCAAGGTATCCGACACGCCTATTACCTCTACTTCCATAACTCCGGTGTCGTTCCCTCGCACAGCAGTAATCGTTATAGTGCTTTTCGCGTCCCAGCCTCTTCGCGGACACGTGTCCGCGAGAAACAATTTTCCACCCCTGTTATCAGTTTATGCATGGCGGACAGCTGTCCGCCATAGAGTTAAGTATGCAACATAGTCTTTATTCCACTATACTATGTGCGGAGCGGGGTTATGCATGAGAATCGTGGAGCTTTACGCAATGCCGGCGTCAGCAGTTTTAATTGGTCTAGACTTTCTAGCTTGGAAATAGTGGGTGCTTATAGTTTTGATTTCTATAGTTCAGCTATTTATCCCTCGGCTGATAGTGGACGTTATCTTGCTTTCCTCGTCCGGCATGATTTTTCAAACTCTCACAGTCGTGAGAGTTTGAAGATGTATAAACAGGGGTAGGAAAATTGTAAACTCTATCAGGTGATAGAGTTTGGGGATTTAGGTGGACGGGGAAAGCAACGTAGCGATAGTAGTCATCTGAAGGATAGACGACTGAATTATTAAAAGCGAGATTATAGGCAAATAAGGCTTCAAAGTAAGATTCTTTAGACCAACCGACGCAGTTAGAGCCAATACCTTTCAAAGCATTATTGCTCAAATCGATAAACCCGCTCCGCACATAGTAATAGTGGGATAAAAGGCTATGGTTGTATATTATTCGTGTCGGTTGCGTCGCGGCATCGGTGCAGTTGCACTTTGAGATATTGAAGGAGGGGAGATGATAATGACTATCTCTGATTGGATTACTATTTCTCCTTCTGTGAGAGAGAATAAAAGCGCGAGCACACGCGCAGCGCAGAGCGCGCGCCCCGTGTGGACGGGCGCGCAAGCGGTTCTCTCGAGGAGAAGGGAGAAATAGTAATACGCTGGAACCATAGTAATTAATCATTATCTCTACTTCACTATACTATGTGCGGAGCGGGGGTATAGACCCTCAGTCGGAATCTGTTAGTCAAGCTGGCAGCATTGGCCAAGCTTGGTCGCGAACGGCTCGTCCGGAAGGCAAATATAGCTATTGGTTGTATATTTCCAGTAATGGCGTGAATCCGCTCTATGGTTATAGTCGGTTTTATGCTTTTCCTGTCCGCGAAAAAGAGATGAATTGCTATGCTTGCGGGGAAAGATTTTGCACTTATGGTGGTTCCTATTGGGCTCGAACCAATGACCTTACGAATGTGAATCGTACGCTCTAGCCAAC
>CAZGXB010000047.1:0-7919 GCA_964529615.1 uncultured Candidatus Saccharibacteria bacterium
GCTATGATAGCCATTATTTAATCGGGAACTTTTATCAATGGGTGACGGCGACGGCTGGCTCTGGCACCGACACCAATTCGGCTAACCTGCAAAATGGCACTAGCGGGTTCACCAATCCCGCAAAGCTAGTTGATGCCGAGAGTTCCATCTGTCCCAAAGGCTGGCAATTGCCTAAATCTGGCAGTTATATTGATAGATCCTCCGGCACAACCGCCTCTTGGCCATTTGCGCGCGATGGCAGCTTCTATGATTTACTGCGCGCCTACGGCTATCCCCAAACCGGAGTAAACGGCTCGCCGGATACTGGCTGGACAGCAGGTAATGGCTGGCCATCAACCACTTTGACCGGCGCTGGGAAGACTCGCATAGATTATGCCCCAGTCTATTTCGGGCGCAACGGCACCATTAGCGTCTCGACTGGCTCATTGCGCGATAGCGGCGCGATCGGCGACTATTGGTCTAGCACTCCCTATCCCGAGTCAACTACCGGCACCTATTATTTCTTCTTCAACACTGAAAGTATCATTCCATCCAACCATTACTACCGCGATAGCGCTTTCTCCGTCCGCTGCCTCGCTCGCTGATTTTCGCGCAATAATTAATAGTTCAGTACGACTCGCGCGTCCGTCATGAAATCCGTCGAGAGAGAACCGTTCTTCTGGCGCCAAGTGACGGTGTCTTGACCGCGATTCTCGACGATAGACGGTAAAGTATTCCCGAAAATCATCTGTGCTCGATCGAAAGAAATCGGATGACCTTCTTCGGTGTTTGTGCCTACGCGATAAAATCCCGAAGCCTTCAGTGCTGGCCGACAAGTTCCATCCACCCATGCCATCTTCGCTGCACCCGTCGCCGTAGTGAATTTGCCGTGCGTGACGTTGACTCGTCCGTCTGCCTCCCAGTGCACGACCCAGACTTCATGCGGCCCAATTTGCCGCTCGCAGGCCAACTGCTCCGCCGGAATAGTCGGGGCAGTTTGGCTCGGTTGACTCGGTTGGCTCGGCTTGGCCGCCGGAGTTTGAGTAGAGGCTACGGTCTGATTCTTTATGACCTGCGCGATATTGACCGAATTAGTTTTGCGCTGAGTTTTTGTTTTTTGTGGTTCTTCCGCTTGTTCTTGGTTGCCGTCGGCCGTTTCTCGCTCGACACAACTTCCATCCTTCAGCTCTTGGTTTTCCGCGCAGACCACTTCCGCCACTTCAGGCTTCTCTTCGGCAACGTCCTCCTCTTCCACGTCTTCTGGCTCGAATTCCGCCTCATCAGCTACTGTGTTCTGAACACCTTGATGGAAAAACTCCCATCCCCAGACCGTCCAGACGCCAATACCAGCATTCAAGACGACCAAGATCGCCACGAGACTTGCCAGAATCCAAGTCAAAATATGTTTTTTCGGCTGAGTTTGCAGTTCAAGCGCTACTTCTTGCAGCTTCAACTCTTCCTGTTTTTTCTCGTAAGCTTCTTCGACCAAGCGCTTTTGTTTCGCCTGCCAACCTTCAAAAGTAGGCTTTTCCGCTACTTCTTGTGTATTTGTACTTTCTGGCGCTTTTTCAGCCTTCTCCACTTTTTCGATCTGTTCTACTTTTTCCGGCTTTTTCGACGTCGCCGCCGCGGCTAAGACTTCAGCCACTTTCGCCTGATTTTCCTTCACTTCTGGCTTAGCTGCGGTTTCTTTATTTTGATCGATCACCTGCTGATATTTTGCCCGCAATTCTTGCATTTGCTTGTTTTTGTCTGCTCCGTTTGCGACTTTTTCTTGGCGGGGCGCCGGACGCTGCGCTAACTGTTGTCGTTGCTGACGCTGTCGCTGCTGTATTTGCCGCTGTTTCGCCGCGTTGCGCTTTTTGCGCGATTTCTTCGATTTTGCCATATTCCTTGCCTTTCTTAATATATTTTGTCGCCCGCACAAAATACCATTTTCCCATTTCCGAGACCTTTTTCCGCCTTCGTCCCACTTTACCCACACTCTGCGTCGCTCCGCGAGAAGCTCCGATCCAGATTTTGCTCAATTATAGCATAAAACATTATTTTTGTGAAGTACTAAACAACTATATTTTTCTTTACGCTTATGCCTGACAAAAAATAACCCGCGTGCTAGAATGAATGGCAATCAGGTTCACTAATCTTGATGATTGATATAAAACACAAACGGAATCTTAAAACATGCTTATTTTTCCCAGACAACCTCAATTTTCGGAATATTATAATCGCAAAGTGCACGATTTTATCGCCACGGAATTTTTTGATCCCTGGCGTCAAGGCCAGACAGAATATCATAAAGATAGTTATGATTTATCCGACGAGTTGGTGCCATTTTTTAGCGACGCACCGATTTTACGCGAAGACTTAAAGAAGTGCGAAAGAGTCGCGCTCGATCTCTATTATTGGTCAGATGATACGTTCGGTCATTCTCTCGATCCGCTGCACCTCTTTGCACTTTATCACTTTCTCCATCGTATGGAGCTTTGGGCGGAAGAAGATGAGTACATCCGGGAAGTTTATTTTCATAATTCTGCAGAAGTTGCGCAAATTGATCAGCTCTGGCGCAGTCTCGAGTCCGAACAGAGGGCAACCTTTCCTACTCGTACCGCTCTCGCGAAATATCTCCACAATCTCTATAATCTCGTCGAGGACTGTTTTGAAGATATCGACTTTATCACTTTCCCCGAGCTCATCAGCCACGCTATTGCCTCCGGCCGACCCGTACCTTCTGCGCTTGTCGATGAATATGCTGAACTCCTGCCGCGGGACAACCTCGCGCTATATTCGCATACGCGCCTCCGCTCGTCAGACCTATATACCGAAGTTGAAGCCGCTATCTCGGAAATCGACCATAATCTCCAATATAGTTCCGAATATAAATTGCTTTGGGCGAGCGAAAAGCCTGTGGATGAAGTTGGCGTTCACGATTATCTCCTAGCTCTTCTGAAGCGTCATTTTCGCAATTCGGCCGTGCATATTGGTCACGAAGTGGATACTGGCACTGGTCGGATTGATTTCTGTCTTAGCCGTGATCCTCTAGAAAAAGTCCTCCTCGAAGTCAAATTGGCGAAGAACTCCCATCTGCGTCACGGTCTCACGCACCAACTTGCGCATTATCTTAAAGCCGAAAAGTGCGACGAAGCCTATTATCTCATCTTCTGTTTTACTCCCGCTGAACTCAAACGTGCCCAGCAATTTTCTCGCGATACTCCAGACGACCCCGATTCCAAAGTTAGAATTCAAATTCTCGATGCTACCCAGAAGTCCCCACCTTCACATTCTGGCTAGCCCTCAAATCTCACTGCTTCGGCCGCCTTCTGTAGAGCTTCTCTCGAGCCATAAAAAGTCGAAGTCCCTGGACTATCTGCCAGCATATGTTGCGCAAAAGGGAAGCATGCTGCTTGCACTAACTCTCCTCCCAGAATCTCCGGAAACCACGTCAAGGCATCCACTTCAACATCATCAGTATTGATTTCCCAAGCTTGCTGCATTTCTTGCGGCATAAAAGTCAACGAAAAAAGCTTCCCATCATTCGCAATTTCTCGACCATAAGCGATCGAGGTATTACCCTCAATCCAGAGCTTCTCGTCTAATTTGCGTGTCCTCGGATTAGCTAAGTTTGCCACACAGGCAACCCTCCGCCCATCTGCAGCATTTTCTATCTCTGCCAATATTTTACCTTCGCACGTTGTAGTTATTATCGCTTGTTTCGCTTCTGCTGAGCGTAAACCATGTTTCTGATCATAACTAATCGTATCGCTCACATAATCCAGAATCACCCAACTTATCAACCCAGTTGATTGATTTCTCGCTACGACGTAAAACTCCGCCCTAGCACCCCAAAATGTACTCGTATGCAACCGAAATAGACTCACGATTCCTAAATACTTTTCCTCATCACCTTCAAAAACCCGCGCTTTCATTATTTCAAACCCATCGGGCAACAACTGATTAACGCTCTCTAGATCTTCGATTTCATAAAACAAGAAAAACGCATATGGCTCGACCACAAAACCCATTTTCGGAGATTTTTTAGCCGCATTTGTCACGATTTTGCGCTGCCAGCCTTTCGGCATTCTTTTCAGCCACTGCTGTAAATAATGCACTTTTCCTACCTCAATTGGATCGATCATTCGTTCCGAACCGCGCGCAAACTCACTAACTTTCATAACTACAATTATAACAGAAGCTGAATCCAAAAGCCCAAGCTATGCTTTTTGTCGTTTTTTTCGACTCGGCTTCTTCAATAAATCAAAGACGAAAGTCGAGAGGATAGCGAGCCCTAGCGCGGCCAAGAGCTGCACTGGCGTCAGCGGCGCCATACCCACCAGGCGATTGAGGAAGGGAACATAGATTAGCAAAAGCAGCACGGCGATAATAATACTATTGATTAAGACGATTACCTTATCCTTCAGGTCAGCCACGAAATTCTTCACGGCGTACTCTTCCGACTGCAAGACGTACACCACGAAAACGTTCGCCAGCACTAGAGTCGTGAAAGCTACGCTCGTCGCTAGATTTTGTGCGGCACCCGTCTTGATCAAGTAATAATACGCCACGAACGACACCGCAAACATCGCCGTTCCTTGCAAAATACATTTGAAGACCGTGGAGGTATTTAGTAGTGGCTCCTTCAGCGGGCGCGGCGGCTCCTGCATGATGTTTTCGTCCGGCTGAATCCGCTGAAAAACGATCGAGGACGTCGGGTCGATAATCAGCTCGAGCAAGACCACATGAATCGGCAGCAGTAGCAGCGGTAAGTCCACTAGCGGAATAATCAGCGATGCTAGAATAATCGGAATATGGATGACTAGAATATATTCGATCGCTTTTTTAATATTACTATAAATTACACGGCCGTTTTCGATTGCCGCCACGATCGTACTAAAATTATCGTCCAGCAAAATCAAATCTGCCGCCTCCTTCGCAACGTCCGTGCCGCGCTGTCCCATGGCGATGCCAATCTCTGCCTTCTTCAATGCTGGTGCATCGTTCACTCCGTCCCCCGTCATTGCTACTACTTCATGGTTATTCTGCAAGGCCTCCACGATACGCATTTTATGATTGGGATAAACCCGCGCGAAAATATCCGTAGTTTTGACACGGTCTTTCAATTCTTCGTCGCTCATCTCCTCGAGCTCCGCGCCCGTGATAATTGTACTTTTCTCGCTCAGTCCAATTTGTTTTGCAATTCCTGCCGCAGTCGCCCCGTTGTCTCCGGTAATCATAATGACGCGCACGCCTGCACTATGACAAGACTTAATCGAAGCCTCCACTCCCACGCGCGGCGGATCGACCAAAGCTATCAGTCCTACGAAATTCAGCTGATTTTGCTTGAGTTCTGCCGAAACCCGCGTCAAGTGCTCACGTTTCGCTACTGCTAGCACGCGATAGCCTTGAGCGGAAAATTCCTCTGCCTGCCGCACGATCTTTTCTTGCACACCCGTATCTAACCCACACAGTGGCAGAATACTCTCATACGCTCCTTTCGCGCATAACACTTGATTGCCATTGATATTCCACACCTGCCCCATCATTTTCGTTTCGTTGCTAAAAGCGTATTCCTGCACCAACTCATAATTATACTCCGCCGCATTCACGCCTTGCTTCTGGGCATATTCTTGGATCGCAATTTCCATCGGATCATACGGCACTTTATGGCAGGCCAGCGCCGCGATAAAGGGAAAACTTTTGTCTTGCGTCCAAACTTCCTCCACGGCCATTTTATTCTGTGTCAGCGTGCCAGTTTTGTCCGTACAGAGCACAGTGATTGCCCCCAGAGTTTCCACGGCCTTCATATTGCGCGTCAGAGCATGTTGCTTCGCTAGCTTCCATGCGCCCATCGCTAAGAACACCGTCAGGACTACCGGAATTTCCTCCGGAATCGTCGCCATTGCCATGGTTAAGCCCGACAAAATTGCCTGGACGACGCGCTCTTTTAACCCCAGAGCGTCGTTATAAAAGAAATTCACGATCGCCACAATCAAACAAAATGTCAGACTAATAATCGTACAAACCACCACTAATTTATTGATTTGTTTTTCGAGCGGCGTTTTGACGCGTTTGATGGATTTGAGTGCGCTGCCAATTTTCCCGTATTCGGTATTTTTTCCCACCGCCGCAATCTCGATGACAGCCGAGCCGTTCGTCACGTCGCAGCCCGCATAACACATATCCAGCCGGAAGTGTCGATCGCCAGTGTCCGTAAGTTTCTTATAAACTACTTCTGATTCACCGGTCAAAGCTGATTCATTCACGCCCAAACCTTGCAGCTTCAGGATTTTTCCATCCGCCGGGATCTTATCGCCTTCCTCTAGCAAAACAATGTCGCCCACTACTAAATCTTTGCTGTTGACCGCGATGCGTTCGCCATTACGCATCACATCAATATTAATCGCCGATAATGTATCCAACGCCTCCAGCGCCTTGTCCGTTTTATAACCTTGCACGAACTCAATGCCACTGACGAAAAATACCAAGACCAGCATGATCACGCCGTCCGTGAATTCTCCCAGGAAGAAATAAATACTTGCCGTCGCTAGCAGCAACAAAAACATTGGCTCGGCCAAAACGTGCAAAATTTTCTCAAATAAGTTCAACTTGCGCTTTTTCTCGATTTCGTTCGATCCATAAGCCGCGCGTGATTGCTCGACTTCCGCATCGGTCAAGCCTTTGAGTAGCTCGGGTGATATTTCGTTTTGAGGTTTTTCTTGCATCTTTTTCTCTTCATTCATAAATCTAACGTATATTAAGTATATTCATTATAGCACTCCGCCACTTTTTTGCTATACTTATAGCATAAGGAGTTTATAAAAATGGCAAAAGCACGTACCAAACATAAAGCAAAACTTACCACTTGGGGCTATATCTGGAGATTTATCGTCTCGCTCGCTATCCCTCTCGGCGTCGGCGGACTATCTGCGCTCATCGCTGGTGATTCCATGGCCGCTTTCGGAGCCATGAAACAGCCGCCTCTCGCGCCACCCGCCTGGCTTTTCCCGGTTGCCTGGACGATTCTCTACATCCTGATGGGCATTGCTTGCTATCTGGTCTGGATCCACGCCATTGACAAGCACCTCACCGCTAAAGACAAAACCACCTTTTTCGTGATTTATGGCATTCAATTAGTGTTTAATTTCTTCTGGTCAATTTTCTTCTTCAATCTCGGCTGGCACTGGTTCGCTTTCATCTGGCTGATCGCGCTCTGGGCGATGATCCTCTTCCTCGTGATTTGGGGCGCCCGCAACCATCGCGCTGCTATGTGGCTTTTGCTACCGTATCTGCTCTGGGTCACTTTCGCCGGCTACCTCAATCTCATGATTGCTATTCTGAACTAGCCTATATAATATATATGTCTGTATGAGCTACGAAGGATCATATGTTTGGCAGCTACGCCAAAAAGTCGGCGGCATGACTTTGCTCACTGCGACCGTCGATGTCTTACCGATTAACTCTCGGGGTGAAGTTAAGTTGGTCTATGCGTCGCACGTCGCTCGCTGGAGCTGTGTCGGGGGTCATGCCGAGCTCGGCGATTCTTGGGTCAGCGCTGCGCAGCATGAGCTAACCGAAGAGGCCGGCATCATCGCTCCGGTTGACGCCTTCATTCCTTTTGGCGCAATTTCCGGCCCGCAGCGCATTTTCCACTATCAAGACGGCGATACGCAACCCTTCACTCTCTGCTTCATCGTTAAAAACTGGACCCACGAAGGCAAGCAAACCGACACGGAGGAAGTCCCGCGAAACGGCTGGTTTACGCTATCCGAAGCCTATAAACTAGACCTCACGCCCTGGTGCCGCGCCATTTTGCAGGCATATGAAGCCTATTGCGAGTCCGGCCAATTCCAGATGATTACGGAGGCTTGAGATTTGAAGCTGGTATAAAGTTGGGCTTAGTGTAACAATCCAGAACAGTAGAATAAGTAGTTATCTACATTATAGAA
>CAZGXB010000048.1:0-7863 GCA_964529615.1 uncultured Candidatus Saccharibacteria bacterium
GTGAGGAAGGGGAGGTTGATTTCGACTTCTTTGGCGCTAGAGAGCCCTTTCTTGGCTTTCTCGGCTTCGTCCTTCACGCGTTGCATGGCGGCAGCGTCGTCCTTAATATCAATGCCAGATTCCTTCTTAAATTCGGCGAGGAGGAAGTTGACAATCGCGTTGTCGAAGTCTTCACCACCGAGGTGGGTGTCGCCATTCGTGGACATGACTTCGAAGACACCGTCACCAAGCTCGAGGATAGAGACATCGAAAGTACCACCACCGAGGTCGAAAACAGCGATTTTTTCGTCTTTTTTGCTCTCGAGACCGTAGGCCAGAGCGGCAGCGGTGGGCTCGTTGATAATGCGTTTCACCTCGAGACCAGCGATTTTGCCGGCGTCTTTGGTAGCCTGGCGCTGAGAATCGTCGAAGTAAGCCGGGACGGTGATGATGGCTTCCGTCACTTTCTCGCCGAGGAAGGCTTCGGCGTCAGCCTTAATTTTTGAGAGAATCATGGCGGAGATTTCTTCGGGAGTATATTCCTTGCCATCCATTTCTACAGCGACGCCGTTTCCCTTCTTCACAATCTTATACGGCATAATGTCAAGGTCGCGCTGGACTTCCTTGTCGTCGAATTTGCGGCCAATGAGGCGCTTGATACCATAAATAGTGTTCTTCGGGTTCGTCACGCGCTGGCGCTGAGCGACTTTGCCGACGAGGCGATCGCCCTTTTTCGTGACGGCGACGACCGAGGGGGTGGTGCGGTCACCTTCGGCGTTAGTGATGACTTCGGGCTTGCCAGCCACCATGTACGCGAAGGCGCTGTTGGTGGTGCCGAGGTCGATACCGATGATTTTTGACATATAATTTCCTTTCTTTAATAAATCAAATCTTATTCTATTGTATATCGTTAGCAGTCTATTGTCAAGAGTGCTAATTACCCTGATTTTAGCAAATTAGCAGTCGGGTGTCAAGACTGCCAAAATGCAGTCTTGCTGCCTGCGTCGCTCGAAAGAGAGAATAAATTCTCTCTTTGCTCGCTTTCCTCGACATTTCAAGAGTGCCAGTTAGATTTGTTGGTGTTTAAAAGACCCTACGTGGTAGGGCCTAAAGCCATCTTTACGGTGCAACTTCAATATGCTTAGTGCAAACTCGCCCATCATTGATAGGCTTGAGTTGGCCGTCAACGATTACGCATGACGCCGCAGAATCAATAGTCGTCCGTGCGATGGCGGCGGTTTTAGGCCTAGATGTGGCCATGTGAGCACCCATTAGGATAAAGCACAGCGCCGCTCCTGCGAGAGCAACTTTGCGACATTTGACAACGCTTATCCGGGGATGGCGCATCCTAAGCCGTGTAAACCAGGCCGGTTCGACGTGAAACTTCCAGCCATAGCGGTCGGCGACTGCACGTGAGACTGCGATAGTACAGAGCCTCCAAACGAGGTTTTCGCAAATTCCAGTGCTCAATGAAAAATACACCACCGCATTGTTTTGTATCTTTTGGTACATAGTCTCGGCATATTGTTTCACTTTATCTGCATTAAGTGTGGTCAAGTCGCTGCGGAAAGCATCCATTATGTATGTATAATGGAGCGTGATAACGATATCTTGTCGAAATTGACACGCGACGAGACTATGGAAGTCCTGAGGCGAAAATGAACCATCGCTCAGACTGGGATGATTATGCAGATTAATTTTTGCCCGACCACTGATCTGAGACCACTTTCCTTTTGGCAGCGCGCATTTGCTAGGCGACAGTATTGACCCCTCTGCCAACTTATTGCCGTTTGCGTCAAAAACGGCTTTGTACTCGACTAGCTCATCTCGCAGCGCCTCCATAACGTTCGATAGGTTCATACCATGGTCTGTTTCAATAGCTTCTTCTAGTGCGGCAGGCAGTTCTTGCTGGCTATTACCAAAAAATAGCCTGACCACCCATTCACTATTCATCATAATGATAATGAAGAGGCCTGAAACTGTAATACCTTTTGCAGCTGATACACTGGGGGGCATTTGTCGTGCTACTATGAGCGCGGCAATAACCCACGAAATGAACAACGGGACACTCCATAAAAATAAATTTTCTGCGATAGTTTGCCAGTATTTCTTTCTCATATAATTCCCTCCTCCATTTTTGAGAAATATTGCACCGTAAATGGAAAAATACTTAAGACGCTGGCGCCTTAAGTTAATACCGCTTTGTGGCGCTTGCATACGTCTTATGTTTCCATTGTAGCATACATTATTGAAAATGTCAATAGTTTTTACGCTTAATTTGCGATTTTAGCAAAGATTTTGTGGGATAATAGGAGTGGAGATGAGGAAAAATATTATACAATGTATTATGAAAGATATGCGAAATTGGGGAAAGGTGGAAAATGGAAAATAGGGGTTGATTTTTGAAAGAGATGCGCTAGAATAGAAATATACAGAGATTGACCGACCCGAAGAGGGGCGGGTTTTTCGTTGAAATAAGTGAAAGGAGAAAAATGGAAGGTCTAGACCTGAAACAAATGACGGCGATGGTGGGGGTGATCGCCGAAGAAAAGGGGTTGCCGGAGGAAACGGTGCTGGAGGTCGTGCAGATGGCGATCGCGGCGGCGTGGCGCAAGGATAATGGCGACCGCGACATGAATGTGCGAGCGCTGCTGGATATGAACAGCGGCAAGGCGACGGTGTTCGTCGAGCGCGAGGTGATCGAGGACGATGTGGCGTATAATCCGGCGACGGAGATTCCCCTGGCGGAGGCAGTGAAGGTGGAAAAAGACGCCAAAATCGGCGATACGATCGAAGAAACGCATGAGGTGACGAGTTTTGGGCGCGTTGCAGCGATGACCGCGAAGCAGGTCGTAGTGCAACGCCTCCGCGAAGCGGAGAGGGACGCAGTCTTGGCAGCCTTTGAAGACAAGATTGGCACGGTTATGACTGGGGTGATAGCGCGGGTCGAGCCGCGTATCGTGCGGATCGACCTGGGGAAGGCCTCCGGCATTATGCCGAAGTCGGAGCAGATTGACGGCGAGTATTACAGCGTGGGCGAGCGGATCAAAGTCTATATCAAGGGCGTAGAGCACGGCGAGACCCGCGCGCAGCTGATCCTGTCACGCGGGAATACGGAGTTCATCGAATATTTGTTCCGTCAAGAAGTGCCGGAGCTGGAAAATGGTTCGGTGGAAATCCGTGGAATTGCGCGTGAAGCTGGACGACGGACGAAAATCGCCGTGATGTCAACTGTGCCAGGAATGGACCCAGTGGGGACGTTCGTCGGAGGGCGCGGTATGCGCGTGCAAGCGATTGTGAATGAGATTGGTGAGCGCGAAAAAATCGACATTATTAACTGGAGTGATAATCCTTCGGAATATATCCGCGAAGCTTTGAGCCCGGCGGAAGTGGTGAAAGTGGAAATCGAAGGCAAAAAAGCCAAAGTTTACGTCACGGAAGACCAACAGTCGATCGCCATCGGTCGGCAAGGGCAAAATGTGCGCCTGGCCTCGAAATTGACTGGCTATGACCTCGACATCGAGTTGGCGAAAGCGCCGGAAAAGAAGAAGCGGAAAAACGCCGAGGATGCGCTGTTCAACACGCTAGAAAATAGCGAGGAAGTCGCCGAAGAGCAGGACGCAGACGAAGCAGTCGAGGCTGCCGAGGTGGAGGCTACGGACACTGCTGATGAGCAAGAGACCACCGAGGAAACTGCCGCAGCGAACAATCGCGAAGAGACGGAAGAAGCCGATAGTTCTGAATCGGCACAGGATGAGCCGGCGGAAAACGCTGAACAGGTCGAAGACGGGGGTGTGGAATAAGCGTATAGCCAAAGATAAAACGCCGAAAGCAGCCCGCGGGGGCTGCTTTTTGGGGAAAGCTTAGGGAGACTTACATGGTTTGCTACAACTGTGGTGTTTGCTTATCCGCCTTAACCGCCGTAAATCCGCTAGCCTTTGCGCCCGACGGCGCTGGATAGTCTTTCGAGACTCGAGATTGGGTGGGCTCGGCTTGGCATGGCATGATTCATTATGGGTTATCCTTCCACAGACATTACACTTGTGAACAACCGGGTTGTTATTCCCTTTCGCTCGCCACTGGCAGACAACATAAGTCGTTTGGCCGTCTTCGATTAAACCGATTTCGGCTCCGTCTATCCCGCCGACAGCTCCCGGAGGAAGCTCCTTGCCATTCGCGAGGCCAGTGTTATGGACGACAGAGATGCCAGGGCTTTCGCTCCAAAGGATCGTAGGCTCGTCAACAGAGAGGGCAAATTTTGCGGTATAACCACTTTCTAAGCCAATTTCTGGCGACAAGAATGAGCCAGAGAGAACACGCGTAGTGTCTGGATAACTCAAAAAGACCAGATCCCCTTCTTCTTGGCGAAAATAGACGTTGTGGAAGTTCTCGCCAGATGTGTTTTCCAGGCGAAAACCGGTTTCGTAGTGATGACCAACTGTGATCTTTACCTCTTGGACGTGGCCATCCTCGGTAGTCGCGTAAAAGACTTCGCCGGTGTCGAGGTCGCGCAGATACGAGTCGGTTGGCTCGAAATCATCGCTAGCCTTGACGTCAAGTTGGCAGAATGTGAGAGCAATGACGACGGCAATGAAAGAGAGCAATGCAGTTTTCATGGTTTTCATGGTTTTCAAAGTTTTCATGGTTTTCCTCCTTTTCATGAAAACTCGAGTATAGCTCCATAAACTTTTAATCTGCGTAAGGGCGTTTAGCCCAAGGCAATCAAAAGCTTGGGCTAAAACTACGAGTAGTTATTCCTTATAGTTCTATTGTAGCACAGATTGATGGAAGAGTCAATAGTTTTTGCAGATTTTGGGCTGAAGTGGTAATGATTTTGGTTAAAATTGGAGCGATTTTGCGAGAAATTGTCAAGTGTTATTATGAAATATAGCGCGGTTGAGTCAATGAGAGGAAAATGGGGAGTTTTACACAGAATGAGGAAAAGTGGGCGGGGAGTGTTCGGGCGCAAAAAGGGCTGCCGAAGCAGCCCAATATATTAATCCTCCGAGGAAGCGGCGTCGTCCGATGTGGACTCGGCGGGTGCGCTGGGAGGAGTGGTCGGAGAGGGTTCGGCGCTAGGAGCGGCCGGAACGGAAGGTTTGGAAACGGCGGCGGGAGCCGGCGCGGCGGGTTCGGATTTACCGGAGTTCACAGTTGTGCTAGGCTCGGCTTCACCGGAACTCTGGGACGCGCTGGGCTCAGGGGCGGACTGGCTTGAATTGGTTGAACCGTTAGCGTTGTCCGCGTTATCGGAATTGTCGGAATTGTCCGATTTGTCGATACTGTCCTGAGTGGAGTCGGAGGCTGGATTTTCGCTGATGTCAGCATTAGAGCCAGCGTCAGAACTGGTGTCAGTGTCAGTCTTAACATCGGAATTAGCGTCAGAGCCAGTGTCCGTGTCGGCGTCAGAATCGGAATCTTCGGGCGCGGGATCGGGCTGCGTCGCAGGCTCAGGGGCGTCCGGGAATTTTTCGGAAATGTAATCCTTCAGATTATCGACTTGTTGATTTTTCTTGTCGATTTCGGACTGGACGGGATTACCATCGGCATCCTCGAGCTTGTTGTCATAGCGATATTCCGCATCTTCGAGCGGATTACGATCGATGGTGATTTTCTCGGTCTCGACCTCGGAAGGATTGATGACCAAGGTCTTGTCCGGCGCATGGTAGTAGAAGTCAAGCGAATCGCCGCCAAAACTAGTGGCCGTCACCTGGGAATTCTTCACCTGGAAGAGGATGTCTTCCGGATCGACGCCTGGGATGACGTTGAAGCGCAAGCTACAGAGCGTCGCGGACTCGGGCATGGGGCCGGTATAACCGAGGTACATACCGGTATTGGTTTGGGAATCTGGATAAAAGTTCTGCATCCAGTAGCCGGCGTCAATGTCGGCATATTCCATCTTTGAACGATCGTACGAAATGTCGAGACCGACGACAGTCATAGTCGTGGTGCCGACTTCCTTGATCGCGAGGTCATCCAGGCGCATGTCAACGACGATTTGGCCATTGTCGAGGCGGTAGTCGAGGTTGACATTGTACCAGGGGTGACTGGTGCCGACATTATAGACATTAGTCTTTTCGTCAGGCACGGTGTAATTCCCTTTCTTATCCTCGTCGAGCTCGATACCGGTCGAAACGACATAAGAACCGGGATCGGTCAACATGGGAGCAAGCTGCTCATCCTTGTTTACCGTGGTCTTCGTCGTGGCGACGTCTTCGCCAACCAGCCCAGAAACGACGGCTTCCACCTTTTTCGTCTCGGGGTTGTAGCGCTGCTCAAGTGTAAGCGGCGCGGGCTGGATTTCATATTCGATCTCCATGTCCGGAACCGGTTTATAGCCCTCGGGCACCTCGTAGGAAACCTTGTGGACGTGCTTGCCAGCGTTAGTCTGGCCTTCGGAGTGAATAACCTTGACGCCTTCGGGCACACCTTTGACGGTCGGCTGATGTGTCTGGCCGTCGTAAGTATAAGTCAGGCTGTCCGGGTCGAATTGCCAAGTCGATGTGTCGAATTCCTTGTCCGGCTCGGGTTCGGGCTCTTCTGGGTCAGTAGGCTGATCCGGATCGGGGTTGTCGGGATTTTCCGGCTGATCCGGGTTGTCCGGGTCAGGATTATCCGGATTGTCAGGATCGGGTTGGTCCGGATTGTCGGGGTTGTCAGGGTTGTCAGGATTCTCCGGCTGGCTGGGCTGATCCGGCACATCGGGCTGGTCAGGTTTGCCAGGGTCGGAAGGATCATCCGGATTAGGATCGTCCGGCTTCGGCTCTTCGGGCTGTTCCGGTGTGTCCGGATTGTCCGGCTGGCCAGGATCGTCTGGTTGATCCGGTTTTGGTTGTTCCGGTTGCGGCTGGTCGGGCTTGGACGGCGGATTGGGACTGATAATGCCGTCATCCGGGTCTTCACGATGACCAGGGTTGGCTTTGTCCGCAGATTTGTCGGTCGAATGGCGGCGAGGCTGCGCCGCGCGCTGGTCGGTCGTCTTCGCAGACTGGGTAGTCGCCGGCTGATACTGGGTTGGCTGTGGCTGAATTTCGGCCGGGCAGGTGAATTCCTTAGGCTCGTAGCAGCCATCAGCGCAGGCTGATTCCCAAGCGGGATTCTTTAGGGTGAACTGAATATCAACCGTCCCGGATTTCAGTGCGCGGAGGAAAATGATGAGCGAATCGTCGTCGATTTCTGATTCAGTCGATTTCAAACGCTCAAATTCCGCCACGGCATCAGGGTCATCGGGCTCTAGTAGAGCTAGGGCATCGGGATCGGAAAATTCGATCGCGTCCAATTCCCAACCGAGCGGTTTCGCCTGATCTTTCGGCAGGACTAGCAGATAGACTATGTCCCCAGCCGTGAAGCTGAGCTCATCGGAGGACAAATGCAAATCCTCTAAGCTCTGCTGCATAGATGCACAATCTATGCCATCAGTCTGAGACTGATCCTCAGCAGCAGACGCTACGGAAGTCGGGGTGATGATAGAGGTGACAAAAAAGATCACCGCGATCATCAAAGTCAATAAGTGACCGGGCCGTTTCAGCAGCCCAAGCTGTTTCGTGTTCTTCGTTTTCATCAAAACACTCTCCTTTCTGTTAAAGAACGTTGCTCCCCCAGCAGTAAACTTGGAGGAGAGGTTTCTGGACTAAACGTCCGTTGATTATGATAGCATGTTTTTTTATGATTGACAAGAGTTTAGCACGAGATTTTTGGCGGGTGGGAGTACGGAGGAGGGATGGAGGTGCGAAAGGGGTGGAGACGGGGAGTGACGGAGACGGGGAGTGACGGAGAAACCAAAATGGTGCCGCGTTTCGGAACTGGGGGGGCAGTTCGTCATCGTGACACCATTTTGGTTGCGGGAGTTGGATTTGAACCAACGACCTTTTGGTTATGAGCCAA
>CAZGXB010000049.1:0-7797 GCA_964529615.1 uncultured Candidatus Saccharibacteria bacterium
TTTGGTGCCGATGATGACTTGCATCCTATTCCTTTCCCTTATAGACAACACGAAA
Source organism: uncultured Candidatus Saccharibacteria bacterium (assembly GCA_964529615.1). Classification (GTDB taxonomy): domain Bacteria; phylum Patescibacteriota; class Saccharimonadia; order Saccharimonadales; family Saccharimonadaceae; genus Nanosyncoccus. The sequence goes on from CAZGXB010000049.1 coordinate 56, forward strand.
TCTAGACCGTGGGACAGTTCCTGGCGATGCTGGGTTAGATGAGATCCTCGCTCTCGGTCTAACAGCGTCAACTAGGCTTATCTCGGCGTCTAGTTTGCATTGTCCGTTAATATTAGACTATACGGAAGTAATTTTAGCACACTTCCCTCCGGTTTTCAAGGGTTTTTCGGTGAAATTTTCGGGGATATTTGCGAAAGTGGGGATTTCTGGCGCATTGAGGAGGAAGCTGTATGGAGTGATGGTTGATTTCTAGACAAAGTATGGTATCATAAAAAATGAAGCATGAGAATGCCAGCTCATTAATAATATGAATATAGGGAGGAAAGGGGGTGAAATTCCATGAAAACGACTGAAAAGTTGACTACACCGGATACATTTAAAAATGTTTGTGTGGTTGATGATTATCGCTACAAGCGGGGACGGATTATAAGTTATATGCAGGATTTCTTTCCTGCTGCTGCCATACATTCATTCCAGTACGCTGGGGATTTTTTGGCTTTTATGAGAGAACGGTCGAAAGTAATTGCAAAAAATCCAGCCGAATGGCTGATTGTCTTGGACATGCAGATGCCAATGTTTAAGGGCGATGAACCGGACGGTGAGTGTGGCTATAAAGTCCTGACGGCATTGCAGGAGATGCGATGTGAATGCCCGGTAATTACTGCGAGCTCTGATGTCGTAGATTATGAACGGGGTAAACGTGAGTATGATAACTACCATGGTGGTATATGGTACGATTCGTGTAGCGATATGACGGAAGATTTCCGTTCTGTGTTAGAAATTAAGGAGGGGTAAGATGAAAAAACCGCAGAATAATAAAGTTGATGGGATCTTAGAAGGTCCGAAAAAACGGCAAAATAGCGACAAAAGTGCCGAGAGACTAAAACCGGCACCGGCGGCCGAAGGCAAATTCTTAAGCGAGATCTGTGATGACTGCTGCCTAGCGTGTCCGGCCTTTGTGGAGCACGGTGGGAATTGCTATGGTGCTGAGCATATGAACGACTACGACTTAGCGGAAGAAGCTATGAAGAATATCGGGCTGTATTTCGAGCAGTATGTCGATAGTTTGCGGCTGAACGGCGCTTTGGCGCTAGCCGCGGAGGCGGTACGGGCGCTGAATCCGATGCTGAGGAGCGTGGAATACGCGCGGCTGAGCGAAGCGCAGGCGGCAGTCGGGCTGCTGCGGGCGCAGGTCGAAGACGACGCCAGTTCGGCGCGCGCTACGGACGAGCTTCGAGCGATCATTGAGGCGCGGCTGGAAGATTTGGCGACGGTGGAAGAGTTACTATCCGGAGAGTGCTCGAGATAGTGTTCTAGATAGCGCCGAGACTATTCGCCGGATGGAGCTAGGAAATGCTTAATCTTCCCTGGAGGGCTGCCGAGATGAGGCAGTCCTTTTTGCTGAAAAGATAAAAATAATGAGAAAAAGCTTTTGGTTATTTAATTTAATTATTATTAAATACTTATTTTCGCAAAAATCAAACATAACCGGATTTTGGTCTTGCATAATTGCGATTTTTGTAGTATAATGGAATCAGCTAAACATGTGGTCGTTTTTTAGTGGCGACAGAAAGGGCATCATGAAATTAGTCTTCGTCAAAATCTTGTGCTGGGTAGCTGGCATTGGAGCAGTTGGCTATATTGGGTTGACAGTTGCAAATTCGATTCCTAGCATCAACCGTTTAACATTTTCAATACCCGTCATTAAATCAATTCCGACACCGATTATCGAACCTCTTTCTAAGAGTGCATATGACTGCAAATCTGATTATGGAGAATATGCCGAAACTGTTCGGATTGCGGACGCTCCAGAATCTGAAGGCTCCTATCCTTGTTGGGGTTGCCCAATCAAAAACCCTAATAAATCAGAGGATGAGTATCAAGTGTATTTAGCTAGATTTGTAGAAAATAGCGCCTGGCAACAAAATTCAGAATACGATCCAGTTGCCATCTCTGCTCATACGAAAGCTGACTGCAAATATCATGATGGAATTTATTATGAGTGGGCTTTTGGTCAAGGTTCAACGACTCATAATTTTGCCTGTGTTAATCCTTTAGGTAAAGACTATCAAAGAGATTTAGAAGAATTTGATCAAGTTAAGGCAAATTACATCATATATGAATTAATTGATTATTCAAAGGAGTAAATATGAATAAAACTACATTATCAGATATTGACCTGAAAATCTTCGAGATTTTGGTTGATTGGGTAAAAGAAAACAAAACTGAGCAAACTCCCATGCCGTATGCGAAGTTAACAAAAGCAAAATCAGGATAGGAGATTATAATATGGCAATCAACACTAAAGCTGAAGAACGAGACGGAACTGAGCAATGCATGGTCAAGCAGTTTGTTGACCTCATTCGCCCACAAATTGAAAGCATGGGCTATAAAATTACTACTCAAGCCAGCTTGCCTTATACTAATTTTTGCGACCGAATTGACAGCAACAACAAAGGGCTTGATTTTAGTAAAGGTAAGAAATACTACGCAGTTGATGTCTTGATTTATCGTGAACTAGAAAATGACGAAAAAGTACCACTCGTCATCATTGAGGGCAAAATCAAAGGTCATTCCACACACGATGTCATTACTTATTCGGAGAAAGCCCGGACCCACAAATCAGTCTTTCCTCATATACAATATGGTTTTATCGTCCTAGACGCCGTTGACCGAAATTTCATGCCACTACGCTATTATTTGCATTCGGGGTTTGATTTTGAGGAGATTTTTCCGAGTAGCGAAGACGAAATTAGCCACGAAAATCGGATTAATGAGTTCGTTGAAAAGCTGAAAAATCAGATTGAAATGGCTGAAGAAAAGCATCGAATTTTCTTTAATTAAAGGGGCTACGCCGTTGATTAAGCAAGGCAAAAACTATATAATATAATAAAATGGAGATAAATCAATGAAGTCAGTGACGATTATGAAATACCAAGCTAAAGATGGCAAGTATTATTTTATCGTCAAAGATAAGTTTGACATCGCAGACGAAGTTGAACGGCTAGATTATATGCTGAAACTGAAAAACGAAATGCTGGCTTCTGGCGAAATGAAGAAACATCTTTGGACAAAGGAAACGGTATTGTTCTAGTTATGACAATGAAACTGCCCGCCGAAATTATGCAAGCAGCCGAAAAAGTGGCGGAAAACTTTATGGAGCTGGACTATGATGAACCGTCTTGGCTGGCTGGGCTTATCGTCTTGAAAAACTCTCACGGAAAGACTGGCATGGTGGAAATTAAGTTTGATACTGAAACGCGCAAATTCGTAAATTAGCAATTGATATATCGTCGTTTCTGCCGTTTTCAGATAGGGATGCATAGAGTTGACATTATTTGGCATGTGTGCTATAATGAAAGGATAGGGGTGGAGTAGCTTAAAAAGGAGGGATTGAATCAAGATAAGCTCAAAAATGCTATAACGCGCTGGAGCTAATCGTAGCTACGACACCGAAAACGCTCGGCGAAGGCCGAAGAAAGGGGGAGCTTTCATGGAGAAAGCGAGAAAGCCGCGTGGAAAAATCGCGGCGAAGTTGATAGTCTCGGCGATGATGGTCGCTGGTGGCGTGTGGTGCTTTTGGCACCGGAAGGACTTGGACGCCTGGGTCCTTAAGAGTATGAATCGACTCTTGGATGATTTATGCAAGGTTGATCTGGCGTGCGGTGATGAAATTGAAGCCTGCGCGGCGGATGATGATAGTGATGACTTTGAAGATTAGGAGGGGAAATCTATGAAGAAGAAAGATTTTGTTAAGTTATTGTTGGCCGGAGCGGCGATTGAAATCGGAGCAACTGTCACGCGGAAGCTGATAGACGCTATCAGGGTGTCTTCTGTGACGGAAGACACGGCGGCGGATTATGAGGACAGCTTCTTGGCTGGCCGTGAGGCCGCGGAGATCGAAGAACAGATTTACCGGGACGGCTTCGAGGCTGCGCTGGAGAAGATGGAAGACATGGCGGCTGCTGCGGCACAACCGATGCAGGAGACGATTAGGCAGTTGATCGACGTCGTCGAGAATCTGTGTGCAGATGTTGTAGGTCTTGCCTGCGAAGCCATCCGGCAGAATCATCCTGCAAATGAGGACTGGTCGGAAGAAGATGAGTTCGATGAGTTTGATGACGACTTCGATGATGAAGACGAATTTGAGGATGCTTCGGATGAGTTCGACGACTATGAAGACGAAGATGAGTGCGACGGGTATGATGACGACGACGATGAGCCCGATGATGAGGGTTGTGAATGTGGCTGCGGTTGTGGTGGATGCTGCAATGGCGGCTGTCAGGGTGACTGTGCGGACGAGCGTCGGGCTGATCATGAGGACGATTCCGAGGAAGTCGGGATTGATCCCTCCTAATGCGAGACCGCTGGCTGAAATAAGCCGGCGGTTTTTAGACGCCGGGACTGAAGGATTTGAGCTTTTGGCGATGCTCTTTATAGCGGGCGTCGTGCTGGCCGACTTCGGCCCAAAAAGCCGCGGAATGATCCATGTGATTGAGATGAGCGAGCTCGTGGAGGATGACATAGTCGCGCAAAACTTCGGGGACCTGCATCAGGCCGATGTTGAGCGAAATGGTGCCGCTAGTGGAGCAACTGCCCCAGCGAGTGGCGGCGTGGGAGAGGCGGCAGCGTTCGTATGTATAGCCGTAGAGATTAGCGAAGTATTCGAGGCGATAGGGTAGCCACTTCTTGGCTTCGCGCAGGAGGATTTTTTTCTTGGCGTCGCGGGCGCGTTGGGTGGCGGGGTCGCTTAGAGGGATGTTCTGACGGATGAGGTTGCGATTAGTGCGGAGGAATCGCTTCACGAGGAAGTCGCTGGTATGCTGGGGGACGGACATCTGGAGGCGGCCGGAAGGTGCGATGGAAAAACGCACGTTGCGCGAAAGCGGATTTTTGCGCACGATAACTTCACCAAATTCTTGGTCTTTGATAATCACAGTTGAGACTACTGGTTGAAATAATGATTAGAGTTGAGTCAAGACCTGCTTGAGCTGGGTATGATAGGTATGCTTGCCGGAGAGGACGATGGGCATTTCGGCGTCCGAGGGGGCTTCGAGGGACTTCACGCCGGCGTCATAGACGGCCTTGGCCTTTTCGACTGACTTGAGGCGATTCTTCAGGCGGGAGCGGACAGTATTGACGTCGGTTTGGATCCAGATGAGAGTGGGCGAATAGCCCATGGAACGCAAAACTTCGGTCAGTTCGCGGCGCTCGCGCTCGGTGCCGATGCCGCCTTCGATCACGAGGGTGGAGCCGGTACGGGCGATCTGTTCGACCAGGATGAGGATGAACTGACGGGAGAGGTTATGCTCCTGTTTCAAGGTGTCGAGATCGTAGAATGTAGCGTTGAATTGGGCGGCGAATTGCTTGCCGAAAGTTGTCTTACCGCTGCAGGGCGCGCCAAAAATCAGAATTGCGCGTTGGCCGCTGCTGGGTGAGTGCGAATGTGATTTAATGCCTTCCATATACCTCCATTTATAGCACAATTTCCTTCTTTTAGACCATTATAGCACACTTTCTGAGAGCTGGGGAGATTTTTTCGAGAGTGGGCTAGGCGAGCTTTTTCGTCTGGTAGGCTTTAAGCTTGGAACTGTTTGAGATGAGGACTTGAGCTGGATAGTAGAAGAACCAAGCGAAAAAGTTCGCTAAGATATAGAAGACGGGGTGGATGAGATGATTGAGGGCGAGAAAAGAAACTCCGACCCAGAGATCGCAACAGAGGAAGAGGAGGAAGCCAGTGACGCCGCACCAGGCTTGGATGCTGTGGTAGTCGCGGCTATACCAGCGCAGAGCGGAGACGACGTTGGCCAGGAGGAGAATAAAATAGCAACCGGCCGTGGTGACGACGACTAGGGTGTAGTCGATCATGATAGTGAGGACGAGGGCGAGGGCGGCCAGGCAGACGAAGATCATGAGCGGGCCCTTGATGCGGGGAGAGTTGAGGCGCAAAAGATGGACGACTTGGGAGACGAGGAAAGTGAGGACACCGAATTCGGAGACGTTGTTGATGGCGAGGAGGACGTCGGCGATCAGAGTGACGAGCAGGGCGATCTGGAGGAGGTGGTCGTCGGGGAAAGTCAGCCAGGCATACATTAGGCAGAGGAAGATGCCGCCGAGCTTGATCACCGTGAGCACGAGGCTGTGTGGCGCGGTGATGCCGAGAGTGATAATGAGAGTGTAGATAACCGCCCAGAGCACGAGCCAGAGATGAAAGGGCTTGAGCTGGTAGGGCGAGGCAGTTTTAGATTGAGTAGTTTTCATATTGTATATATTATAGCATAAGCTTTTTGAAAGTCGGAGATTTGACGGGATTTTCGCGCAAAGTTGTGAGATCTTAGCTTGATGCGGAGTTTAAATAGGTTATTCTTTGAGATACATGATGTCGAGATCGACGTCGCTAGAAATCCCGGGGACGCGGCCGCGGTCGGAGATTTGCCAGAGCCAGTAGTCGCCGGCATAAGTGACGCGGTCGTAATATTGGGCGAGCCAGACGGGGTGCGAAGTGGGTTGCCAGAAAGTCTCGAGGTAAGTTTTGCTGCCGTAGAGGGAGCCTTTGAAGCCGGCGGAATCGACGGCGGTAATGAAAGCGTCGGCGACGGTGCGTAGGCTGCGCAAACTGAGACCGGCTTGATTAAACTCGCTCCAATTCTCCCAGTCGAAGAAAATGCCGAGTTCGAGCTCTGTCTCGCCGACTTGGTCGATGATCCAGGCAGCTTGGTCGCGGGCGGCGTCCGGCGTGGTGGCATAGGAATAGAAATAGACACCGATGGGAAGGCCGGCCTTGCGGGCGCCGGCGAGATTGGCCTGGGCGAATTTGTCGAGCTGATATTCCCCGCCGAATTCGGTCTGATAGCCGAGGCGGATGATGGCGAATTCGACGCCAGCGGCTTTGACCGCAGGCCAGTCGATCTTTCCTTGCCAACGGGAGACGTCGATGCCGATTTTGGTCTGTTTGGTCTTATAATCCTGGATGATTTCCGAGAGCGGGAGACGGTCGCGATCGTTGGAGGTAGCGGCGGCGGGAGTGGAGGAAGCGCTGGCAGTGGGCGGCTCGATGACATGGAGAGTGAGGGGCTGGGTGGCGACGTTGCCGCTGGCGTCAGTGGCGCGGTATTCGACGGAATAAGTCCCGACGCGGTCGAGGTCATAGTCGCCGAGGATCTCGCGCCGGGGGTGATCATCGAGGTCGTCGGCGCTGATCAGGAGGTCGGTGAGTTCGCCGTCATAGCCACGGTAGAGGGTGAAGGTCTGGCGGCCATAGAGCAGTGGCGGGGTGACGTCGATGACATTGATGGTGAAATGGGCGGGGCGCTGGCGCTGGCGAGCGTTGAGATATTCGAAATCGACGGCAATCTCGCCGAGCTCGTCGGTGGAAATGGCATGGTCGTCGATCAGCTCGCCCTGCAACTCGGCGAGAAAGTCGGAGACCTTGGCCGGGGTGCCGTAGGGGACGGTGAGGTTTTCGCTCAAGGTGACGGAGATAGCATCGAGACGGCGAGTTTCGACGACATCGTAGATCAGATATAAGCCGCAAGCGGCGATGAGGGTGATGGCGCAGATGGTGAGCCCGAGAAAAAGCTGACGGCGAGAGACGGCGGAGAAAACTGAACGCAGGCGGGCGAAAATTGACATATTTAAGCTAATTATAACATAAAAATTGGGATTTTGGCGGAAAATGCGGGATTTTTACATTCACCCCTCAACACCTTCGCAACATTTGGATAGGCGTCATAAGCTGTAGC
>CAZGXB010000050.1:0-7150 GCA_964529615.1 uncultured Candidatus Saccharibacteria bacterium
TTGAAGTAGAGATAATGATTAATTACTGTATTCTAAGGTTTATTACTATTTCTCCGTTCTGTTCGAGAGACCCACTCGACATCCCGTCCTTACGGGCTGTCGTTCTGCTCGGTGAGCTTTCGCTCGCTTTTAGTCTCTCTCACAGAAGGAAAAATAGTAGTACACTCATACACAGGCATCATCATCTCTTCTTCATTTTCTTCAATGTCTCAAAGTGCAACTGTTTCCGACGCCGCAACTCAGCCGACGCGACCGAATCGATACTGCATACAACCATTACCTCTAACCTACTTATACTATGTGCGGAGCGGGTATCCGTTTGCGCTGCGGGGAGTCTTGGCTGGGGCTGGTAGCAATGGCGGTAGCTGGGGATGGCTGGCGAATAGAGAGCCTTGGTTTGCTTTTGGGCTTGATCTTTCTGATAAGAGTCTTAATCCTAGGGGAAGTATCAATCGCTATTTTGCTTTCTCCGTCCGAAACTTTTAGTAATTTTGGCAGTAAAATGCTTAATAAAGCTCCAAAATCCCAAAATTTAATAAAGCTCCAAAATCCCAAAATTTAATAAAGCTCCAAAATCCCAAAAATAACAGAGAGAAAATGAGCTCCAACTTGTAAAGGCTTTACAAGTTGGGACTATAAATCATTGCCTTTACTTCACTATACTATGTGCGGAGCGGATATGTGTATCCGCACGAAGGAAGTTTGGTGGGCGGTGGGGTTTATGGTTATGGATGGTCGCGCCAGTCGCATTCTGAAGCCACAAAAGCATATCTACTGGACTTGAATAGTCGTGAAGTGCATCATTTGAGTTATAGTCGGAATCTTGCTTTTGTCGTCCTTATACGGAGAGGCGATTCATGACTTCGATGGTGAGGAGGATGTCGGCGACAGAGCTGCCACGCGAGAGATCGGAAACAGGGAAGTTGAAGCCCTGGAGGATGGGGCCGGCGACGGTGAAACCGGCGAGCTGCTCGAAAGCTTTATAGAGGAGATTGCCGGAGTTGAGATCGGGGGCGATGAGGACGTTGGCGCGGCCGGCGACAGGGGAGTCGGGGAACTTTTTGGCGCCGATGCGGGGGTTAACTGCGGCGTCGAGCTGCATTTCGCCGTCGATGAGGAAGGGTGGGTCGGAGTCGGGGGAGAGGAGAGCTTGGAGATGGGCGAGGGAATCCTGCATGAGGGAGATCGTGTCGTCACGACCGCCGCTGCCGGCGGTGGAGAAGGAAAGCAAAGCGACGCGGGGTGTGCCGGGGAGGACGGCCTTGGCGCTGGTGATGGTTTGCGTGATAATTTCGCGGAGTTGGGCGGGAGTGGGGTGCTTGCAGGCGGCCATATCCGCGAGGAGATAGGTCTGGGCGGGGGAGGAGTCAGAGGACGACTTTTGCATGACGGCGAGGCCAGAAAAAGTTGAATAAGCGGCGGAAGAAGGGGAATTTCTAGGGGTGGAATCTGGTTCAACTTGTAAAGGCTTTACAAGTTGGGGCACGGGAGCCATGCCGAAATGTTCGCGGCAGGCGAGGATGACATCGCGCGAAGAATAGTCGATGCCAGCGATCATGGTGTCGGCATCGCCGGAAGAAACCATTTTACAAGCGGTAGCGAGATCGGGGGCGGGAAGAGCCGTGATGGGCGCAAGGGGAAGGGAAGGATCGAGTGAACTGGGTGCGTTGGCGGAGAGGCGAGCGGAGTATTCCGCTAGAGCTTGTTTGATATGGGGATGGTTAAATTCGGGAAAAACTATTTTCATGATTTTATTGTAGCATAGGTGAGGTATGGTATAATGAGGGCAAGTTAAAAGAAATAAACATTGAACATAGGCTAGAGGGATATGGACGAAAAACAGAAGGTTGAAGCAACGCAGGCACAAGCGCAGAATATGCAAGCGCAAGCAAGTGTGGCGCAGGTGCAAGCTGGGCAGGCACAGACGCAAGGTGCACAGGCGCCGGCAGGAACGGTGGTGCCGCAGCCGGGGCAGGCAGCGGAGCCGCTGAACGCTCTGAGCTCGCAGACGGTGGCGATGCAATCGACGGGTTTGCGGCCGCAGGAGGGCCAGGCGGTGACGCCGACGACGGAGAGTGTGACGTCGTCGAATGAGGATGTCTTGGAGCGAAAATGGTCGCATAAAATTATTATTGGTAGTACGGTGGGGGCGGTGGTGGTGATCGCGGGAGTGCTGAGTGCGATCTTTTTGCCACAAGCGTTGAACACAAATTATGGTGAAACATATCTCGCGGCTTATAATTTGAACAGTTTGGTAAATGATTTATACGACAATGACGAATCGAAGTGCGGGCAGATGGCGACGGAATTCGTGGCACACGCGCAGGGGATGGATAAATTCGGCGAGATGATGACGGAATGTAAAGACGAAATGAAGCAAATCCGGGGAATGGTGAACGCGATTGGCGAATATTCGGCGGTGAAGAAAAACGAAGGTTTGCGCGGGAAATATGCGGAAATGACGAAGGAGACAGAAGTGACTTTCCCGCGGAGTGGGACGCTGGATCAGGATTTGCAGGCGTACAGCGAGATGTATGAGTTCGTGGAGAAGTTTAATCAGATTCAGCTGGCGGAATTGACGAAGAAAGACGTGGACGAGATTACGAAGTCGCTGCGGGAATCGGGGAATGAGAAATTGAAGAGCTTTGGCCAGGGGATGCAGGAGCGGCTCGACGAAATCGTGCGGGCGTATGCGGAGCTGGTGCGGGCGGCGCAATATGTGCATCCGGAGACGGGGATGGATGTCGTGGGGCTGAATAATTTGCAGGCGCAGATCATCGAATTGCAGACTTGGACGACGGAGCAGATACAAGATTTGGATGATGCGGTGAAAATCTTTGGGCAGAAAGAAGTGCAGGGGACGAAGGATGCGGTGGAAGCGTTTTATGAAGAGGCGCGCGAAATGTATGAGGCGCATTATGACGGAAAGAATACGGCGCTGTGTCATAGAGACGGTGAGGCGGCGGAATGTGAATAATTTACATATATAATTATATGTAATATAATGTAGTTAAGCTTTAGAAAATAAAAATTAAAAATAGGAAAAAGTTATGGACGAAGACGGAAAAGCACAAGCGGTGCAAGGCATGGGAATGGAAGCGCAGGATACAGGAGATACTTTGAATGCGGGGGATACTTTGAATCAGGCGGTGGATTTGAACCCAGTGCAGCCAGTGGCGGCGGGTGAGACGCAAGCGGCTCAACCAGAGACGGCTTTGACACAAGCGGGGCAGGCGCTAGTCCAGGAGCTCCAGGGAGCTGGTGAAGCAGCGCAAGCGACGCAGCCAATGCAATCGGCGCAGGCAACGGAGCCGAGTCAAGCGGCAGGAGCGGGACAGGCAGCACAGCCGATGCAGCCGACGCAAGCGACGCAGCCAGCGATGGCACAAGCGGCAACACCGGCGGCGCAACCGGCGATGACGCAGCAAACACAGCCGACAACGCAGCCGACGCTGACTGGGCAGCCGATGATGAATCAGACACAGGCGCTGGCGGAGGCGCATACGCCGCAAAAGAAGTCGCACACGAAGCTGCTATTGATTATCCTGGTGGTATTACTGGTGGCGGCAGGGTTGACAGTGGCGGGGGTGATGTTCCTCCCGAAGCTCCTAGGAGCAAATTATGAGGAGAGCTACGAAGTCGCGACGCAGCTTGATGCGAAACTGGAGGCGATTTACGTCGATGATGAGTCGGAATGTGGTCAAATGGCGGAAATGTTTAGGCTGGGAACGGCGACGACGGAGGAATTCGATGAGCAGGTGACGGGATGCAAAGTGCAGATGTCGGAGGCGCGGCAATTAGTCGAGGAGCTGGGCGAGACTTCGGCGGTGAAGAAAGATGATGACTTGAAGACGGAGTATGCGGATTTTCGCAAGGCGGCGAATACGACATTGCCGAACGACACGCAGCTGGACAAAGAGATGGGCTGGCTGAGCGAAACCTATGCTTTCTTGGCGAAATTGACTAATCTGGACTTGACGGTGATGACGGTGGCGGACATTAGCGAAATGACGCAGCCGCTACGAGAATCGGAGAATGAGACGCTGGAAGAATTTGGCCAGGGGATGCAGGAGCGACTCGAAGCGATGCGGAATACTTATGAGCTGGCGATGCTGGCAGAAGCGAACGGAGATAGTTCGGCGGAACAGGCGACCTTGATGGCGCAATTCGAAGAGCTGCAAAATTGGGTAGCGGAGCGAGAAGAAGAGATTGATAACGCGGTGCCGATGCTGGCGAAGACGGCGATGGACGAGACGACGAAGAGTTTTGAGGATTTCTATAAGACTTTGAGCGATCTGAAGAAAAAGTAGAATTAGGACGGTAGGGGGCGATGGTGATATAATCGGGGTATGGAGGATTTTGATTACCTAGGACAAAAATCAGTGTATCTCGATGCGGCGTGTCAGAGTTTACGACCGAAAAAGGTGGTGGAGGCTCTGACGCGCTATTATTATGAGCATAATTCTTGTGGGGAGCGAGTGAAATATAAATGGGGGGAGAAGACGGACGAGCTGGTCGAGGAGACGCGGCGGAAAGTCCTTAAGCTGCTGAAACTGAAGGGGAAGGATTATTTCGTGGCGTTTACGCTGAATACGACCTATGGGATCAATTTGATTTTGAACGAGCTGAAGCCGGAGCTGGTGAAGAAAGTGGTGACGAGCGAAATTGAGCATAATTCGCCGTTTCTCGCGACGATGGCGCTGGCGGAGAATTTGGGGGTGCCGAGAGTGGTTTTGCAGCGCGGAGAAGATGGGATGCTGGAGATGGGGGAGGAAGATTTCGCGGGGACAGTGGTGGTGGTGAACTGCGCGGCGAATTTCGACGGGCGGCGACTGCTGAACCTGAAAGAGGTGGTGAAGCGGGTGCATAAAGACGGGGGAATCATCATCATCGATGCGGCGCAGGCAATGGCGCACTATCATGAGATTTTGGAAAAGACAGAGGCGGATGCGATTTGTTTCTCGGCGCACAAGATGTATGCACCGTCGCTGGGCGTGATCGTGGCGCGGCGGGATTTAGTGCCGAAGCTCAGAATGAGTTTCATCGGCGGAGGGATGGTGGATGATGTGTTCCGAGAGCGGTATTTGCTGAGTGCGGAGGGGAACAAGGAGCACGTGTATACGATTTTTGAGCCGGGATTACAGGCGTGGGGGGAGATTATTGCGCTGGGAGAGGCGATTTCCTGGCTGCAAGGGCGGACGAAGGCGGATAAGCAGCGGCTGGGGGCGTGTACGCAGGAGCTGGATGAATTCTTGCGGGGGAATCCACGAGTGAAAATGGTAGGTTCGACGGAAAATGGGCCGAATCCGACGATGAGCTTTTACGTCGAGGGGGTGGATTCACATCTCTTAGGCTCGGCGCTGGGAGCGGAAGGAATTATGGCGCGGACTGGGTATTTTTGCGCGCATTATTATCTGGATAAGGTTTTAGGATTGCCGCCGCTGGTGCGGTTTAGCCTGAGCTATGCGACGCGAGAGAGTGATATCGAACGGGTGAAGGAGGCGATGAGGAAGATCTAGGCGTCCGGGGGAGAAAAGCTAAAAGCGAAAGGAAGAGGATGGGAAAATTGGGGCAGGTGAAAGCGGGGGCGAAGGAGATTTGGGCAAGGAATAAAGCGCGGAGCGTGAAGCTGTTGCTGCTGGTCGGAGTGCTGGCGGGGGCGATTTTGGGGAGCGGAATGTTGCTTACGGGGCTGAAGAATAATCTGCTGGCGGCGGCGGGACAGGAGACGGACGGGGCGGTGATCGCGCAGGCTTTGATCTGGGCAGGGGTGGATTCGGGAGATGAGCGGAAGTTCGCGGAGGGGGAATTTGAGGAAATGGTGAGGCAGAATGGGGGAGAGATTCTCGGGGAAAAGCAGATGATAGTGAAGGATCAAGTTTACTATTATAATTATGCCCGGCCGGAGCTATTGGAGAAGATGGGGGTGAAAATCGAGGCGGATTTGATGGAGAAGGCGGCGCAAGAGGGGAAGGTGCCGGTGGTGGCGACGAAAGATCTGGAAAAACGGAGTGCCTTGGGGGAGGAATTTATGATCGTGGGGCGGACGGCGCCGCAAGGGGAGCGACTGGAGGGGCTGAGGAAAGATTATGGGGTCTTGCACGAAATATTGAAAATGATTGATTTTTCGGGCGATACGACGATGATGATCGTAGGCGAAGGCGAGGCGGCGGAGAAGTTTCTCGCCGAGAGTGAGCTCGAGGAGAAGTATGAGACGCCGATCGTGAAATTTGAGAACGTGGAGGCGGCGCTGGCATTCATGACGCAGGGCGACCTTTTGTATAGCTGGACGGATTGGGATAATGAGGGGCCGATTATTTTCGAGGAGCTGTTTACAAACCAAGTCGATATTGCCTTTACGATGGGGCTGTTGGAAGCGGGATGGATGATGGTGAGTTGGCTGGGAGTGGGGCTGATAGTACTGATAGTGGTGATCGACGTGGTGGTGATGGCGCGGCGCGAGGAGAAGCGTGCGAAAGAGACGAAAGGGCAGATTTGGGCGAAATATACGCTGTATCTAGAAGGGGTGATGTTGGGAGCTTTGGCGCTGGCGCTGGTAATATCTCTGGGAGTGGCTTTGGCGGTGACGGCGATGAAGGGAGAAATCTTGGCGGCAGGTCTAGCGGAATATTACGGCTGGACAGTGCCAGTGAGGCTGATGGCGGGGTGGAACTGGGGGATGACGGGGGTAGTGGTCGTGCTGCTGGGGTTGATGCCGGTGTGTGGGGCGGTGGGGAAGGAGGTTGGGTAAGCTTACTGGATGTAGGATAGGCATACATTTATCTATCACTCCTTTCTGTTGGTTCTCCTCGAGAGAACCGCTTGCGCGCCCGTCCACACGGGGCGCGCGCTCTGCGCTGCGCGTGTGCAACAGCCTACGCCTAGCAATTCTGCATATTCCTAGATAAAGAATATGAATATTCTTTTTCTAGGAATATTTGAATTGCTGATGGCTTTAGCCAGTTCCGACTGCGTAAGCAGGCGGAACACTAATCCACCCGCTATGCGGGTGCGCGTCGATAGTTTAACATTGTGCTATAGATTCTCCTTTCGTTATAATTAGAGTTGTTCAAACCTAATCAAACAAAAGGAGAATTTATGGCAGAAAAAGCCAATAGTTTGTCGCATACCAAGTGGCTATGTAAATATC
>CAZGXB010000051.1:0-6849 GCA_964529615.1 uncultured Candidatus Saccharibacteria bacterium
CGTAGCTCAGGGGTTAGAGCAGGCGGCTCATAACCGCTTGGTCGTTGGTTCGAAACCAACCGCCCGCACCACGACGCAAACCTACAATGCTACAAATAAAGCCACTGAGGCCTATTTTTGTGTGGCCTAGAACTCGATCTTTTCTGGCTCGGATTTCTTGTCGGACTCGACGAGAGCTTCTGCGGGAGCTTTGGCGTCAGAGGTGGTGGTTTTAGATTTTTTAGCGGATTTTTTGCTCCATTTCAGGACGAGATTCGGGAATAATAGGGTGAATCCGCCTTTGATCGCATAGACGACGCCAAGAGCAATGGCACCAGTATAGATGGTATATGTGCCACCAGTGCGAGAAGTGGCAGCGGCATTATACGAGCTGTAGGAAATAAATCCAGCGAAAGCTGCGACGACGAGCCCGATGAGGAATTCTCGCAAGGCGCGTTTACGAAGATTAGTTTTGTCTAAGGATTGGCTAACTCTATTTTTACTCATAGCCATATTATAACACAAATATCTAAAAATAAACATCCCACTCGCCGGATTCGGGACAAGTGGGATGTTCTGTACCTAAATAATATAACAGCGTGCGACTTAAGCAGCCTTTTTCTTCTTCAGGGTCAAGAAGCCGTTGCGTGGGTTTTCATTAACAACGCGATCTTCGGGCAAGTCGCAAGGTGTACCCTTGCCGCCTTCGGCAGTCTTGGTGAAGAAGTAGATCGTCTGGGGTTTGCCACCGCGCAGAGTAACTTCAGATTTGTGCAGGTAGTAGGTAATGCCTTTACTGTTGGTGTGTTGATAGGCCATTAGGTCCCTCCTTAAGTTATTGATATTCTTATCTTAAGACGAGTTGATTGGGGTGTCAAGGGGAAAACGGAAGATTTTTATGCTTTTTTAAGAAAGAGTAGCGATATCTGTAAAACACACCATATACAGGCGCGGATTAAGATAACGATAAACAAGATAATGCAGGCCAAGATAGCAAATCCCGACCACGATGGAGCCCAGATGGGCGAAGCGTAATTATAACGGTAAAGTTCGGTCGAGGGGACGTCGGCCGTGAGGTGGGAGCTGAGCTCGTCGCTTTCGGGATATTTCGCTAGCTCTTCGGTCCAGCAGTCCAGATAACCTTGGTCGTTCCATGCCCAACCATTGGCAATCGCGCGCGGTTTGCAGATAGCACCGACAGCCGCATAGATATTGCCGTTCGGATTGGAATCGTCCACGGCCTGCGACTCGGCGGCCTCAATCGCAGCATTGGCCGCGCGCAGATATTGTTGCTCGAGATAGAAGGGTCCGGTGCCGAAAATGACGGATTGCTGGCCGTTGGATTCGGAAAGATTGACGATGATATGCGAGAAAACGAAAGATTTCAAAGCATCAAGCGAGGCAGAAATTTGAGCGTCGTCGCCAGCGGCATCAGCCGCCAGTACTGCGGAGCGGAGCTCAACCATCTTGAGATGATCAAAGCGCAAAAGGGTCGCCGTGACAAAAACCAGAGGAATAAAAATCAAAATCAGTTGCCAGACGCGAATGCTTTTCAGCCGGCCAAGGAAGCGGCGGATATGGTTCGATTTTTTGCCACCCATAACTTAGTATAAGTATAGCATATGTTATAATAAAGTTTATGAAGATTTATATTTCGGGGATTTCAGGAACGGGCATGGGGCCATTAGCTTTGATGGCGAAAGAGGCCGGGCTGGAAGTGTTTGGTTCAGACATGCAAAGTGGGCCGGTGACGCAAGACCAGGTGGCAAGTGGCGTCCAAATGTGCTTGGGCGTGCAAGACGGAGAATTTCTGAAAAGTTGTGCGAGGAAGGAAGGTCTGGACTGGTTTGTCTATACTTCAGCTTTGCCGGTCGATCATCCAGAGCTTGAGATGGCGAAAAAACTAAAATTGAAGATTTCAAAGCGTGATGAATTTATTAGTTATTTGGTGAAAAAGTTAAAGTTGAAGATGATTGCAGTGGCGGGGACACACGGCAAGACGACAACTTCGGCGATGATTATTTGGGCGGCGCAGCAGATGGGTCTGCCGCTATCTTATCTGGTGGGGACGACTTTGCCGTTTGGTCCGGCGGGGCATTATGATCCGAAATCAGAATATATTGTCTATGAAGCCGACGAATACGATCGCAATTTTTTGGCTTATCATCCGTGGTTGGCGGTGATTCCCGTAGTGTCATATGACCATCCGGATATTTATCCGACGCTGGAAGATTACCAAGAGGCGTTTCGGCAGTTTGAGGCGCAGAGTGAGACAGTCTTGCATGGACAAGAAGTGGCGGCGGATTTGACGCTGCCGGGCGAGACGAGGCGCTACGATGCGACCCTGGCGCTGGATGTGATGGAGCGGATTTTGCCGAAACCACGCGGCATGGCGAAGTTGAAAAACACCCAGCATAAAGAATTAGTGAAGATATTAAACAATTTTCCGGGCGTGGGGAGGCGGTTTGAGCAAGTCTCGGAGGGATACTATTCGGATTATGCGCACCATCCGGAAGAAGTCGCGGCGACAGTGGAGATTGCACGCGAGGAAGCACATCAGCGCGGGATGAAGGGCGTCGTGGCGGTATATGAGCCACACCAGAATATCCGTCAAATCGAGATTATCGACGGATACAAACAAGCCTTCGAAGGACTGGATAAGTTATATTGGGTGCCGACTTTCTTGACGCGGGAAAAAAGTGGGGTGCGAGTGATCGAACCGCAAGAATTCATCGAAACGCTGGACAATAAAAAGATCGCCGAGACCGCAGAGCTGGATGATGAACTAGCGAAAAAGTTGATTGAATGGCACGAAAAGGGTTATCTCATATTTTTGATGTCGGCGGGACCAGCAGATGCTTGGCTGCGCAAAGTAGTCTATGCGACGAACCAAGAATCGGCCGCGCAACATGCTAGAGCGCCGCGAAGTGCCGACGAAGAAGCAGAATAGGTCTAATTAGCAGGGGGTTGGTCGGCGTCAGCTGACGCGGCTGGATCGGTTGCTTCGGCGTCTGGGATACCAAGCGATGCGTCGGAGAGTGGAGCCGCAGAATAGGGATCAGAAATATCTTGGAGGCGAGTATTGACTTTTTGGTATTCTTCGAGGTACTTTTTGAGCTCTGATTTATCGATCGGTCCGGTTTCCGTGAACTCGAAGTCAGATGTCTCGGCTTCTTCGGAAGCTTCATCTTTGTCTGGCAGATAGCCCGGGCGAGAGCGATCGAGATAGATGTCGCCAGATTCTTTATAGATAAAGAGGCTGGCGCTCGTCGTCACAATCGTAATCGCAATTGCGCCTAAGCCGAGGATAGTAAGATTGCGGCCGCCTGGAGTACTAATCATAGTTCCTCCCGCAGTTTGACGACGGCCTTATACTGATCGTCGGCAATTTTGGATAATTTGATAGTAGTTTCGCGGAGTTTAAGACGCTTTTCGCGCACTTTCTCAAGTTTGGAATAAAAATCTTGGGGCGAAGTTTTGCAATCAATAGCAATCAAACTTTCCAGCTCTTTCATATAGTCAGTATAACTCGTTTTGAACTTATTTTGTTCACCGCTGAAGTCCGACTGAATGCTGGACAAAGTGGGGCGATTATTCTTTACGAGGCGCAAATTAAGCGGCGTGATGAATTTATTGGCGAGAGTTTCATAAGTCGTGCCGAGATAAGAACGGGTGCGGGAATCGACTTTTTGTAGCTGCGTGAGGGATTGCTTGATGGTGGCGCAGTTTTGCGAAATCGCGCCCTGCTGGACTTCGCTCAAGGCGGCAGCACTCGAGAACGGCAAAAAAGCCAAAATACAGCTGAAAATGAAGGCGGAGCAGCAGAGGGATAGTTTTTGGATAGTTGTCTTATGCATCTTTATAGAGTCCATTATGTTTCTTACCATCATAAATCAGAGTCGGGATGCCTTTGGCGTGAATGCGGTGCTCAACTATGTCTGCAACGCCGCGCAGGATACGCGAAACTTCATCACTCTGAGCGAGACTGGCGATTTGTTTGATTTGGGTGGCTTTGGCGCCAAAATCCTCAAGCCAAGATTTGAGCAACTTTTCCGCTTCGGCGGAACTGGCGCCACTGAAGACGACCTGGAAGTTGACGCCTTTGGCGTTTTCACCGGTGAAAAGTCGGTCGATAATCTGTCGAGCATAATCGGTGTCGGCGAGCTTAGCGGCATAAACATAGCGCGCGATGAGGTCGGAATTAGCAAACTTATAGCCGCCGTCAGGTAAGGCAATTGGATACACCATTAACACGGTATTATACTGGTCGAAGAAGCCTGAGGCTTTTTGATTGCGATAGCTCTGCAAACAAACCGTGCAACCGGGATCGAAAATGTCGAGAGCGAGCGGCTTGCCTTCTTGATGCGGCCTGGCATAAATGGAAGGCTCGACGAGATAATCTTCGGCGCGCCAATCGTGGAAGCGGTCGGGGATATTGACGAAAATCTCGCCCCATTCGGAGAACCAGCGACCAGTCCACTCCAGCGGATTGCTGGGTTCTTCGGCGTCGATCCCGCAAACTTCTGCGCCAAGGGCACAGCTGGCGGGCTGAGAAACATTGCAGGTGCCGAACACCCAGAGGGCGAGACCGGCTTTGATCGATTCGACAAGCGACCAAATCGTGATGACGACGATCAAGACGGAGCCGACTTCGATAGAGGTACCGAGCGGCTTGACCCATTTGGGGTGTTTCAGGACGACTTTGCTGAGGAGGGAATTCTTGACATCATCCTTGAAATTGGTTTCACATTTCTGGAGGCGGACTTTTTTCCAGACACAGTCCCAAGATTTCTGGAAAACTGCCCAATATTTGCGCCCAATATCGCGGCGAAAAATACTAAGAAAGGCAACAAAAACCCCAACCAAGCACAAAACAATGAAAGCAGCGATACAGACCATAGGATAATTATATCACAGGTACAGCTTAGTGAGTCTTGGGATCAATATGATATTATTCTTCGACAGTCTCAATGTTTAATTCTTTGAGCTGGTCATCGTCAACCATTGAGGGCGAACTCATCATTAAGTCGACGCCAGACCCGTTCTTGGGGAAAGCGACGACATCGCGGATGCTATCGGCATCGAGCAACTCCATCAGCATGCGGTCGAGGCCAAAAGCACAACCAGCGTGAGGTGGCGCGCCGAATTTGAAGGCGCCAAGCAAGCCACCGAAGCGTCGATCCACCTCGGCACGACTATAGCCCAGGATACCAAAGGCTTCGTACATGATTTCGGGATTATAATTGCGCACTGCGCCCGAGCAAGATTCGAGACCGTTCATCACCATGTCGTATTGATCGGCGACAATTTCGAGTTTGTCTTCGGTTTCGCGTAAGGCCGCGAGACCGCCTTTTGGCATAGAGAAAGGGTTATGGCCAAAATCAAGTTTGTTGGCGCCTTCGTCCCATTCATAAAAGGGAAAATCAATAATCCAGCAGAGCGCGACTTTTTGCGGGTCTTTCAGGCCGAGGCTATCGGCAAAAACTATACGTAAGTTTCCAAGAACTTTGTTGACTTTTTGCCGCTCATCCGCACCGAAGAAAACCGCATCGCCGTCCTGAGCACCGGTTTTTGCTTGGATTGCTTTTAATTCTTCGTCTCGCAAAAACTTCGCGATCGGGCTACGGACGGTGCCATTTTCGTATAAGATATAGGCGAGGCCGCCAGCGCCATTCTTGCGAGCAAGCTCGGTGAACTCATCAATCTGTTTACGGGTGAACTTCCCTCCTCCGGGCACACGGATAGCCTTGACGCAAGGTGCCTGGAAGACCTTGAACTCACAGTCCTTCAAGACGTCTGTGAGCTCGACTAATTCGAGGCCGTAGCGCAGGTCAGGCTTGTCGGTGCCGTATTTTTCCATGGCTTCACGATAGGGGATACGCGGGATGTCCTCAGAGAGTAGTTTCTTACCGGCAAAATCTTTGACTAACTTTTTAATAAGTGGGTCCATAGTTTGCCGCACGATTTCGCCATCATCGACGAAAGCCATTTCCATGTCGAGCTGATAAAAGTCGCCATAGAGTCGGTCGGCGCGGGGATCTTCATCGCGGAAGCAAGGCGCGATTTGATAATAGCGGGGGACGCCGCCCACCATGAGGAGCTGCTTGAACTGCTGCGGAGCTTGGGGCAAGGCATAAAACTGTCCGGGATGAATGCGCGAAGGCACGAGGAAGTCGCGGGCGCCTTCGGGGGAGGAGTTCGCGAGGATGGGAGTAGTGATTTCGATGAAGTCATGCTCATCCATGTAGCTACGCAGGATGCGATAATATTCGGCGCGACGGCGCAAGAACTGCTGCATAGAAGGGCGGCGCAGGTCGAGGTAGCGATACTTGAGACGCAATTCTTCGCTCGAGGGGTCGCCTTCGTCGTGAGTATTGACGGGCAGCGGCTCGGAACGGTTGATCAGATTAAGCTGGTCAACCACGATTTCGATATCGCCGGTGACAATGTTGGGATTTTTCAGCTCGGGAGCACGTTCGCGAACAGTGCCGACGGCAGTAATGACGAATTCATCGCGCAATTCCTCGGCAGTCTGGAAAGCACCTTCGACATCGGGTGTAATAACGAGTTGGATAATTCCCTTATGGTCGCGCAGGTCGATGAAGATGAGGCCGCCATGGTCGCGGCGCGAATTAACCCAGCCAGAAACTTGAACTTTTTCGCTGATTTTTCCTTGTAGCTCTGTCGATAAACTTCTCATTTCGTAATTATAGCATGAAATCGAGGAAATGCCTATGGTGGATTACAAATGTGTCCAACGTGCGAGCTGGATTATTAGCGGTGTAATAAGGTTTTCAAAAGGTGGAGCAACTGAAGGTTCAATGTAACAAAAAGGAACAATTCCAGTAGAATAGTAGTTGAAGACAAACT
>CAZGXB010000052.1:0-6684 GCA_964529615.1 uncultured Candidatus Saccharibacteria bacterium
TATAAATACAGTTTATGGGACTACCTTTTTGTTGCCAAGGTGGTGAGTTAATACGCAACTCTTGACAAAATAGAGAAAGTTTGATATAATGGAAGTATGGGCCCTGCCCAGACTATGATTTCAAGCATTTTAAAAAGGAGGGAGAACTATGAAATCATATGTATTACCTAGAAGCGAACAATTAAGGGAAGGACGCAATCACCTACGAGCAGGTGATTTGTTGGAGCTTCTCCAACAGGCCGATCTCACGGTCTATGAAGAGCTGCAAAACACCAATCCCGCGGCGAAAGCTGAGTTTTTGTCCAAACCGCACCTCATCCAGCCGCGGTTTCAGTATGGTGAGCTGAAGTATCCGGTCATCAGCCGCAATCTCAGTATCGTAGAGAACGTGCGCCACGGCCTCGAGCATTCCACGCTCGAGAAGAGCTCACGCGAATACCAACTGATTCAGCTGCTACTCGACGATCGCGAACGCAAGAATCGTTATTTGCAAAGCATCATCGAGTACCACAATGCCATGTCGCCCATCAGTAAGTCCAGCTGCTGCTTCGCAGTCTGTAAGGCAAATAAGGCGCTCTATGGCAAGCCTGACCGCGGAGTATTCTTAGGTCTGCTCGAGCACCGTCTCGCGCAGATCAAGCGTAAGCTTCCGCAGCTCTACCCAAAGGAGCAGCAGGTCTATTATCAGCTGGTGGAGCGCCTACCGCGCACTCAGCTCAAGAAGCTTGGCCCCGCGACGCCGGTCTATCGGCCGAGTCCGGCGCTCATGGCTGAATTTGGTCACATGATCAAGCTCTACCTCGAGAACTTCCTGCGCCATGTTCCATCTCCACCGCAAACTTTGTCCGCAGCTCAGGCCGTCACCACACTGAACAAGATCATCTATCGCGAGATCAATAGCGTGAGCCCGACGACTTTAGAACCGGTCAAGACGCCGACATCGTTTCGCGCCATTTTGGCCAACGAACGCGCCACGGCATCGGTCGATCAGATCGAGAAGCGCCTCAAGATCCCGGGAGAGCGTCCGACCGGAGACTGGCAGAATGACGAATTTTGTCAGACCGTAATTGGTCATGAACTCGGCACTCACACCATGCGCACCATCGTGCATGAGGACGAACTGCTGAACCAATATAATCAGATTCTGCCCGACTGCGAGGAGTTCGACGAAGGCGTTGCCAAATGTGTCGAGCAGGCGCTCAGCGGTACTTACGAGCAAGACGATCCCGGCTCTCACGTTAAGATCCGCGGAATCGACCACTATATCAACATCGGCTTGGCTGATTTCTGTAGTCTGAACTTCCGTCGAATCTTTGAAATCTGCTGGCGGATCAACTATCTCCGCAACACTCAGCCTTGGAAAGCTGCCGATGAAAAACTACGGGAGACCTGTCGAAAGAGTGCCTTTACCGCCACTACCCGCTGTTTCCGCGGTACCGGCGATATCGTCAACTCGAAAGATCTCTGCTACTATCGCGGCAACGTTGCTGTCTGGCAGTTGATCGAGCGCTACATCGACTCACCGGAGTATCTTATGCATTTGCTTTTCACCTCCGGGAAGTCCAATCCGCTCGACCCGCGCCAGCATTACCTCATACTCTGATTTATACCCTCTGTACTTTCTGAAAAAGTCTGCCTCACTGGCGGGCTTTTTTCTTTTCTCTGCCGAAAAAGCGTTATAATAAGAAAAAGTGAGGTAATTATGAAATCATCTGCCAAAACTGCACCCGCCGCGTCGCCGACTGGCCGCCTGATCGTCATCGAAGGCGCTTCGGACGGCATCGGCAAGACCACACAGTATAAGCTGCTCCTCGAGAAATTGCAGCACGATCTCGGCCGCTCGCATGTCGCTAGCCACCATTTCCCGACTTATTACGCTTACCAGGGCAAAGGCGTGGAAAAATACCTCTCCGGCGATTACGGCACTCCGGAAGAACTTTCGCCCTATTTTATCAATAATCTCTTCGCCTACGACCGCATGATCACCTGGCAGACCAAGCTCAAGGCGAAATTTGAGCGCGGCCAGACCCTACTTCTCGACCGCTACACGACATCTAGCATGATTTATCAAACCGCCCTCCTCGAAAGTCGCCAGGAAAAGACCAATCTGCTCGACTACATCGCGGATTTTGAATTTAATAAACTCGGCGTCAAGCGCCCGGATCAAGTCATCTTCCTTCACGCCCCGATCGAGCTGGTCAATCAAATGCGCTCAGCTCGCACCAGCAACGAAGGCAACATCAAAGGCGACGTTTACGAAAGCAATCTCGAACTCCTGCGCAAAGTTTATGACAATGCTATGTTCGTCGCTGATTATTTCCACTGGACGAAAATCGACTGCGCCACGCCCTCTGGCGACCAAATCTTGCCAATCGAGGCCATTCACGCTAAAATTTACCAAGTAGTTAAAGAAGGGAAATAAACATGCTACTCAATATCATTCTGCTCGTCGTCGGTTTCGTCCTCCTGATCAAAGGCGCCGATGTCTTCGTCGATGGCGCTTCCAACACCGCCCAAAATTTCAAAGTCTCGAAAATGCTCATCGGCCTCACCATCATTGCCTTCGGCACTAGCGCTCCAGAGCTCGCTGTCTCCTTCAGCGCACTGGCTTCCGGCAACACCGACATGGTGCTGGGCAACGTCATCGGCAGCTGCATCATGAACATCCTCCTCATCCTCGGCGTCGCCGCCGTTATTCATCCCATCCGCATCAAGAGCACCACAGTAAAAAAAGAGCTCCCCATCTGTATGTTGATTTCCACCGCCCTCGCCATCCTCTTCCTCGACGCCAACCTCGGCAGCGGTGCACCCGACCAAATCACCCGCTCCGATGCCCTCGTCCTCATCCTCTTTTTCCTAGTCTTTCTCTACTATCTCATTACTCTCGCCCGCCAAAAAACTGAAGACAACAAATGCGAAAAACCCAAGTTTACTCTCGGCAAATCCCTCCTCCTGGTCGCGCTCGGCCTCGTCGCCATCATTATCGGCAGCGAACTGGTAGTCGATAATGCTTCCAGCATCGCCTCCGCCATCGGCCTAAGCGAACGCGTTATCTCGCTCAGCATCATCGCCTTCGGCACCTCACTGCCCGAACTTGTCACCACTATCGTCGCCTCGAAAAAGGGCGAGCAAGACATCGTCGTCGGCAACATCATCGGCAGCAATATCTTCAATATCTGTCTCGTCCTCGGTTTGCCTGTCGCCCTCTTCGGTGCCATCATCCCCAGCAGCTTCCAAATCATTGACATTATCGCGCTCGTGGCCTCCGCCGCTCTTCTCTTCCTCTTCGCCTTCACCACGCGCCGTCTCACCCGCGCCGAAGGTTGGGTCATGCTCGCACTCTTCGCTGCCTATTACACTGCAATCATAGTTATATAATAGCAATGTATTATAATTAGATCGCTCTCACCGTCCGCCGCAATCTTTTTGCCTCAAGCCAATCAGGGACTTTGCCATCATCAAACTTAATCTCCGCCCAATACTGATTCACTTCATCATTCGTTACGTCGAAATATAACTTATAGACTTCATCAATCCCGCCGAACATCGCTTCACCAAAGTCAAATCCTAACTTCTGCGCCACTGCCTTCACCGCTGCTTCATAACTATCCACCTGCAAACAGACTTCCTTCACCCCCGATAGAGAAATTTCATCATAACGCTTATACGACATCGTAATAGATTTGCCTTCGTCCCGCACTCGCGCAAACGAATGGTCGTCAGTATAAAATATCGTCTTTCGCATCAAGATTTCTTTTTGCAATAACTTTCCGCCCAGCTGCTTTAATTTTTCATGTAGCGCTTCTTTGTCAATCTCTATGAACTTCGCCTCAATCTCTGCTGCCAATTCCATTGGCTCACTCATTTCCCACCTCCTCTATCTCTATCCCCACTGTCCGCTCATTCGGACAAGCCTCCAAAACTTTCGCCATCGCATCATGCTCCGCCGCCGTCACCCAGAGCCCATATTTATATTTCACCGAGATCTGCCGCGCGATGTATTGACAGCGGAATCCCTTATTCGCTGGCAGCCACGTCGCCGCATCACCATCCGATTTGCCTTGATTCGCGCTCGCATCCACCGCCAAGAGATTCAGCGGATCAGTCGCTAGCGCATAACGTTCCTCAGCCGTCTTATACTGCGCGCCCTTCTGCCACGCATCCGACAGCGCCACCACATGGTCAATCTGCACTCCCTTAGAAAATTCCGCCTTCTCGTGAAACACTAAATGCGACCCGGTATAAGGCTCGTCGAACTCGCCCGCCAGCACCGTACAATTATCGGTATCGAGCACCGCTGTCTCACCGACTTCCCGCCGAATAATCCGCTGGCGCAAGCTACAACCCTCAATTTTCGGCCAAGTCTTATAAAATTCCTCGCGCGTATAGCCCGTTTTTGGCGCCCGACCTTTTACTTCCAACTTCTCTAAAACTTGCGTCGCCAGCTCTCCATTCGCCGCAGCATTCTCTGCGCCATTCTCAATAGCGGCCTGTGTTTCGACTTGTGGCTCATAGCTCGCCGGATTCGCTACCACTAACCCAATCAACCCCGCGATCACCGCTGTCACCGCCGCCAAACGTTTTGTCCGATATTTTAGTTTTAATAATTTCGTCATACCTTGATTATATCAGCTATAATAGTCACATGGTTGATTTCGCCAAATATCATCTCAATACACTCGACCAGCTTTTCGATTTCTGCCGCGAGCTGAAATATGGCTGGGTCGATCAAGCCGGCAAGCGCCATCTCGGACCCAATGACCAACCCGGTTTCCGCCTCCAGTCTCCCAGCGCAGTTCTCGAGTCTCGCCTCGCGATCTGTTGGGAGCAAACCGAATTGCAACGCGCTTGGTTCATGCAGCACCACATCGCTTGTCAAACTTATCTGCTCTATTATTACCTCAGCGACGACAATTGCCCTTCACATTCTATCCTCGTCTATCGCGAAGGTGAGCAATATTGCTGGTTCGAGCCGATGTTTCAGGATACTCCGATAATCTACTACGGAATTCATCGTTATGCTACGCTAGACGCCCTCCTCGCGGACTTCCGTCAATGCTTCACGCATAATAACCAGCTCCTACATATTCTGCCCTCATCTCCCCATCCGCAAAATTTTCGCCTCTATCGCTACACTCAGCCGGAATTCAGCATCGATGACGCCGAATTCTATCAGCACTGTCGTCAAGGTGAGTCTATCCCTATACCATTTTCCAACGAACAGGGAAAGCACTAAACCTTACACTGTAGCTAGAATGCCCTAAGCCATTATCCCCAAAACCCAAGAAGTAAGCATATCCTCCTCCCGGCACTACCATCCTCGACCAACCATAACCAGTCATGCCAGACTGATCTAAAGTGCCAGAACTCGCATAGGCTCCTCCGCTCCGCACATAGTATAGTGAAGTAGAGATAATGATTAATAACTATGCTTCCAGTATATTACTATTTCTCACTTCTGTTCGAAAGACCCACTCGACATCCCGTCAACTTCACTTCGTTCGGATACCTGGGCGTCGTCATCGCAACTTTGTCGCTCTCATTATCGTAGCGGTTGAATAAAATAAATTTTAATTTATTTTATTCACCTACGGCCACTCTAATGCTTCGGAAAAGAGAATACGAGAATATTCTCTTTTCTCTCGGACTCCTACAGGGTGGTACGGGTGTCTCGTTCTGCTCGGTGAGCTTTCGCTCGCTTTTAGTCTCTCTCACAGAAGGAGAAATAGTAATATACTCACATACAGTCATTGCCATCATTCTTTCTCTTCTTCGCCATATCAAAATGCAATCGTTTCCGATGCTGCAACGTAGCCGACGCAATCAAATCGATACTACATGCAAACATAACCTTTTCCTCACTATACCTATGTGCGGAGCGGAAATGTTTATGTACTATATAGCGCCCTGCGGTTTGGTGGAGCGGTTATCTATGGCTGGTCGAGTATGTCATTTTCGGAGATGAATAGTGCTTTTGATGTGCGTGTTGATGGTTCAAGTAGTGATCCTATGAACTATAATCATCGCCAGATTGCTTTCCGCGTCCACGCCAATTATCGCCAAGCACCCCGCATCAGCCATTGGGGTGTTATAATACATAATATAATAACCAAAGGAAATCAATATCTATGCCCAAAATTCGCCCTGCCACAATCAAAGACGCTTCTCGCGTAGCCGAGATCTTAGTTTTTACCAAGCGCATTAACTATCGTCCGATTTTTCAGGATGATGACTATGCTTTTCGCGAGATGCAAATCCTCCCTCTAGCCCAAAGTTATATTCAAAATCCTAATCTGTTGAAAAATATTTGGGTATATGACGACGGTATCGTCAAGGCTATACTCAACCTCGAAGGCGAAGAAATCAAAGAGCTTTACGTCGATAGCTTTTTCCAAAACCAAGGCATTGGCGGGGAATTATTACAATTCGCCATTCATGAACTTAACGCACGCTTCCTCTGGGTGCTGCAACCCAACCATTCTGCTATTCGTTTCTATCAAGTGCACGGTTTCAAGCTCACCGATGAGACTTCATTAGAGCCCGGCACTACGGTACTCAATGTCAAAATGGTTCGCTAATTTATATAATAAATTATTGTCTTTTTTTGAAAAATCAACCATTTGGACGGTGAAAGCAAGGTGACGATCGTTGCCATCCGAGGGGAGAACTTTTGTACTGTTAAAG
>CAZGXB010000053.1:0-3603 GCA_964529615.1 uncultured Candidatus Saccharibacteria bacterium
TATGTGCGGAGCGGGTATATCCATCCAACCTATGGTACTTTGAGGTATGCCGGTTCTGATGGGCGCAGTTGGCCTCGAGTGACGCGTTCGGATACTACTGGTGTTTATCAATTCTATTTCAATAACTCAACCATTAATCCCTCTGGCTATGACGTGCGCAACTATGCTTTTCTCGTCCCAAAAAGTGATTCACTTATGATAAAACACTGCCTTTTACCCTCCTATACTATGTGCGGAGCGGAGTAGTTAATTTGTACTATGCGACCTTGAGGCTAGCAGGGGTGAATGTTTCGGGCTGGTCGGAGCTGGCGATGGCGAGGGATTATTATGCTTACTATTTGAACTTTAATCATAGCGAGGTTAATCCAGTGCAGGGGTTGGACGATTATTTTGCTTTCGTCGTCCGGCGCGTGCGGGAAATAGGGGCGGCAAGAGGGAAGCGAAATTAAAACCCTTGATTTTTAAGAAGGCTTAGGCTAGAATATAGGGGTAAGTAAGCTTGAGGTACAGAGATGTCAGAAAAACAAACAAGTGATGGGCATGAATACGATAGTTCGCAAATCCAAGTTCTAGAAGGGTTGGAGCATGTGCGGATTCGGCCGGGGATGTATATTGGTTCGACGGGTTTTGATGGCCTACATCATCTCTTGAAAGAAATTGCGGATAACTCGATCGATGAAGCGATTGCAGGATTTTGTACCCGAGTGGATATTACTTTGTTGGCGGACGGTGGGGTACGCGTGGATGATAACGGCCGCGGGATTCCAGTCGATATTCACCCGAAGACGAAGAAATCGACGCTTGAGACAGTCTTAACCGTCTTGAACGCGGGCGGTAAGTTCGGCGGGGGCGGCTATAAGGTTTCGTCAGGTCTGCACGGCGTGGGTTCCTCCGTGGTGAATGCTCTATCGACGAAGATGATCGCGGAAGTGCGCAAAGATGGCAAAGTACACCATGTCGAGTTTGAAAACGGTGGTAAGACGGTGGGGGATGGTCTTGAAGTGATCGGAAAGACCGATGGCTCGGGGACGACGATTATTTTCTATCCAGATCCGACGATTTTTAAGGAGACGACGACTTTTGATTACGATTGGGTATCGCATTATGCGCGGCATCAGGCGTATCTGACGAAGGGGATTTTGATCTCGGTGAAGGATGAGCGCACCGGGAAGCGCGAGTCGTTTTATTTCGAGGGGGGGATTCGGAGCTACGTGCGCAAGCTGAACGAGGGGAAAGAAGTGGTGGCGGACGATATCTTCTATATCGAGAAAGAAATTGAGGATTCGGAAGTCGAGGTGGCGCTGCAATATAATGATACTTATGTCGAGACGATTAAGCCGTTTGCGAACAACGTTTTGACTCCGGATGGCGGGAAGCACGTCGAAGGTTTTCGCAGTGCGATGACGCGAGTAATTAATGATTACGCGCGGAAAAATAATTTGCTCAAGGAAAAAGAGCCGAACCTGACCGGAGACGACATCAAGGAAGGTTTGACGGCGGTGATTTTGGTGAAATTGCCGGATCCGCAGTTCGAAGGGCAGACGAAGAATAAACTGGGCAATCCTGAGGTGCGCGGCTATGTCGATAAGGTGATGACGGAATATTTCGGCTATTATCTGGAAGAGAATCCGGCGATTGCGAAGAAAATTATTACGAAAGCGACTTTGGCAGCGCGGGCGCGCAAAGCGGCGCGGGCAGCGCGGGATAACGTCATCCGGAAAGGAGCCTTCGAAGGGTTGAATTTGCCATCGAAGTTGGCGGATTGTTCGAGCCGGGATCGGACGGAATGCGAGCTGTTTATCGTCGAGGGTAATTCGGCGGCCGGTTCGGCGAAGGAAGGGCGGAATCCGAAGATTCAGGCGATTTTGCCACTGAGAGGTAAAGTGCTGAATACTGAGAGGGCGAGGCTGGATAAGATGCTGGCGAATCAGGAGCTAGTGAGCTTGATTAAGGGGCTAGGCGTGGGGATTGGCGATCAATTTGACTTGAACGGCTTACGCTATCATAAAATTATCTTCATGACCGATGCGGACGTGGATGGTCTGCATATCGCGACGTTGCTGATGACCTTCTTTTTCCGCTATATGCCAGAGGTGATTAAGGCGGGACACGTCTATCTGGCGAAACCGCCGCTGTTTGGCCTGTCGAAGGGGACGGGGAACAACCGGAAGATTGATTACGTATATGACGAAGTGGCGCTAGAGAAGAAATTGACAGAGAAGATTGAGGAGCGTAAAGCGGCGGGGACGAAGATTGATCCGAATCAAGAGCGGTTTAAACAGGCGGGTTATACGGCACAAAATCGTTTCAAAGGTCTCGGTGAGATGGACGCGAAACAGCTCTGGGAGACGACGATGGACCCGGAAAATCGGATTTTGGTGCAGGTGCATATCGAAGATGCAGAGAAATGCGACGCGGTGTTTACGAAATTGATGGGTGATCAAGTGGATCTTCGGAAGAACTTTATTCAGGCAGGAGCCGCGAACGTGAACTTGGATGAGCTAGACTTCTAAGGAGAAAGGGAGAAAAAGATGAAAGACGACGAAAAAGATATGCAGAATAACCTCCCTGAGGCCACAGGAGGCGATATGAGCGGTGCAGAGGAAAAAGCGCCGTCTGAGCAAGGTCTGGAGGAAAAAGACCTCACAGTGGGCGATACGTTGGTTGAGGGGCAAGTGATCGATGGGATTGAGCAAAAAGACGTGGAAAGTACGATGGAAAGCTACTTTTTGCGCTATTCGATGTCGGTGATTATTGACCGGGCGTTGCCGGATGTTAGGGATGGTTTGAAGCCGGTGAATCGACGCATTCTCTACGCGATGAATAAAAACGGCTGGAAAGCGCCGCATGCGACCGTGAAATCGGCGCGTATTGTGGGTGAAGTGATGGGTAAATATCACCCGCACGGTGATTCGTCGATTTATGATGCGATGGTGAACTTGGCGCAGCCGTGGAAAATGCGTTATACCTTGGTTGAGGGGCAAGGAAACTTCGGCTCGATGGACGGGGACGATCCGGCGGCTTCGCGCTATACTGAGGCGCGGATGGACAAGATTGGGGCGGAACTTTTGACTGATATTGAGAAGGAAACGGTGGATTTCCGGGATAACTTCGACGGGAGTGAACAGGAGCCGGTGGTTTTGCCGTCGGCGGTGCCGAATATTCTCTTGAATGGGCAAATGGGGATTGCGGTGGGGATGGCGACGAATATTCCGCCGCACAACGTTGGGGAAGTGATTGATGCGACGGTGGCACAGATTGATGATCCGGAGATTAGCCTAGACGGGCTAATGCAGCACGTGAAGGGGCCGGATTTCCCGACGGGGGCGGAAGTGTATGGCGGAGCGCCGATGAAGCAGGCTTATGCGACGGGGAAGGGGAGCGTGGTGATTCGGGCAGTGACGAACATTGAAGAGAAGAAAAATGGGCGTTATGCGATCGTGATTACTGAGGTGCCGTATGGCATGAGCAAGGAAGGCTTCATCGAGAAAGTCCGAGAACTGGTGCTGAATAAGAAGCTGGATCACATTGCAGACGCGCGGGATGAGTCGGCGCGAGGGAAGATTCGCGTGGTGGTGGAGCTGAAAAAGGATGCTTTCCCGA
>CAZGXB010000053.1:3613-6395 GCA_964529615.1 uncultured Candidatus Saccharibacteria bacterium
GGGTCTAAAAGAAATTTTGGCGGAATTTATTAAACACCGTCAGAAAGTGGTGCGGCGCCGGACGGAATATGAACTGAAGAAGGCTAAGGAACGAGCGCATATCCTCGAAGGTTTGAAGATTGCGCTGGATAATATCGACGAAGTGATTAAGACGATTCGCGAGAGCTATGATGACGCGGATAAGCGCTTGATGGAGCGGTTCGGCTTGAGCGAGATTCAGGCGGCAGCGATCTTGGCGATGCAACTGAGGAGGTTGCAAGGACTCGAACGTGATAAGATTGAGGCTGAGCTGAAAGAACTACATGATTTGATTAAGAAATTAGAGGCAATTTTGGCGAGCGAGACTGAGGTACTGCGCGTGGTGAAAGAAGAGCTCCTAGCGATGAAAGAGAAATATGGCGACGAGCGTAAGAGTAAGATCTTTAATCACGAAGTTGGGAAGTTTTCGGAAGAGGAATTGATTCCGGATGAGGAAAGTGTGATTCTCTTGACGGCGCAGAATTACTTGAAGCGCGTGTCGCAAGGGGATTTCAAGCGGCAAAATCGCGGGGGTAAGGGGCGTCGGGGAATGACGACGAAAGATGAGGATGTAATCGCACAGATTGTGACGGCGAATTCGCATGATTATCTGCTTTTCTTCACGAATCAGGGGCGAATTTTCCGGATGAAGGCGTATGAAGTGCCGCAGGCGTCGATGGTGGCGAAGGGGACGGCGGCGGTGAACCTGCTCAATATGCATCCGGATGAGAAAGTGACCACGATTATTAAGCAAGGCGGCGATCCAAGTGGTTTTCTCTTCATGGCGACGAAGAAGGGCACGATCAAAAAGACGGCGGTGAAGGAGTTTTTGAACCTCCGGGCGAACGGTATGATTGCGATTAAGCTGGACGCTGGGGATGAACTGATGTGGATCCAGGAAACGACGGGGACTAATGACATCGTGATGTCAACGTCGGCGGGGCAGGCGATGCGTTTCAATGAGAAGGACGTGCGCGCGATGGGGCGGAGTGCGAAGGGGGTGCGCGGGATCCGTTTGCGGCCGAAAGATGAGATTGTGGGGATGGACGTGATTCGGGACGAGGGGCAGAAACTCTTAGTGATGTCGGCGAATGGTTATGGCAAGGCGACCTTGGCAAAGAATTTCCCGTCGCATAAGCGAGGCGGAGTGGGAATCCGCGTGGCGGGCGTGACGGAGAAGACGGGGCCGATCGTGGCAGTGCATACGCTCGATCCGCTGGCGAAGGAAGTGATTATGATGTCGACGAAGGGGCAGGCGATTCGGGTGGCGGTGAAAGAGATTCCGACTTTGGGGCGAGCAGCGCAGGGGGTGCGGATTATGAAGATGAACGACGGGGATGCGGTGGCGTCGATTGGGATTGTGCTGCCGGAAGAGGAGTAAGGATAGCCTCTTCCTCTTCGACGTGCTCTATCTGGAGACGCTAGAGTGCGATTAGGTGAACGGGGAAAGCATTATAACGAACGTTGCTGTTTGTGGGAGCGACTTCCGAACCACTGAAGAAGAGATAGTATGAATATGTAGTATCTGGATATGATATCTGCGACCAGACTCGACCATCACTACCGATCCATCGTAAAGTACCGCTGCTGAGATAGACATACCCGCTCCGCACATAGTATAGTGAAGTAGAGATAATGAATGATGTTGGCTATATATCTAAGGTTTATTACTATTTCTCCGTTCTCCGAGAGAGACCCACGAACCGTCCCGTCTTTACGGGCGGTTCGTTCTGCTCGGTGAGCTTCACCTCGCTTTTATTCTCTCTCACAGAAGGAGAAATAGTAATACGCTCTATATAGTAATCATCATTATCTCTGCTTCATTTTATCGTTCTTTATGGTTTTAAAGTGCAACTGTTTCCGACGCTGCGGAGGACGGAGAAAGC
Source organism: uncultured Candidatus Saccharibacteria bacterium (assembly GCA_964529615.1). GTDB lineage: Bacteria > Patescibacteriota > Saccharimonadia > Saccharimonadales > Saccharimonadaceae > Nanosyncoccus. Next base: position 5,518 of record CAZGXB010000053.1, read on the forward strand.
AAAATAATGCTCATATGCAATTAACGTATTTACGTTCCGATTGTCAAAATGAAATGCATAGGCGTTGACCAAGGCATTGCTCTGCATCGACCAGCCGTAGCTAATTAAACCCGTAAACCGCATACCGCCATAATAGACTGCCACATATCCGCTTCGCACATAGGTATAGTGGTATAGAGTTTATGCTCGTATGTAGTATTGGTTTTTGGTTGCGTCGGTTGGTTTGCAGTGTCGGGAAGAGATGTGTTTAGGCCGCTTACGTTTTTATAAAAACGTAAGCGGGCATTCTCATTGATAACAGGGGTAGGTGAAGAAAATGTCGCTCAACTTTTTTGAAAAAATTGAGCGACAAGACCTAAGCTTTTGCTGCAGTTCTTCATGAAAAGACACTGTATAATCATAACCATAGCCTTTTATTCCACTATACATATGTGCGGAGAGGGTATGTTGCAACAAACAATGGCGCCTTACGATTCGCTGGTATTTATGCTATGCATTATCTGAAATTAGTCATACCGATGCCTGGCGCGCCTATAGTCTCAAGTTTGCGGCCTCTGACAGTTATCCTTTCGACTACAACGATAGATATTGTGCTTTTCGCGTCTAGCGCAGCGTCGGAAACAATTACGCCTTGATATTGAGAAAGAAAGAATGAATGAATGAATGAATGATAACTATATGCATGTATATTACTATTTCTCCCTTCTCTGAGAGAGAATAAAAGCGCGCGCCCCGTGTGGACGGGCGCGCAAGCGGTTCTCTCTCGAAGAACGGAGAAATAGTAATCAACTTAGATATGGCCAATCATTCATTATCTCTACTTCACTATACTATGTGCGGAGTGGGAATATTGTACCGAGTGACGGTAATCTGAAGTA
>CAZGXB010000054.1:0-5409 GCA_964529615.1 uncultured Candidatus Saccharibacteria bacterium
ATCTTAATTTATCATAGATTAACCTATGTGTTGATTATAAGGGGAGGGGGACAAACCCCATGGGGCATAGGTGTATTTTGCGAAAATATTATTATTCTCTTAATTACATATCTGCTCACCCTAGCTCTCACAAGAATACCCTATATCCGAAAATTAGTAACTCTATAAGAATAATCTTTGTTCTTGTTATGGGACCGAGATCATCTAAAAGCGTGTTAAGCAATAGCAAAACTCTATCCAACCATACAAAACCCTAATTTTCTATGCTATAATCATATAAAGTTAATCATTTTCACCAACCCATAATAGGAATCGTTCATGTCAAACAACAAATCCTCCAAAAAGCGCACCGCTTCAAAATCCACCGCCTCGCAATCAAATTCTTCCAGCACCAAACGCTCGAATTCTCGACCGAAATCCATCGACATGGTCAAGTCAAATCCGAAGCACCGCTCCGATTCTACTCCCGCTGACCAAGCCCCTGACTCCGTTGCCGAGCTCCATCATTTTGACGACGCAGACTATGATCTCACGGATTTCACCGCTGCGCGCGAAACGGACGATTACGACGACGAATTTGATACCGAAGAACCAAATAAGGAAGAAGATTACCCCGCTACTGACGCATTAAACGATTCAATCGATGAATTAGGAGACGATATAAGCGATTCTCACTCTGACAAAAACTCGCGCCGTTCAGACGCACGCAAAAAATTCACAGCCGCCGAGCGGTCTAAATCTGCCAAAATCTTCCGCGTCCTCAGCTTTATCTTCTCCGGCCTCCTTATCGCGAGTAGCATCGCCTTGCTCGTCATGGTAGCCATTTTCAATGTCCTGCCCACCATGTATTTCATTCTCCTTCTCGTCATCCTCACGTTGATCGCTGGCGGTTTCAGTTTCCTCATGCTCCGCCCCCGCACCAAACCTGCGATCAAAATCCCGCTTTATCTCCTCTCCGCTGTCTTCACCACTATCTATACTCTCGGTCTCGTCTATCTCGCTCAAACCTTCAATTTCTTCGACCATCTCAAGACCGGCGAATATATCACCGAGAAATACTACGTCCTAGTCGAACAAGACTCCCCCTATAAAGACATCAAAGATCTTGACGAAAAGTCGATTGGCACCTACAATGAAAATCTCGACATCTATCAGCAAGCTCTCGAGAAGCTCAAATCCGCCACTTCGGCTGAACTGAAAGACATCGATTCTGTCGCTGCTCTCCCCGAACAACTCGCCGATCATAGCGTCGAGGGAATTTTCCTCAGCTCCGTCCATAAAGATTTCATCGCCGAAGAAAACGAAAAATTCGACCAATCCACCCGCGTAATTTATACTGTCGAAATCCAAGTACCGGTGGATCAAGAAGCCACCCATCCCGACATCGACGTCACTTCCGAGCCTTTCACCATCTTCATCAGCGGCTCCGACGCTTACGGCAATATTTCCGATCGTAGCCGCAGTGATGTTAATATGCTCGCCACCGTCAATCCCAAGACCCACGAAGTCCTCCTTGTCTCAATTCCGCGCGACTACTACGTCCAGCTTCACGGCACCAACGGCCCTAAGGACAAACTCACTCATGCTGGTATTTATGGAGTCAAAATGTCCATGCAAACCGTCGCCGACTTGCTCGACGTGCCAATTGATTATTATGTCAAAGTCAATTTCTCCACTCTCCTCAATCTAGTTGACACCATTGGCGGCATTGATGTCTATTCCGACCAACAATTCGTCCCCTGGACTAATCGCGCCCTCACCATCCCCAAAGGCAATGTTCATATGGACGGCGCTATGGCTCTCGCCTTCGCTCGCGAACGCAAATCCTACGCCACCGGCGATCGCCACCGTGTCCAAAACCAACAAGATGTCCTCACTGCCATTCTGAAAAAGGTCACCAGCTCGACTGTCATCCTGACGAAATATTCCGAAATCCTAAACGATCTTTCTGACTGTCTCGAGACCAACATCGGCAAGGATGAAATCTCCAGCCTCATCAAACTCCAACTTGCTTCCATGCCCAATTGGCAAGTCGCCAGCTATAGCCTCAATGGCTCCGATTCGCGCAACATCACCTATTCCATGGGTCAGCAATCACTCTACGTCATGGAGCCGGACAAATCCACTGTCGAAGCTGCCCGCAAATACATTGACGGCATCATCGAAGGTAAGACAATCGAAAGCCTAGGCATCCCGAAGTCTTGAGCCAAGCCCTCGTAATCACCAGCTAAAAAATATTTCCTGTTCATCCCCAACCGAACAGGAAATATTGCTTTTAGCAGAAGCTTAATATATAATATACATAAATATTATATATAATACTAACTCAGAAGGTAATCTCATAATGCCGAGACAAACTATGAAACAAAAACTCCTTAAACAACGCTTATGCGCCATTTCACGCGCCATCGCTTGCGTATCATTTCTCTTTTTGACCATCATTGGCGTTTCCTCGCTCGTCCGCGCTATGTCACTCGAGACCATTGCCAATGAAAACGGCATCCCTTCGAGCTGGGAAGTCGCCTCGCTCGGCAATCCCGCCACCATCACCGTCCCCATCACCTACTGGGACCAGCGCCAAGACAATTGCGGTGCCGCCAACCGCCAATTCGAATGGACCATGTGCAATATCACCGCCAGTCGCGCGCAACAGGGAATCGTCCAAGAATTTCTCGGCAAAGACGGTTTACCCATCCCGAACTACACCAATGTCAATGATTCCCGCACCGCCGGCATTCATGCCACCAGCGAATACGTCACCGGACACAATCCTGTCGTCCCCGGCGACAACTTCTACCAGTGGTTCCACGACACCGCCCGTTCCCAACATTACGACCGCGAGATCACCTTCAATCGCGTCGGCAATAACAGCTATACTTACGGCGGCTCCGGCATTTTCCCGCTCGACAACGTCAATTTCTCCGACGGTGACGCCGCCTGGCGCCAAGGACACAACTTCCACTTCACCGCCCACATGAAAATCGCCATGAAAATCGCCGCGAATGGCGTCGAAAAATTCGAATTTTCCGGCGACGACGATGTTTGGGTCTTCCTCAATGGCCGCCTCATTCTCGACATCGGCGGTCTTCATTCTAAGCTTTCCGGCCATTTCACCATCAATCCCGACGGTAGCATTACCACCTTCGTCGAAACTGCCGGCAATAAAACCATCCAGACTAATCTTGCTGCCGGCGACGTCGTCAACCTCGATTTCTTCTATGCTGAACGCAGCACCACCGAATCCAACACGAAAATCACCATTTCCAATATGAACTGGCCCATCTCCGCCGACAGTAAGCTCGAATCACAAATCGTCGGCAAAATTGGCAACACCGAGAGCAAACTTGTCCAAAATATCGCCAGCATCACTAATCGCGACCCCGAGAATAACCTCAGCGTCGAACGTCTCGCCGTCCATCTCAACGAGAAAAACACCGAGACCCATCTCGATGGCAGCGTCGAAGATCACAATATCGACGGCTACCTCCCGCTTGACAGCCAAACTCTCTACTATTCCAGTACGCCCGACGATCTAGCCTCCTGGAAACCCGTCGAAATTTCTTTGCCCAGCAATAGCACTAGCGGATTCACCTTCGCCAAACCCTTCACGCTTGCGCCCGCCGGTACCAGCGGCGACACGCTCTATTTCCGCTATTTCACGGAAACTTCCGAGCTCTCCGGCGATCTCTCCGGCCAAGTCATTTTCTACACTTCGCTCAACGGCGCCTCCGGTGTCACCTACGACTATGACCAGGTCAGCTACACCGGCAAAGCCACCCTCGACCAGCCCGAAGAACCCGAACCAGATCCCGAGACTCACACTGTCACCGTCAAATACATCGACGAAGATAGTAATAACCTACGCGACGATTACGTCGAAACTCATGAACCTGGCTCAGAATACTATATCGAAACTCCCGCCATCGAGGGCTACACTCCAGACGCCGAATTCGTCTCCGGCACCGTTGAGCACTCCGACATCGAACACACCATCACCTACGCCGAAATACCCGAACCGGTTGATCCCGTTGACCCTGTTGATCCCGTTGATCCAATCAACCCAGTTGATCCGGTCGATCCGACTCCTGTTGACCCCACCCCCATCGAACCTCAGCCCTCCAACCCCGAGCCCACACCATCCGTCCCCAGTGAGCCTGCGCCAACCCCTTCCACTCCTAGCCGCCGCTTCTATCCGCCTTCCAACATCATTGGCGACGCCTCTATGCTCTTCCTTAATCCGCTCGGTCAAGTCGCCTACGTCCCCAATACCGGCGTCATCACCGAAGCCGCCGGCGAGATCTTCGATCAATATTTCGCTGACGTCATCCTCTCCCAAGGCTTCGTCATGTTCATCCTGCTAGTTTTCGCTGCTTCCTTCGCCGTCTATTTCTCCTTGCGCAAATATCTCAACGCCAAGCCCGCTCCTGCGCGCAAAACTTTGACTAAGAGCTACAACGACAATGCCGCCAAGAATATCAAATCTTCGCGCAAACCTAAGGCTCGCCGCACTGCCATGAAATCTAATACTAAATCTAACAAATCCGCCCGCAATTCTACCTCTTCTGCCCGCAAAGCTGTCGCAAAATCTTCTACCACCCCAACTACTCGCAGCGCGAAACCTTCCACTCGCTCAGCTTCAAATCGTCAAAAGCGCTAAGCTTCATGCCGAGAGCCGCCTCTCCTTCGCTTTACAAAATCCCTGGCACCAAGGTCACCTCGCCATATCCTGTCCAGCTCACTCCAGCCGAAGTCCGCCTCATCTTCAGCCTGCAACATTTCTTTTCGCCCTCTTATATCCTTCCTGATTGCTTTTTTCCCAAGCCCGACCGCGGCGCCGCATCTAGTGCTCTTCCCGCAGTCCATACGACAGCCTCAAGCGCGCATCTCACGCAAATCGATTGCATCGCTCCAAGTCAGCAGGGAATCTTCGTCTTCGAATCGAAGGATTATTCCGGCTGGATCTATGGCGCTGGCAATTCCGCATACTGGACTGCCGTTCTCGATTTTGGCCGCGAAAAACACCAATTTTATAATCCCATTCGCCAAAATTCTCAACACATCGCCGCACTTCCTAACTCAGAAATCAGAAAAATCCACATCGCTTTTCCCATCTATTCCATCATCGTCTTTGGCCGCTCTGCCACGCTCAAGTCCATTTCTTCCGTCCCGGATAATACTTATGTCTGCACCCAGTCCACTCTTCCTCGCCTCCTCGCGCCCCTTCTCCAAGCCCCGCCCCTCATCTCCGCCGCCCAGCTCGACGAACTGCAACAAATCTTCCTTCGCAGCCGCATAACACCTAATTCTCACTTGCGCCACACCCACATCGCCGAAATTCAATCCGCCAAAACCGCCGGTCAATTCGTCAACTAAGTGCAACTCATAAGCGTTTTGGAGCTCGGAGTACTT
>CAZGXB010000055.1:0-5149 GCA_964529615.1 uncultured Candidatus Saccharibacteria bacterium
TATAAATACAGTTTATGGGACTACCTTTTTGTTGCCAAGGTGGTGAGTTAATACGTTTTTATTGACATTTTTAAGCATGTATGCTATAATGGTAAGAGGTACCGATGTAATCTTTGCATTGTGAAAAAAGGGGGCAGAAAAAATGAATCAAGAGAAGGTTCAGTTGGTAAGTACGGTCGAGGAGCTGGTGAGAGGAATTCGCGGCACGGCGACTGAGGCGGTCGGGATAATTATCCTGGGGGCGGACTGCAGATTTAAGAAGGAGATTGTAGAAAAATTGCAGCTCGAGCTACATAATTGCCAGGTCTGTCGCGGCGAGGAGAATTATTCCGAGACTTCGTCGGTGGAGGGAGTACGAAATATAATCGTAGTCTTAGACAGTGACGAATCGCGCAGGTTCAACCCGCGGCACCAAATTGCCTACTGGATGAAAATCAAAGGGAGGAGAACGGTGCTAGTGAGTGTGCAGCCGCAGGAATGGCGCTATGGCCGTGTAGTCTCGTCGCAGAAGCTGATCGAAGTCTATCGTTTTAATCAGGTGCGCGAGGCGATAGCGCGTAATTGCTTTACGCCGGAAGACGAGAGGGATTTTGATACTTGGTTGCTCTGCGATGAGGAGAAATGGAGGAGTGAAAATGGTAAAGATTATCTGGAGCGGACTGCAAGGGCCGGTCTGTCAGACAGCGCTCAGGCTGATTCGAGACGGATATGTCGATGACATGGAGATTGTCTCAGGAGTAGGCGAGCAGAGTGAAATCATCACGAGTCGCAGGCGAATCGACTGGTATCCGTATCGGAATTTGAGCAAATTGACACAGACGGTCTGCCAGTGTGATGTTTTGATCGATTGTGCGCCGGCGGAAGTGTTTGAGGAAATCCTGATGTTTGCGATTTTGCGGCGAGTGCCGTATATGTCGCTGACAGCAGGTTTGTCAGAGGCGCAGCTGGATATGTTGCGGGATGCTAGGGTGAGGATTCCAGTGTTTCGTGATCAGAGTCTGGATGCGTCGTATTGGCGGATGATGGCGCTGGACGAGACGGTGCAAGAGCTGCTGGAAGCGGCGAAGGTGCTCACGAAGTGCCCAGTGCGACGTGATGAGTTCTATAATCTGAGGCGTTTGCGTGGAGAGCTGATGTAAAATCTACGATTTCTGAGATGACCCCTGCTGAGGAATTGGCAGGGGTTTGGTATGGGGGCTTTTAGCCTAGGATATATTTAATATGAGGGGATGGACTAAGGTTCGGTGCGGTCGAGAGCTGCGCGCGCGAGCTTGAGGAAGGTGAGGTCGCGGGTTTGGAGATTCTCCATGCCGGGTTCGGCGACGACGTTAGCTTCGATAGTGGCGATGGCTTGGTCAAGGCTGTCAAACCAGACGACTGCGAAACCGCGTTCCTTCTCCCAAGGTTCATAAATGGGAGTGGATTTTGGGCCGGAAACGGTGGCGATGAAACCATCAGAAATGTCGAGCATGTCCCAGACGGGGATCTCGGTCTCGAGGCGGCCAAGTTTATCGGTAATCTCACAATCGCAGCCGGCTTCTTCGCGCACTTCGCGCTGGGCGGCAGTCGATATATCCTCGCCGTCTTCAATGCCACCGCCGGGGATTTTGTAATAACCGTGATTTTTGACGTGGATGATGGCGACTTTGTCGTCGGCGTCAAAGAGTACGGTGCGGGTGGCGTATTTGGGCCGCAGCTCATGGTCTGATTCGTGGGGTCCGAAGGATTCGAGCGAATTGGACGAATTGGACAAATCGGGTGATTCGGGTGAATTGGGTGATGAGTTGGGGGATTTTTCGAAATTCATTATACTCCTTGGGCTATGCCTATATTATATATTAGCTGTTATAATGGAGTCAAACATGATTTAGGAAAGGGAGGAATATGAAATTGATTTTGGCATCTTCGGGCTTGGCGAATGAGGAGATTATTAGGGCGCTGGAGGAAATGGTGGGTAAGCCGCGCGCAGAAATCAATGTGGCGATTATCAATGAAGCGATCAAGGGGGAGAGCGGGGATATGCGGTGGTTTACCGAGGAGCTGGAAAATTTGACGCATGTGCTGGGCGGGAAGATGGAATTCGTCGATTTGCAGGCGCACGAGATGAATTATGTGAAAGATCGGATCGCGGAGGCGGATATGATTTTCTGCTTTGGCGGGGATACGGATTATCTGGCGAATACCTTTGAGAGGACTGGTTTCGCGGAGATTTTGCCGGAAATATTGGCCGAGAAAGTCTGGGTGGGGAGCTCGGCCGGTTCGTGTGTGCTCTGCCATAAGGAACCGGATGAGATCCAAGAGACGGTTTATAAAGAGAAGCGCGAAGCGGATAAGTTCATGGAATATGTGCCGATGATTTTCTTGCCGCATTTGCACGGCTGGTATAAGTTTGGTCGGGAAGAAGTCTTGCGGGCGTCGGAATTGACAGATTTGCCGGTCTATGCGCTGTCGGGTAATTGTGCGCTGAAGATTATTGATGATGAGGCGCCGGTAATCTTGGGCGAAGATTATATTGTGGCGCGGGGAGGAGAGGCTGTCGAGGGGATTCGGTGAAGAAGGGGCGGTAGTGAGGCTATTTCTATTTATGGTTTGAATAATATTGGGGCTTTAGATAATTGTGGTAAGGATACATCATTGTCCTTATTCCGCTATACTATGTGCGGAGCGGTAGCGTATTCTTAAGTTCTGGGACTCTTCGTCCTGCTGGGAGTGATGGCAATGCTTGGTCTAGCTTCGCGCCGGCAAATTCGCCCCAAGCTGCCCTATTTTTCTTTAACCACGATGGTGTTTATGCTATAAACTATAATCATCGTTGGCGTGCTTTCCTCGTCCGACATGATTTTTCAAACTCTCACAGCTGTGAGAGTTTGAAGATGTATAAACAGGGGTAGGAAAATCGTAAACTCTATCAGGTGATAGAGTTTGGCATTTAGGCATACAACCCTCGAGAGAAGTTTAACAGTACGCATGAACCATCCGTTAGACGTTCTATGCTTCTTGCGATTGGTGCAAAAGAAAAATTTGTCCAATCAACAGGGGTCGAATGAACAAATTAGCAAATCATATTGGACGTGGCAGGGGCGGTAAGAGTCGAACTCACATCTACGGTTTTGGAGACCGCTATACTAGCCGTTGTACTACGCCCCTAACGATTATATTGTAGCATGAAATGGGGAAAAATGGGGAAAGTTCCCTGTTTTTGTGGGAAATGTGCTATGATGATAGTAGTAATGGTTATGAGAGAGGTAAAATGCAGATTTTCCATCTAGGATTTCAGCTCCACTGTGCGTTTGGCGATGAAGAGACTTTCCGGGTGAGGGTGAAAAGTTGTTATGAGCCGTTTTTGGCGTTTTTGGAACGAAATGCACAGAAATATGCGGAATTCCGGGTGTCTTTGCAAGTTTCGGGGGTTTGGATCGAGCTGGCGGAGAAATTGGAGCCGGAGTTGATCGAGCGACTAGAGAAGCTGGTGCGCGGGGGGAAAGTGGAGATTCTGGCGACGCCATATTATCATTCCCTGTCGTTCTTTTACGATGAGGCGGAATTTGAGGCGGAAGTGTGGCTGTTTCAGGAGAAAATTCGCGAGCTATTTGGAGTGGAATGTCGCGTGCTGGCGCATCCGGATTTGATGTATAACGATCGCTTGGGCGAGTGGGCAGAGCGGAATGGATTCTATGCTGTGATGGCGGGGGCGAGTCGGGGAGAATTGGGGCGAAAAAGTACGAATTATATCTATGACGCGCGTAATTGTCGGCGAGTGAAGGTCTTGTGGCGTAATGCCGAGCTGTCGGACGCGCTGATGCTGGATTTTGAGGGGAAGTTGGCGGGTTTGAAAGCGGATGAAATGCAGAAGCAGATGGATCTCTTGGGCCTGCGCGGGAATTTGATGAATGTGTTTCTGGATGCGGAAGTGTTTCGCAGGCAGCGAGCGGCGGGAGTGATCCGGCTGCTAGACGAGCTGATGAACTTGCGGCTGAAGGAGCTGGCGCAGCCATTGATGACAGCGACTGGTGTTCTCACCATGGCGCCGGCGATGTTGCGTAAGCCGGAGATCGCGGTCGAGGAGACGACGAGTTGGCGGCGGAGGGATTTGAGCGTCGTGCCTGAGGCGAAGGGTGCGGAGTGTTATGAGCTGGTGCGACTGGAGGATCTGAAATGTCGGGCGCCACAGTGGCTAGATGAGCCGAGGCAGCGGCGGATTTTGAATGAATTGTACGCGCTGAAAGCGGAAGTGTTTCGGACGGAAGACGAAGAGCTGATCGCGGAGTATTGCGGTTGGCTAGGGATCGAATATGCTTATGCGATGAGTGACGATGTGATGTTGCGGGGGCAGATGCTGGGGAAAGATTATGAAGTTTTGCCGAAAATGGCGGAGGCGGATTTGCGCGAGCGGATGGCGGCGATGCGCGAGAAAGTTGCAGAGAGATGGGCGGAGAAGAAAGTCGAGGTTGAGCAACGACGGGCGGCGCGTAGTAGTCGGAAGAATGAGCGAGCGGATGAGGCGGCGGAAGAAGTGACGGTGAATTTCCTACACAAGGTGGCGACAGAAGGTTATGCGGAAGCGGTACCGATGGCTGATAGTAATGAAGCGACGAAAACCGCGGAAAATGTGGTGCAAGTGACGGTGGATGATGGGGAGGCAGTGGCCGGGGAGGAGACGGAAGACTTTGCCGTGCCGGTGAAACACGAAGTGGCGGATAATCTGGCGCGAAGATTCTTGAAGCGGATCGTGATCGAATAGCTAAGAGCGGGGCGGATGGTTTTTGGTTTTAGTGCGTTTTGTACTATCTTTATTCCCTTTCCACCAAAAATATCCCCGAGGGGATATTTTTAGCGCTTTTTCTCTTTGACTTCGTTGCGACCGAGGTTTTTCTTGGTCTCGGTGAAGACGACGTGTTTGCGCAAGACCGGGTCGTATTTGCGCAGGCTGAGCTTGTCGGGGGTGTTCATGGTGTTTTTCTTGGTGTAATAAGCACGAATTCCCGATTCCTCAGAAACCAGACCAACTAACTTGCGTTTCGTATTATTCTTCTTTGCCATAATATCCTGATTTTAGCACATAATTATATGATTGTAAACGGTATTCTCTTGTGGGGTTCAATGTAACAAAAAGGAACAATCCGGTAGAATAGTAGTTGAAGACAAACTA
>CAZGXB010000056.1:0-5011 GCA_964529615.1 uncultured Candidatus Saccharibacteria bacterium
GGCGAAGCTCTCTCTGTCCTCGTCCTCAATAAGCTCAAAGGCGTCTTCAACACTCTCGTCCTCAAGGCTCCCTCTTTCGGTGATCGTCGCAAGGATATCATGGAAGACATCGCCATCCTCACCGACGCCACCGTTATCTCCGCCGATAAAGGCATGAAACTCGAAGAAGTCGGCCTAGAAGTCCTCGGTTCCTGCGGCAAAGTCATCGCTACCAAAGACGAGACCACCATCATCAAGGGTGCTGGCGATAAGAAAGCCGTCGCTGCGCGCATCGAGCTCATCCAGTCCCAGACCAAACTCGCCAAATCCGATTATGAACGCGAAGAGCTCGAAAAACGTGCCGCCGCCCTCCTCGGCAAAGTCGCCGTCATCAAAGTCGGCGGTGCCAGTGAGACCGAAATCGACGAAAAGAAATTCCGCGTGGACGATGCCGTCGCCGCAACCAAGGCCGCTCTCGCCGAAGGTATCGTCACTGGCGGTGGTGTCACCCTCGTCAATCTCGCCGCCAATCTCAAAGCCGACAACGACGGTGCCAAGATTGTCAAAAAAGCCCTCACTGCTCCCTTTATTCATATCACGGAAAATGCCGGTCTGAACTCTCAGGCTCTCCTCGCCGAAGTCGAACGCGCCAAGCCCGGACAGGGAATTAACGTCATGACTCCGGAAAAGGGTCTCGTCGATCTGAAAAAAGCCGGCGTCATCGACCCCGCTAAGGTGACGAAAGAGGCCGTCCAAAGCGCCACCAGCATTGCTGCCACCGCTATCACCATGGGCGCACTCATCGTTGATCTCCCCGAGAAACCAGCCCCGGCTGCTCCCGACATGGGCGGCATGTACTAGACCTCTCCGCGAGATTTCTCAAGTAGCCTCCTCTGGGGGCTACTTTTCACTGCCACTTTTTTACTTGACAACTCCACTTCTATAATATATAATTATAGCAAATGTTTACTGCGGAGCACTCACCTCATCGCAGCCTCCTATCACGGCTGTCCATTCGACTTCAGCGCCTTTTCGCTGCCCTCATTTTGCTCTTCACCGCCAGCCTTTCACCTCTCCCCGCCTTCGCCGACAGTGCCGCCAGCGGCTTCAGCGAAAACGAGCTCAAATTCCTCAATAGCAACGACATCGTCTATTACAATCCTTACGCCGGCATCTGCGCCGACTACAGCACTGACCCCGACGCTGAGCCGCTCAAAGGCTCCATTGGCTCCCTCACTCGCCAACAAGCTGAATTCGTCGCCAAATGGCACAATCTGGTCGAGAAGCTCAGTATCGAATACGGCATCCCCTGGGAAATCGCCATGGCCCAGGGAGTCCACGAATCCGCTTCCGGCACTTCCCACATCGCCCGCGTGAAAAACAACCTCCATGGCGTCCACGCTTTCGACGGTCGTGCCTTCGAGACCGCCTACGCTTATTCCGACTTCACCAATGGCTGGATCGGCTACTTCCATAACCTCGTCAATACCTCTAGCTATGCCAATAAAGGTCTCTTCAAGGGCGAAGCCGTCACCGACCCCTACGCCGCGCTCAAAGCCATCGCCGCTGCCGGCTACGCCAGCGACCCCAACTACATCGCGAAAAACAGCGTCCAGATCGCCAAAGTCATCAAACTCGCCCAGGAACAAGGCTGGCGATTATCCTCCGAACTCGCCACCATGCACCCCGAAATGCAACAAAACGCCGCCACCATCTCCTCCAGCCACAAAAATCCCTACCAGCGCAAAGGCAGCGGCAGCCTCAAGTCCCCCTATCATTTCAATTACGTCGGTCTAAACGGCCGAGGTGATGGCGAAGGCATCCTCAGCAACAGCGACCTCTGTGTCTATGGCGCCGGCAACGGTAGCATCAACGACATCGCCCTCCAGCTCGCCTGGGACACGCGCCAAGGTCGCAAAGTCAAACCCGAATACGAAGCCGCCATGAAACAAGTCGGCTCTTGGGACGGTCTTCGCGGCGCCAGCTGCGACCATTTCGTCTGCACCGTCATGCGCTACTCTGGCGCAGACCCCAAATACCCCGTTCAAAACGTCCAACGCCAGATCGCCTACATGAAAAGCCATCCCGAGCTCTATCAAAACCTCGGTCCCGCCCGTAGCACCGACAACTTCCAACCCGGCGACATCTTCACCGTCACCCACCACACCATGATCTACGTCCGCCTCCCTGACGGCAAGGAAGGCATCGCCTCCGCCTCTATTGGTAGTCGCACTGGCGACCTCAGCACCCCAGTCAGCTACATTTTCAGCGACCCCCGCGGCCCCTACACCCACTGGCGCTACATCGGCACCACTGCCCATTCTACCGTCGCAGACGATAATAAAGATGATAATAAAAAATCGGAGGAATAAATGTCTCACATAACACCCAAGCTTCAAAGTACCACCCATTCTCACAGCAAACATTCATCTTCACCCCGCCGCGTCCGCCTCACTTTCTTTGCCTCTATTGCTGCTTTTGCTATCCTCGTCATCCTCGCTCTGGTCTTCTTCATTATCGACCTCCAAAAATCCGCCACTCTCCGCATCCTCGTCGCCCCCACCTACGCCACAGTCGAGATCGACGGCCGCACCTATGAGACCGACAGCACCCACAAATTCTATCCCGGCACCTACACCGCGAAAATCTCCGCCCCCGGCTTCGAGACCCAAGAATTCCCCCTCGCGCTCATCGGCGGGGAAGAAACCCCGCTCTATACTTATCTCCTCCCCTCGGACGGCAACATGGATATTTACGAAAATGACGAAACCGAATCCCGCCGCCTCGAAATGGTGGGCGACGCCATCGCCGACCACGGCACCACCAACTTTTTCGCCCAATATCCCGTCACTAATCTCCTACCATACAGCACCGAAAGCCTCGACGATTATGGCGATCCGCACGGCTTCCGTATCGATTATGGCGAGTATGACGACTGTCAGACCGATTTCTGCCTCAAGGTCACCTCATATGAATCAAACTGCCTCGAGCTCGCCCGCGACTACCTCTCCGAAAACGGCTTCAATCCCGACGATTACCAAATCCTCTATGACTTCATCCCCGTGGAAAAACTCTCCCCCGACGATTTCCCGCCTGACATCCGCCAAATCCTCGAGGAACAGGGCTATTTCGACTGACCCAGCTCCCGCTGCACCTTTTCCACGATTTCCCTCAGGCGCTCCTCACGATTTTCTACCGTCACAAAATAGGGAACGTCATACTTTTCGCAAAATTCCTGATTCTTCCGATCACTATCTTCCAGATCATAAAAGTGCCGCTTAAACTCCTCTTCTGTCCTACCCTGCAAATAACTTTCCGCATTCGCCTTAGCGATCGCGCACTTAGCTACTTCTTCCAGCTTCATCCCTCCATACCCCAAGCAAATCACCATATTTCGCTCTTCGTTATCCTCGGCAAGCAACTTCATCACCTCCTCCACACTCGCGAAACTCCCCTCGACCAGCGTCGGCCCACCAGTCATCTTTGCATTCCACCGTGCAAACTCCACCATGAAACCTGGCAAAATCTCCTTCCTCCCTCGGCTTTCCCGATTTCCCATATCGAGCTCCGGCTCTACTTTCATCCAGCCATTCCGCACTGCCTCGAAAGACACGACATTAAACTCCGGTATCTCCTGCTTCAGTATTTTCGCCAGCGTACTTTTCCCACTCGTCGGCACTCCTACGATATATACATTCATAATCCCATCATACACCAAAAATCACCCCAAACGAGGAGATTCTTGTTTTTATATCAATTTTTATAGGATGCTATCAACGAATAAGTTCAAGGCAAAGACGAGAAACGCAAAGAGGCTGGACTCTGAGTCCTGCCTCTGCGTATCACAATCTTTAACGAAGAAATTATCGTTGAGAGTGTCCTATAAGCTCATTTCATCAATAGAATTAATCAAATAGAGCAGGGAATCAGCCCGAATTTTATCGTCACGAATCTGACGCGCCGCTTCATAAGCCGGAGCGATCACCGCCTTATCACGCATCGAATTCAACATTTCCTGATATAGCAAGAAGCGTTTCTCTGGCTCAACTTCCACCCGGTCCATAATCGGGAAGAGTTCCTTCAAGGCCGCTTCCTTCACCTTCGAGATGTCGGCGCCGTATCCCATCCGGCTACCAAAACCACCCATCGCCGACGCCGCTGGCATGCTCATTGGCTGCGCTGCCATCGGAGCCGTTGGAAGCTTCATCGTACTTTGTGCCTGAGGCATGACAGGAGCCTGAGCTGCTGGCTGCTGAGCCGCCGGCTTCGCCCCACCGTTAGAACCACCCTTCTGGGTGATCTCGTCGATCGCGCGTTGCAGATCGTTATCTTTATTGCGGTTTTGGTTCATATTACCCACCTTCTGTTAATTTTTACCTTAATTACATAACGTATAATACTTATTATACCACAGATTTTAAATACGCAAGAACTTTATTAATTTATCTAGCAAATCTAATTCCACCGGCTCCATCGGCAACCGCGCTCCAAACGCATCCACGATCTCCTCCCCCTGCGCCTCCGGGAAGAAAATCGTTAGTCGCGGCGCAAATCGCTTCCGCGGCGTCAAGACGATCGAATAATGATTTTCCTCGTTCATCACGCCAAACGACTTAAATTCCTCGAAACTATGTTTCTGCTGCCCCTCAGTCAATCCTTCATTGTCAAGTGTATAGCGAATCACCCGCGGCGGCCGAGCTGCATAAATAATCAGCGAGATTACGCTCAGCGCCACTACCAAGATAAATGTCCACGCCTTGAGCAGTACGGCAATCCCCACCAAGACCAATCCCACTGCAATCAGCCCTACATACCATCCCGCGGTTTTGTCCCGGATTACATATTCTTCTGCTTCCCAAGTAATCATCTTCGCCATACCTATATTATATCATACTTTTCCAAAATCTTATTCAAAAGCGCTTTATTATTTCTGCGCACAGGTTTCCACAATCAAACAGATGTGATATAATGAACACACATGGAGGGTTACCCAAGTGGCTGAAGGGGACGGTTTGCTAAATCGTTAGTCTGG
>CAZGXB010000057.1:0-4238 GCA_964529615.1 uncultured Candidatus Saccharibacteria bacterium
AGATTACCAAGCGCCTCATAGACATCCGCGACGGGAAACAGTACTGGGTGGCAAAACTCGCCGACCAGAACTGTTGGATGACGCAGAACCTTGACCTAGACTTAAATGATACTACCTTACCGCTGACGGCGGCAACATCCGACGTGGCGGGGGAGTGGAGGCCGAAGCAAGAGACAACGAATGGTGTGCCCACAAAATTAGATGAAGGTGAAAAAGAAAATGAGCTAGTCGGTACTAGATCTTGGAACCTAGGGGAATACATATTAACAAACGCGAAGGGCGGAAAAGATTGCACTATTGGTGAAGGAGAACAATTAGATAGTTGTGATAACTTTATAAATGTTGCGGGCGGAAACTGGAGTTCGACATTGCAGGCAAATACTATGGGTGATTATGCGACGGTAATGGTGGAAGGCAGCGGGGGAGCATATGACGCTCATTATCTTGCTGGGAATTATTATCAGTTCAACACTGCGACTGCGGGGAGTGGAGGTCCGGATGTGGTGAGTGGAATGCCAGATAATGATACAACTACGGCTGATTCTGAGAGCAATCTTGTAGATGCCGAGTATAGTATTTGTCCGAAAAATTGGATGTTGCCGAAAGCTGGGAGAAATCCTGCAGAAATTTCCTATCAGCCATTTGATAGGAAGAAGAGCTTTTACCAGTTGCTTTTAGCTTATGGTTATCCAAAGACGGGTGATTATAATAAGTTTTCACAAGCTCCGTTTACGGCAATTATCGAAAATGGTCTTCCTGAACAAAATATAGCGTACTTACCGATGGGCTTTGTGAGGGGTGGTTTTATTAATCCTTTTCTTGGTGAATTGTTAGGTGCGAGTACTGGTGGGGATTATTGGTCTTCGACGGCGTCGCAGGAAAAAGGTATTGTATCATATTTATATCTTGAACCGCATAATGTTTTCCCTTCTCGCCAAGCTGCAAAGTGGTCTGGAAAGTCGGTGAGGTGTGTAGCGAAGTAGCGGAAGCGACAGGATTATGCCTTGCTGACGCAAGTCATTTCGCTGGGCGTCGGCTCAAAAGAAAATACAAGTATTTTCTTCACTCGCCTCCTACAGCGATCGAACCTTGCCTGCGGCTGCGGTTCTAATCCTGTCGCATTTTGGTGGATTAACAAAATAAAAATAGCCCTCCTAGTGTCGGGTATTTTTATTTTGTTAATGGCGGAAGCGACAGGATTCGAACCTGCGAAAGGGGTAAGCCTTTACACGCTTTCCAAGCGTGCGCCTTCAACCACTCGGCCACACTTCCAGTGTCTTGATTATAACACAAAAAATGGGGATTGGGCGAAAATAGAGGACGGGGAAAGCAAGATAGCGATTGTGGTATCTCTCAGGATAGACGCTGGCGCTGTCGAAGTTGAGATGAAAAGCGTAAGAAGTATCAGTCCAGGAGGTCTGAGGCCAATAGTAGCCGTCGCTGCCGGGACTGCGCAATGTACCATAGGTTGGATGAATATACCCGCTCCGCACATAGTATAGTGTGGGAGAGGACATGAGGGGAAAGGGAAGAAAAGGGAAGGGAAAAATGTAATTTTGGCTGGATTTTGGGATGTTGCTTGTGCTATGATAAAAGTAGTAGTGTGGGCAGAATAAATTGAAGGAGGTGCCCGATGCAGCGAGAGACAAAAAATGTAAAAAATACGAAAAACGCGAGCAAAACACAAGGCAAAGCTAGCGATACTAAGCTAGGGAAGCCGGCAACGATGCCGAAATATATCTTCGTGACGGGTGGGGTGCTGTCGGGAGTGGGGAAAGGGATTACGGCGGCGTCGATCGGGGCGATCCTGAAGGCGAAGGGATTTAAGGTTTCGATCCAGAAGTGCGATCCGTATCTGAACGTGGATGCGGGGCTCTTGAACCCGGTGGAGCACGGGGAATGTTTCGTCACGCACGACGGGAAAGAGACCGATCTAGATTTGGGGCATTATGAGCGATTTTTGGATTTCGAGACGAATCAGTTTTCGAGCGTACTGTCGGGTGCGCTGTACCGGGAATTGATCGAGAAGGAGCGGAGCGGCGGGTTCCATGGGAAGACAGTGCAGATGGTGCCGCATTTCACGGATCTGGTGCAGGAGAAGCTTGCCCGAGCGAGCGCCGGGAGCGAAATTCACATCGTGGAAATTGGCGGTACAGTGGGGGATTATGAAGGTTTGAGTTTCATCGAGGCGATCCGGTTGTTTGCGAATCGGGTGGGGCGGGAAAATTGTTTGTACGTACATGTGGTGTATGTGCCGTGGATTAATACTTCGAAGGAGCTGAAAACGAAGCCGGCGCAAAACGCGCTGAAAGATTTGCGCGGGTTTGGGATTATTCCAGATGTGGTGGTGTGTCGGACGGAGCGGCCAGCGCCACGGGCGATTTGTGAGAAAATTGCGGCGTTTTCGGGGATTCCGAGCGAGGCAGTGTTGAATTTGCCGGATATTGAAAGTGTGTATGATGTGCCGTTTAATGTCCTGAAATCGGGGGTGCTGGAGATTTTAAATCGATTTGTCGGTACCGACACCGAGCCGGATATGGCTCGGTGGCAAGAGTTTTCGCGGCTACGGGGGAAGAAGTGGGCGAAGACGGTGAAAGTCGGATTGATTGCGAAGTATGTGGGGAATGAAGACGCTTACATTTGTGTGACAGAGGCGCTCAAGGCGGCGGCAGCGTGGGAGAAGGTGAACCTGGAAATCGAATGGCTGGATGCGGAGAAGCTGACGGAGAAGGAGTTGGCGGCAGTGGATGGGATTGTGGTACCGGGGGGATTTGGCGCGCGGGGTGCGGAGGGGAAGATTCGGGCGGCAGAATATGCACTGGAGAATGATGTGCCGTATTTGGGATTATGCTTGGGAATGCAGATGGCGTGCGTGGCGGCGGCGCGCCGAGGCGGGATGAAACACGCTGGGAGTGAAGAGTTTGGCGCGGGGGAAGGTGAAAATGTGATTTATATCATGGAAGGACAACAGGGGAAGGAATCGACCGGCGGAACGATGCGCCTCGGTGATTATCCGGCGAAATTGAAAAAAGGTAGTAAGGTGGCGAAGATCTATGGCGAGGGCGACGTAATTGAGCGACATCGGCATCGCTACGAAGTGAATCAGAAATTTTTGCCGGAAATTGAGCAGGGCGGGCTGATCGTGACCGGGACGTCGCCGGACGGGAAGCTGGTGGAATTCGTCGAAGGGAAGGAGCAAAAATTCTTCGTGGCGACGCAAGCACATCCGGAATTTCGGAGTCGGCCACTGAACGTGCATCCGCTGTTCGACGCGTTTGTCAAGGCGATGAAGTAGGGTATGGAGAAGAACGACGCAATAAAATGGGCAAAAGATCATAAGAAAAGTTTTGCGCGGCAGATAATTCGACAATCGGGGGTAGAAAAATCTTTGAAACCAACGGCGATTTTCCTGGCAGGTTTGCCAGGATCAGGGAAAACTGAACTGACAAAAGGCTTAATCTCGAATTTAAAAATCAAAGTGATTAGGCTAGATATGGACGAAATTGCGAGCCAAATTGATACCTATACTCCGCAGCAAGCAGATAAGTATCGAGCTGGAGCGTCGATGTTGCTGAGCCGAACCTTTGATATGGTGGTGAAGGGCGGGTATGATTTTATTATGGATGGGACTTTTGGTGGTAAGTCAGCGGTGCAGAATATAGGACGGGCTCTGTCTCATGGTTATGATGTGAAAATGATTTATATCTATCAGGAACCAAAGGTTGCTTGGCGATACACAAAAGCCAGGGAAAAGGTTGAGCATCGAGCAATAGATATGAAGGGCTTTATAGAATCGTATTATAAAACGATTGAAAATATGAAAACGGTGGGTGAAAAGTTTGGGGGGAAAGTATCGGTTGATTTGGTGGTTAAAGATCAGAAAAATAGAATTAAACAAGTTTATTTTGGTGTTATGGTGAAGGATATTGATAGTTTTGTCAAAATTGAGTATAATAAAGATGAATTAGGAAGATCAATATTATGAATAAAATTAAAACTTTTTTGATGATAAAGCGGCCGACTTTAAATGATTTGGCTCAGCCTGAGATGTCTAAAAAAGCTAGAACGGTGTTTTTGGCGGCGGCGAAAGATGCGCGGAAAGAACAGGCGCGAGTTTTGAAAAAAGCAAAAATGCTAGAAAGACGCTAAAATAGAGTTAGATGAACAGGGGTGGGGCGATTTTTGTAGGATTAACAAACATATGAGAATTATTTAGTAGCCTGTTTATGCTTGTATTG
>CAZGXB010000058.1:0-4178 GCA_964529615.1 uncultured Candidatus Saccharibacteria bacterium
ACAAGTTGGGACTATAAATCATTGCCTTTACTTCACTATACTATGTGCGGAGCGGGTTGGTTGATCCGTCGTCTGCGGTGATTTGGCGAGCTGGGGGTAATGGGCGGAATTGCTCCAATTTGGCGTTTCAAAATGGCGATTCGGCTTATGACTTAGACATTTATGTGAGCAATGTTAATGCCGTAGGATATGCTAATCGACATGCTGCTTTCGCCGTCGGTGTTAAGCATGGGTACGAGCATGACATACAAGCATAGCCTTTTCCCTACTATACTATGTGCGGAGCGGGTATATGTATCCGATGTCGGGATATTTGGAATATGGCGGAACGTGGGGTTATGTGTGGTCTGGGAGTGTTGACTATGCTGAGCCGCCGCTTGTTTTGTACCTCTTCTTTGGGGGAGACCAGACGGTTTCGTCGGCGAATTTCAGTCGTTATAATGCTTTCCTCGTCTGGTGCCGGTGGATTCGAGGGGAAAATGGGGATGCTTGAGCTTGTCGTTCCCTCTTGTGGTGAGGTGGATTGATGTGTCTGGTTATGAGGCAGGTTGGTATTTTCGTCGTGGGTTATGTTGATTTTTTGCTGTGAGGTGGATTGCTTTCTATTGTAGAAAGGTGGACGGGGGAAAGCAATGGAGTGAAGATTACCATTAGAGGGATGTACTGTTGTATCGCCAAAGTCGAAATAAAAGGCAATCTTTATATCTGAGCTTTGTCTGCTTGTCCAGCCGGTGCCGATGATGCCTAGATCCTTGAAATTGCTAGTTTGAGGATTGATGCTCCCGCTCCGCACATAGTATAGTTGGATAGAGGTAGTGTTTGAAATTATAGTGTGGATGCGTAAGATATTTGAGATGGAGAAAGTTGGGAAAAGGTATTGCTTAGTTCCCTTTTGTTCGGTATAATAGGGGTAGCGAATTACGAAATGTGATTCGGAGGTGGTATCTTTAGTATTTGTGAAATGCCTGGAAGGATTAAGCGGCCGTTGATTATGTCAATGGTTTGTGTTTTAATCTGAAGGCTAAAGGGGGAGGTTTACAGATAAGATGCTGCACAATTTGGTGGGACGTAATGTCCTAAGGGAGGGGAATGTGTCAAGCGTTTTCACGTGTTAGTCTTTGTGCTTGTATGTGAGGCTTGGTGGATTTTCTTGATTGATGATTTTGGTTTTTGGTCTTTTGGTCTTTGATTTTGGCTCGGTCTAGGATGGACGGAGTTTTTTTGTTTCGCACTGGGGTGGAGCGCAAATACAGAATGTAATGTTTAACGGGGAAATAGGCAGAAAAATAGCCCCGAGTGGGGCTGTGGGGTGGACGAGAGATAGGAGGAAGGAAGGGGATGGAACGGAAAGGAAGGTAAAGAGGAGGGAAGGGGAGGGGAGGCAAGGGAAGGGGAGGCAAGGGAAGGGAATCAGGAGCGATCGGGGCGACGGGAGTGATTCTGATGATTAAGGCGCTGAAGGCGATTGAGGCGGCGGACGAACTGGTAGAGCTTGTAGCGGAGAGGCTGGAGGGGAAGATCCCAAGTGCCGGCGTAATCGACGGCGTGGCCGCCAAAGGATTTTTTGAACTTGGTGAAACCGTACCAGGGGTGATGAGGGTCGTCAGACGGGGTGATACCCCAGAAATCGAAAGCGTTGGCTCCGGTGGACTTAGCGTCGAGAATCATTTGGATGACGAGAGTGGCGCCGGCGGAAAGCTTGCGATGTTCATAGTCGGCGGCGGCGTGGGCATAAAAACGAGTGCCAGAATGATCATAGACGAGGGCGGCAGCAATGGGTTTATGCTCGAATTCGGCGATATAGAGGGTGGCGAAGCCGGATTTGAGCTGGTTTTTGAGATGGGAAGCGGTTTGGGCGGTGAAATGGTTTTTATCAGTGACGGCGGCGAGGAGATCAGTGAGGATAGTGGTTTCAGAGGGATCTGTGGTATGGCGGAGGGTGACACCCTTGCGCTCGCGGATACGCCAGAGGCGACGCTTTTCTTTATCAATGTCATCTAGAAGGTCTGATTCGGGAGTGGTGAGGTCGAGAATCCAGGTGTGGGCGGGGTCGAGATCGTGGGATTTCACGAGATGGAAGGAGCGAATATCGTCCGACGAGAGGGGAAAAGTTGGCTCGATACGGAGGAAGAAGGCGCCATGCGCGCGGGCGAATTTTTGAAGCGCAGAGAGGGCGGCGGGCAGGGAAGCGGCGGATTTCACGGTGGGGCCATAAGGACAGAAGAGGTATTTGCCGAGGGGAGTGGAATGCTCGATGAGGAGGGCGGAAAAATCGTCGCCAGAGAGGCGATAAGTAGTATAACCTTCGAGCTGTTGGTACTTTTCCCAGGCGGGTGATTGTAAGAAATGCTGTTTCATATGATGATTATAGCATTTTGCGGGAGAACGGGGTAGGAAAGAGTATGCAGGAGGGGGAATAGGGCATGAAAAACGGCCTCCGAAGAGGCCTGGGGATACTATAATAGGATTTTTTTGGGGGGGCGAGTGTCGCCCCCTGAATACATAACAACTTCCAAATTCGCATAGAGGTTTTAAGCCTCTATTTTTTCTCTCTCCAAAGCACTTTTTATAAAAAGGACACCTTATTGTGAAGGGAGAGGAGTCGGGCTGCGCACACGATAGATTGGTGCAACTGAAGTTAAATTTCGAAATTTTCCTATTGCTATCACTTCCTTTCTGCTCTGAATCGAACGTCAGTTCGAGCCTCTGAGCCACCTCGATCATCTGGACCAGAGATATTTGTTCGATTAGAGCGATTTTAACAACTCCGGAAGCAGGAAATCCACTGATTTCCCGCGGAAGGAGCGGCAATCTCAGGATAAGGTCTTGGCTACCATATTATGCTTGCTGATTGAATATGGCGTGGTCAATATTTATCACAGAGTCTGAAATGTATTGTATAGGGGTGGGGAGAATTTGTCAAGAGGTAGCGAGGGGAGTACGGGGAGCGATGTCGAGATTATAGGGGTTGGTAGGCTTGGCGCCGGAGAGGATTTCGTAATAAGCGGCGGCACCAACCATGGCAGCGTTGTCTCCGGTGAATTGGGGTGTGGGGAAATAAAGCGAAAGTGGCGAATTGGCGTCTGAGGCATCTAGGAAACGCTCTCTGGCCTTTGCGCGCAAAAGCTGGTTTGCGCTTACCCCGCCGGCAAAAACCAGCGAGCGAGCCTCTGGATGCTCTTCTAGCGCAACTTCTAGCTTTTCCAGGAGAATATCGCAGGCGGTGGACTGGAAGGAAGCAGCAAAATCGGCCTTCTGGGCGTCGGAGAGGTGGGTTTTGAGCTCGTGGGAAGGGGTGGTGATAGGGAGAGCGCAAGCGGATTGGACAGCGCGGAGAACGGCTGTCTTGAGTCCAGAGAAGGAAAAATCGAGACCGGGAACCTTGGGGTGGGGGAGGTGATAGGCTTCGGGATTGCCGTGTTTAGCACAAGCGGCAATGGCAGGTCCACCGGGGTAGGGAAGGCCGAGGATTTTGGCGACTTTGTCAAAGCATTCGCCGATGGCGTCGTCGCGAGTGGTGCCGATGATGTCGAATTGATTATGGGTGGGCATGTAGATGATTTGGGTGTGGCCGCCGGAGATGACAAGGGAAAGTAAGGAAAAAACTGGCGAGAAACTGGCTTGATCGTTGTTAATGCGAAGCCAGTTGGCGTAGATGTGGGATTTGAGGTGGTGGACGGCGTAGAGGGGTTTGTCCCAGAGGATGGCTAGGGTGCGGGCGGTGAGGGTGCCGATGAGGAGGGAACCGACGAGGCCGGGGGTGTGGGTGACGGCGATGGCGTCGATGTCGGCATTCGGGGATTCCGGGAGGGGATTTTGGGGAAGTTTCTGGCGTAATTGGGGATTGCGAGAGAGGAAAGCTGAGCTGTGTTTGGTGATGCCGGCCTCGATGAGGGCTTGATGAATGACGGGTAAAATGGCTTCGAGGTGGGAACGGGCGGCGACTTCGGGGATTACTCCACCATAAGCTGCGAAAATGTCAACTTGAGAAACGACCACGTTGCTGAGGATTTCAGTGCCGTTTTCGATGACGGCGGCGGCGGTTTCGTCGCAAGAAGATTCGATTGCGAGGATTTTCATAGTGCTATTATACCATGTATGGGGGGATTGCGCTAGGGGTATGTTGAAGTAGAGATAATGATTAATTACTGTATTCTAAGGTTTATTACTATTTCTCC
>CAZGXB010000059.1:0-4167 GCA_964529615.1 uncultured Candidatus Saccharibacteria bacterium
AATACAAGCATAAACAGGCTACTAAATAATTCTCATATGTTTGTTAATCCTACACGAATCAAGCGCGGAAGGGGAAGAAAATGCTTGACGACGATGAGGCGGGGATGGTATCATAGGGGTAATACGAAGGTCACGTATAAACAAAAAATAAAAAGGAAACCAACATGGGTAAAATTGCAAAGTTTTTGCTACCAGTGATGGCGGCAGTTGTGGGCGTCGTGGGGATGGCGGGTACGACGATGGCAGCGGAAGGGGATTATCAGAAGTATTATGATGAGGCGTATGATTCGGTTAAGAATCTCAGTATAGAACAAAAAGTTGAAGCTCTCACGCTTGCAATTAATGCAACGGATAATCAAATTGAGGGGTTTAAGTTATGGAAAGATGTTCCATTTGCCCTCCGGCAAATTACGGGTGAGATCTGTGCAGCGATGTATAACAATCCATGGTTTGATGGATGTGGAGGCCCTAGCCTAAAATGGCAAGTAGTGGGATTATTGCAAAATAAGATTTTCGGAGCGGGCGGGGAGACGCCGACGGATGCAGATGAAGCCTTGGCTGCGGAACCATATCAAGATTTGTTAGACAAGGCAGTTGCGGATGCGCGTTATAAAACTGATGAATAATATGCGGAGGAAATTAATGGTTTAATTGGTCCATTCGTGCATTGGTTATCTTTTTCGCAAAATGTAGTTCGTCAGCTCAACCTTTCAGATAAGAATACTGACCAAATGACTGCTAGTGAATTATATACAATTTTGTCAAATAGTAGTTATGCGCAGAAGTACGGTATTGACGATTGGTATACTCCTGGTACCTTAGTCTTTGCGTACGCTGAGGCTCATCAACACGTTGAAACTTATGCCGGTGGCCATGTCGTTAGTGACGATAATGACTTGATGGTAAAAGCTTATGCGGAATTGGTCGCGCGGGCAAAACTTGTGAATGCTAATTTCTCAGTAGATCTTAGTGGAATCGCGGAAACGGCTCCGGTGAAGAAACTCGGTGTGCCCGATACGGGTGAACAGAACCAAGAGGATAAATCAGCTAGTGTCGTGGTCTTGGCGGTTGCGGGGATTGCGGGACTGGCAGGTGTGCTGGGAGCCTTAGTGATGGCAAAGCGCTATGCTTATAGTCCGCTGAAGCGAAAATAATCTATGGTCTAGCGAAATTTTGAATAGAGCTAGATTTGAGTTAGATTTGGAAAACCGCCCTACGGGGCGGTTTTTGGCGGCTTGGGCTAGCTGAGGCGGCGCTTAGTATAGAGCAGAGCGCAGGCGCCGGAGAAGGCAGTGGTGGCGTGGGCGGCGGCCGAAGCCAAGGCGGCATTATCGGATGCGGCTTCTGAATCTGGGGTGGATTGAGACTGATCGGGGTCGGCTGCTGAGTTCGCGGAGAGGGGAGAGCTGTCGAGGGCTTCGTCGGAAGACTGGTTCTCTGAGGCGGAAGGGGTAGAAGCGGTGGACACTGCATCATAGGTGGAAGAGGTCAGGGAGTTGGCGGCGATAGTGGTGGGAGCGGGGGTGGAACTCTGGACAGAATTTCGCTGATTGGAATTTGAGGAGGAAGCGGCGGGAGCGCTGGATGAGGCTGGAATTGAAGTGGTATCTGGGTTTGAAGACGCGACAGAGGGACTATTGACGGAATTCTGGGCGGCTTGGGCTGCGGCGCGTTTGATACCGAAAATGTATTCGCAGCCGCGGAGAGCTTCGCTGCTGTATTCGATGAGATAGGAGATTTTCCAGGCGCTGGCACTGGAGGCGACGGCGGAATATTGATCGCGTATGGCGGTCATTTCGGTGACGAGGGAACGGAGATGCGCGTATTCTTTAGAGAAGGGCAGGGCGGTGGAATCTGGTGCGGCAGCGTAGGTTTGGTATTCGGCGAAGGAAGTGATGCGCGAAATAGCGGTTTCGAGTTCGGCTAAGGACGAGACTGAGGCAGGTGCGGAATCGTTGACGCTAGTCGCGGAAGCCGGAGCGGCATGAAGCAGCATAGCGGAGACGCTTAAGCCAAAACTAAGAAAGAGGCTAAAAATGAATAATTTGACTTTGTGCATGCGAACTCCTTTGGAGAATTCTGATGCTCGGGGCTCAGAATTCTGCGCGAAAAATTAACTCGTAAACTTGATTCTTAGGGGGATTTTAACAAAAGACGGGATAATAGGCAAGCACAAGTATGATACATGATATAATTAATAGTAATGAAGAAGATGATCGTGAAAAGTAAGCTGGAGGATCGAAAGGATTTCGAGCGACGTTTGGCGGAAATTGGGCAAGAGTTGACGCCGACGCGTTGGCAGCATGAGCGGATTTATGTGCCGCGAGAGTTCCAGCCGGGGATGAATTTCCCGCGGATGATTCTGCGGACGGAGATGCAAGCGGTGAATCGGTCGCCGCAGTATTCGTTGGCGCTGAAACGGCACATTGAGGACAGTGGGCTAGACTACGTTTTCCGGACAGCGGTGGAAGATTATATGAGCGCGACCGGGATTGTGCACCAGCTGGGATTTCAGAAGATAGCGGAAGTGAGTCGACAGCGGCGTGAGGTTGAGTTGGACGAGAAAACGGTGATTTATCTGGATAAAGTGGAGGGGATTGACGGAGATTTCATCAAGCTTGAAGCGGAAATGTTGGAGGGGGAATTGGTGAGTGAATTGCGGCAGGATTTCTATCATACTCTGTCGATGTTGGGGCTGGAGACAGTGGTGTTTCAGACATACGCGGAGATTTTGGGGAGTAATGTGATACAGCCGTATTATCTTCCTAGGTAGCAATAGTTTTCGCTTGGTTTCTGTACTCTAATAGCTTGGAGGTTAGCCTTTCGAATAGTCGTCGACGTAATGCTTTCCCCGTCCGATATTATTCTATCCAGTGCTCGTCACGCTTTGTCCTCGGGGCGGTTGCGTGACTATTGCCACTTCCACCCCTGTGTCACTCGGAAAAGAAAGTCTTACTTTCTTTTCGCTCATTATCCTCGGGGCGGTTCACCTTCGGGTTCGGAGAGGAGTTTTTTGGATTTGATTTCGTAGCGACGACCGTTCACCGGGGAGACGAAGTAATCTTCGGCGAGGAGGTTGACGAACATGGTAAGATCTTTATCATCCATGATGATAATCGAGCCATCGTCATCGGTCATGAGTTCGAGCTGCATTTCGTCGGCATAGTCAATCAGTTTATCTTGGGGCATTTCTTCGGCGATGTCGAGAGATTGGAGCTTTTTGATGAGGGGTTTGCGATCCTGAAGGAGGGAATTAAGCGTCAGGCCTTCGGCGAAGGAAAGCTTGTACTTCTCGGCGAGTTCTTTGGCCTTCGAATCGGCGATGACCTGCGATTTATAATCGTATTGGAAAAGGTTTTCAAACTTCTTTTGGTTGAAAATGACGATGGTGTCGTCGATGATGGCGACTTGGTTATCGTCGGGCATTTTCAGGGCGACTTCGGCGGAGAAAGGCTCGAAGCTTTCGCCGTTTAGCTCCCAAGACGAGCCGCCTTTGAGTGCGGCAGAAGGCGAAATGCCTTTCGCGATATAGAAAGATTTTTGGCCGTCACCGTCGGGACCGGGATAGGTGAAGCGGGCGATGACGCCTTTGACTTTCTTAAATTCGTCGGCGTGGTCGAGGAAAGAGTCGATAGTCTTATATTCGTGCTCGATGAGGTGGATGAGGGTTTCGGCGCGGCCGACGTTGCTGAGCTTGGTGCGATAGATGACTTTGTCCTCACCGTCGGCTTTTTCGTATTCGCGGCACTCGAGGCCTTTGTCGGCTTCTTTGATGATGTAGGCCGTGGCTTCTTGCATGAAAAGTGCCTTGACGCTGGCGGTGAGCGCATCGGAATAGCGGACTTTATAAGGCGTGTAATTCTTGTTGAAGAGGAAGAGCTCGACGGAGACGTTGTTTTTCACTTCGTCGATTTCGTTGGCCCAGTGGAAGACGTCGAAAGAGCTGCTAGGGACGGGCGACTCGGGGGTTTCGGTTTCGGGCGCTTGCGTCGTGGTCGCAGGGGTGGTTTGGTCGGATGATTCCATAATTATACCTCACTTAGTTTGTTTGATTATAGCATATTTGGGGGAAGAGGGGAGGAAAAATGAGCTAAAAGGTAATGAAGCGACGGGGGCTTAGTGTAACAATCCAGAACAGTAGAATAAGTAGTTATCTACATTATAGAA
>CAZGXB010000060.1:0-3825 GCA_964529615.1 uncultured Candidatus Saccharibacteria bacterium
GTTTGTACTCAACTACTATTCTACTGGAATTGTTCCTTTTTGTTACATTGAACCAAAAGCATTATTACTATTGACAAAAATCATCACCTGTGCTACAATAGAATCATAGCCGTCGGACGGTCTAGATTTTGACGACCTAAGTCTCATGGCAAAACCAAAAGGGGGAATGAAAAATGTACGTTAAACTATTAACGCCGAAAGAAATTCAGGGTAAAATCGATGCCCGTAGCTTTCCGGAAAATATGCATGACTACCTTGATCTGCTCGAGGAATTGAGCCAAAATTTCGCGGATCAAGAAGCTGCCGCCAAGACTTTTCCACAGGGCGTCGTGATGCGCGCTATCGAGTATCTCTTGGGTGAGGCGCGAATTAGTCATCAGCACTACTCGGACTGGCTTCTCTTGAGGCGCAAAGGAGAAACTGATGAGCAGGGGCTCAATCACTATCTTGCAAATGGCTACAATCTCTATCTCGCGAGTCGCATCGTCGCGTGTTTAGCGGCGCTGTACGGTTGTGAGGATCAGTCATTGCAGAGCGAGCGTGATTATGGCAAAATCGCCGGTGAACGCATCGCATTGCATCGTGGGTTTAGTCGTTATTCGGCTTTTGGTCGCCGGCTCCACCAGAAGCGCTTTCAGGCGCAACTGGCCACCCTCGAAGAGCGAGAAAAAGAGGTTGATAAAAGCCTGCAGCAGGCTTATCACCACGCTTCCTACGAGATGCGTGAGCTGACCTATCTCCTGCGTCTGGCCTATCCATGCGTTAGCCTGCGCGACGCCTGGTTTTATGACGATTCGCATTTCGTTCCGGGTTTGCGCTCGGTCTATCTCGCGCAGCTGGTAGAGAATCGCACCGCGCTCGAGGAGTGCCTCTATCAGAGCATTCAGGCCTTACCCAGTAACGACTCCGATTCTCGCGCCTCGGCGAGCATTATTCGTCTTTCGCCGGATCCGAACCCGTCGTTTGGCTATCAGTGCCGCGCTAATTGCGTCCTGCATCTGCGCTTGCTTTGGCAGTATTTCGCTCGGTTTGATTGTAAAATCCCGGATTAGCGCAGCGCACCTTTTTCAAAAATGCCTTGACCGTAATATGGTCGGGGTATTTTTTCGGCTGTGTTATAATGGTAATGTACTAAATTCATTTTATTTTACAGACAAACTCCGCAGTGTGATTTTTCGCATTGTTTTGCCCTGATATACGAAGCATCGCAGCGGTCGGGCGAAAGTCTGTCTGTAAGATGAGTTTAGTACACTCGCGGTGCTTCGTTTTTGTTGGCACCCAATATTAACCATAGAGGAGATGCCACATGGGCCAAGATTCATCACACCAATCCAACACTTCCGTCGCCGCTCCTCCGCCCGACCTCACTCCGGCGGATGCCGCCCGCGAATATCTCCAGCTGCTCTCCGCTCTCAGCCAAGATTTCACCAGCCCCGAAGGCCAGACCAGCCGCGTCATCAGCGCCGAGGGTGAAGTTCTGAACGATGCCTATGAAGGCGACAAACATTTCATTGCCCGCCTGCTCGATGCAGCGCAAGTTTCCTCTGCTAGTACGCGCGACGCCTATCTCGACCAAGCTCTCAGTCTCAAGATCGTTGATTCCATCCTCGAAGCCGAGCAAGAGATCCGTCTCACCCAGCGCGATTTTCATGCTGCTACCGTCGAATCGACCGCTGCTCTGTCCGCACTAAAGGAATTTGAGCGTTCTAATGGGGCTCGTCCACTCTGGCGGCGGGTTCTGGCGCACAGCCAAACTCGGCGCCAACAGCGCCATCTACGCACCGAACTTGAGCTGGCCGAGCTGTCTAAGCAAGACGCCGCGAACGCCGTCGCTCGCGCCCAAATCTTCCTCGAGAATTATCTCGAATCGGCCTATTCGCCGGATTATTACTGCTGCCATCACATCCTTTCGCCGGAGCATCTCAGCAACCATTCTTACAAAGACCGTGTGGACCATAAATACTACCAGCGCTTTTTCTCCCCTGAGCGCTCCACCGAAATCGACCGCGCCCTCGCCCTACGCCAGCAGTTCTGCCTCTATTAGCCCTCTCAATACCTCATCATTGTCTTCATAATTACCTCTCTCCCACTATACTATGTGCGGAGCGGAAACATAGGCGCTCGCTATGGTACCTTGGGGCTCGCCGGCATTAATGGTGACGGCTGGTCGGATACGAGCCACACGGATGTGCGACAGGCTTACGTTATCTATTTCAACGTCTCCGGCGTCGCTGCATCGGGCTACGGCGACCGCTGTGATGCT
The DNA here is from genome assembly GCA_964529615.1 of uncultured Candidatus Saccharibacteria bacterium. Lineage (GTDB taxonomy): Bacteria > Patescibacteriota > Saccharimonadia > Saccharimonadales > Saccharimonadaceae > Nanosyncoccus. The sequence continues at coordinate 2,264 of CAZGXB010000060.1, forward strand.
TTCCCCGCCCCCGCTTTGGGTATAAGCAGGACGGCGTAAGTAAGACACGGTTGTTGTTATCGACCGAGGGATACATAGCCGAGCTACAGAAATTAAATCTATCAAAAAGAAAAAGCTACGAGCAATCTCGCAGCTTTTAATCTTATAGATTCCAGTATCTTAAGTTAAGTTAAAATATTCTGCGATATAAAATTATTCCCAAGAATGATACTGGCACTGCTCGACGCAATTTAGACCACGACTGAAAGTCAGCACGCTAAATCAAATCCCCTATATTTCAGGTGAAATAGCAAAGAGACGCCTTACCGAGGCGGATACTCAACTAATGCCTGAAACATGATATTATTAAGCAAATGAGGTGATGAAGGAACTATGACTAAAAATAATACTCAGTATAAAGAACTCGAAGATATCACGGTTAATGCAATGATGTCTTTAAAAGCTAGATTTCCGAAGGGTAAGTCTCTTTATGAGGTGTCTCTCTTCGTATGTCCTATGATTGGTCAAGTTGCGGCCGCAAATAGATCTATTGATGTTTTAATAGAAGCAGGAGAATCTGCTTGTTTGGGTTTAATTTGTAGGCAGATTTTTGAAATTCTCGTTAGTTTAGAGTATATGTTTTCTATCTTTCATCTTAGGCAAGAATTATTTCATGGATTTTGTAATTTTTTCATAGAACACGGTAGAATAGGTGAATATAATGAGAAAAAGAAAAAATGGGTAAAAGCGAGAATGAGCACGTTGTGCGAAAATTATGCTAAAAATAGCGGAAATAGCGGCGTAGATGAAATTTATCGTGCATTGTGCCAAATGGCACATTTTTCTTCGATGCACACTGGAGAATCTTTGTCTATAGACGGTGATACATTGAGCATTAATGTAAGTGGTAAACTTAAAAATGCTAATAAGATATACCAAGATACTGATCTCATGCGAAATGAACTAACGAGGCTTATTATTGAGGCGATACGAAGAGAATTTAAGATTAGTTAGTAATTATTAAATAATAAGCCAAATCATTAGTTTTCCAATTATAAAGTACCCAATTGCAAGATGTAGCTCAGTGTCCGTTATCGCCTATTTTCTTTCTTCAAGGTCTCAAAACATAATTTTTCCGATGCTGCACCAGACATAGAAAGCATGATAGCGATCATCTATGTTCGAAGAGTTAACGCCAGATTCGTAATAATTGAGGTTGTACGAATTTTTAGCAGTAGGAAGCGTTGTATGAGACCAGTTGGGTCCAGCAACACCAACATATCGTATAGTGCCATGAGTCATAGTGACGTACCCGCTCCGCACATAGTATGGTAAGAAAGAGGATATACTTGTATGTAGTATTGGTTTTGGTTGTGTCGGTTGGGTTGCAGCGTCGGTACAGTCGCATTCTAGTATTTCTACTGCACTCCCTACTGATAGGAACAAGATTACCTTTGGTTTGAGATCTTAGCCTACGACTTTGTTGTAATGATGAGATGTCTAATTAGCTATGTACTACCATATCACTATTTGTCAACCTCCCCTTTCATGCAACAACTAGGAGCAACTTATCTTGGTAGCGT
>CAZGXB010000061.1:0-3771 GCA_964529615.1 uncultured Candidatus Saccharibacteria bacterium
GTAAGGGCTTTGCCCGCATAAGAAAAGCCACCGGCTAGGCCGGTGGATGTTTACTTACTCTATCTCGACCGCATTTTCTCCTAATCTGTGCTATAATAATAGCTATGAAGACTACAACCAAGAAAATATCTGACACTAAGGTAGAACTTAATGTCGTGCTGGATGCTGCCGCGCTCAAGAAGGCGCGCACCCAAGCCGTTCAACAATTAGCCGAGAATCTGAAAGTCCAAGGTTTTCGCAAGGGCAAAGCTCCTCTCTCGCTGGCCGAGAAGCAGCTCGACCCTAATCAAATTTCCGACACCGCGCTCGACCTCGCGATTCGCGCTAATATGCCAGCGGCTTTCGCTGACGCCAAGTGCCAACCCATCGCGATCGAGAATGTCAATGTGACGAAATACGTCCCGGACGATACCGCGGAATACACTGTTTCGGCCCAAATTTTACCCGAAGTCAAGCTTGCCGACTATCGCAAATTACAGGCTAAAATGGAACCGGTGGCCGCTGACGAAAAAGACGTCCAAGAAATTCTGGACAACATTATCAACGCTTACGCCGAGCACAAAGTCGTGAAGCGCGCTGCGGCGGAGGGCGATGAAGTGATTATTGACTTCGTCGGCAAGAAAGATGGCAAAGAATTCCCCGGCGGCAAGGCCAAGGATCATCATCTCGTCCTCGGCTCGCATCAGTTCATTCCAGGCTTCGAAGAGGGAATCGTCGGGCACGCTTCGGGCGATAAGTTCGATCTTGAGCTGACTTTCCCCAAGGATTACCCCGAGAAATCGCTGGCCGGCCAAAAAGTCGTCTTCGAGACGCTGGTCAAGCAGGTGAATGAGGTAGTGAAGCCCCAGGCCGACGACGAATTGGCACACAAATGCGGTAAATTTGATACTATTGCCGACCTCAAGGCCGACATTAAGAAAAACCTCGAGGCCCAAAATCAGCACCGCGTCCTCGATCAATATCGCGATGATTTGATGAAAGAGCTGGTCGAGAAGTCGAAGGTGGCTGCGCCGGAAATTCTGATTGGCGACCAACTGCGTTTCATCCATGATGATGTCGTGCGTAATGCTGCTTCGCATGGCCTGAACTTCGAGCAATACCTCGAGCGCACCGGCCAGACTCCCGAAGAATGGGAAAAGGCTGCGCGTGAGCTGGCTGAAGCGCGGGTGAAAGCCTCGCTCGTCCTGCAAGTTTTGGCCCGCGAGGAGAATGTCCAAGTCGATCCGGCTGAGGTCGATGCCAAAGTTGCCGAGCTCAAAGATGTCTATAAAAATTCCAAAGAAGCCCTCGCCAACCTCAAGAAACCCGAGGTGCGCCAGGACATCCATAATCGCATGATTATCGACAAGACCATGGAACTCATCGTCTCGGCTAATCAAGCGCATGCTTCAAAGAAGCCTGCCAAAGCCGCTAAAAGCGACAAATCGGACAAGGCCGACAAGGCTAAATCTGGAGCATCGGATAAGGCTGCTAAAGCCACTAAAACTGCCCAGAAAGCTAAAAAATAGCCTATCGCGCTTAGTGCGAAACCCCCAGTCGAGTGATCTTCTGGGGGTTTCTGGACTCTTTTCCTCTTTTTCGGCTCCTGCATATCACGCACTACATTACCTCTTTCCCACTATATCTATGTGCGGAGCGGGTATATCGCTATGGACCATGACGCCTTGAAGTACACTGGTGTCAGTGGCTACGGATGGTCTAAGGTCGGCTACTCAGTTGCCCCGTATGTCTATTACTTCGACTTTAGTGGCTCCGACATCCTTCCATCAAGCGGTAGCGCTCGCTATAGTGCTTTCCCCGTCTCGTTTTGTCAATTATCTCGCCGGCCAAGCAAAGCATAGTATCGAAGATTGGCATTCAGGAGGCCGACATCGGAGCTGTTGAAGCCGAGGAAATAGGCATGTCGGCCATCTGATAGACCAACCTGTGACCAGCCATTGCCATCGACGCCAGCATGTCTCAAAGCCCCATAGTTAGCATAAATTACCCCGCTCCGCACATAGTATAAGTAGGTTAGAGTTTATGTTTGTATATAGTATTGGTTTTGGTTGCGTCGGCTGAGTTGCAGCGTCGGAAAGAGATGTATTTAGGTCGCTTACGTTTTTAAAAAACGTAAGCGACAAAACCCAAGCTTTTTGTATTACTTTATGAAAACATACTATATAGTCATAGCCATAAGCCCACGATACTATGTGCGGAGCGGGTATGTCTATGTATATTATGGCACCTTAAGGTACGCTGGCGCTAACGGCAACAATTGGTCTCGGATGAGCCATTCAGATATTCGGCGCGCCTACTACCTGTACTTCGATACCTCAGACATATATCCCTTGAATAGCAACTATCGCTACGATGCTTTCGCCGTCCCCCGCAGCCTCGGTACAGTTGCATTCTGGTATTTCCACTGCACTATACACTGACACAGAAAACAAGCATTCCTTTGGTTCGAGATCATAGCCCACGCCTTTATTGTAATAATGTGCTGCCCAATTAGTTATAGCCTACCATATTACTATTTCTCCTTCTGCGAGAGAGACTAAAAGAGCCTTCAAGCTGAAGGCGAGGAACGAGACACCCGTAAAGACAGGCTGTCGAGTGGGTCTCTCTCGGAGAAGCGAGAAATAGTAATATAGCAGAATACAAACAAATAGCTATTCATATTATTACAAGAAATTCCGTAAGCTAAGAATTAAACCAAAGGAAAACCCAGGCCGCAGCCCAGGTATTTCTCTTAAACTTCCGGCGGCCATTCGACCAGCCCCGAGTATTTTGCCGCGTAGCTCTCGACAGCTTCCTGCGGAGAGATCACGAATTTCTTAATGAAGGCAAGTCGTTCCGCATCGCGTTGACCACCTCGGAGTGCACCATGCGTCGGCTGTGTCTCGGATACTGGCATCCAGCCCTGGTCTAGTAGCTTGCCGCCCAGCGCCAGGATCGTTCGCTCCGAAGCCAAATTATTGCTATCGCAGTCGATTCGGACCGCCTCCATCTGGCGTTCGGCGCAGAATTTCAGCGCCAGATACAGCATAATTTTGCCGTAGCCGTGCCTGCGCTCAGTCGCTCGGATGCTGTAGCCGATGTGTCCGCCATACAGCCTTAGCTTGTTATTCAGCTCTAGGCGGATGTTGACGATACCGATGATTTTCTCCAACTTACCGCCGGGGCGCCGCGGATTCCGCACCTCCTTCACGAGGAAAAACGTCTCCGCTGGCACTCTTTCCTGATCAGCCTCACGAGTCCGATCGTCGTCCAGCTTCTTTATCCATCCGAGATAATACCCCGGATATTCGCCCAATCCGGCCGCACCGTGTAGCGTCTCGCCGCGCCCCTTGAACTCTCGAGCAAACGCCTCAGCCTCGCGACTATGCTTCAGTCTTGGCCGCACTAACTTTAATCTCATCTCCATTCTCCCACCTCCATGTCTTTTGAGATGAATTACTAATGTACCATCTCTCATTATAGCACACCTTACTCTAAAAGTCAATAGATTATCCCCAAAATCGCCCAAAAAGTCAAAAAACTGTCAAAAATTCTCCCATTTTATCTTAAAAAAGCCTCAAAACCCCTTGCTTTTTCGCTAGCAACTCGTTATAATATCAGACAGAGTTTCATGCCAAAGAGCTATTGCTGTACGCTCCGCGGCGCATATAAGTTAAACAGGGAATTTTATCGTGCCAACTATCAATCAGTTGATTCGCAAGCCCCGCCAGAAAGCCGCGAAAAAGTCCAAGGCTCCGGCGCTCGGCTCGATCGTCAATACGCTGAAAACCA
>CAZGXB010000062.1:0-3699 GCA_964529615.1 uncultured Candidatus Saccharibacteria bacterium
GTGAGCTGGATGGCGCCGTCGGAAGCGTGGGTGCGCATGTTAGTAAGCTGTTTTTCCTTACAGATATTGATATCGACGTCCTCTTTTTTATTACTGAGGCCGATAATCATTCCCTGATAGACCGGGACGCCGGGCGGGATGAACAGTGTGCCGCGAGCTTGAGCGGCATCAAGCGCATAAGCGGTGCTAGTGCCGCTTTCGAAGGAAATGAGGGCGCCATTACGCTCTGGCTTATACTTCCCTTCCGCGGGGCGATAGCCGTTCGGTAGCGAGGACATGATGGCAGTGCCTTTAGTAGCGGTGAGGAGGTTGTTGCGCAGACCGATGAGCGCAGCCGTGGTGATTTCATAAACGAAGCGGGTACTGCCCGAAGTGGTGAGTTCTTGGCTCTTCAGGTCAGCTTTGCGGATGCCGAGCTCCTGCGAGACGGCACCGACAAATTCGGGGTCGACTTCAATAGTGAGCTCCTCGACCGGTTCGCATTTTTTACCGTCGATCTCTTTATAGACGACTTCGGGGCGGCCGGTTTCCAGTTCATAGCCTTCGCGGCGCATGGTTTCGATCAAGACGGAAAGATGAAGTTCGCCACGACCAGAGACTTTATAACCGAGGCCATCGGGGACGATCTTCAGAGCGATATTAGTCTCGAGCTCACGTTCAAGGCGCTCGGCGATTTGGCGCGAGGTAGTAAACTCGCCTTCTTGACCCTTGAGCGGAGAAGTGTTCGGGCCGATATAAATACTGAGAGTGGGGGCTTCGAGCTCGATAGTGGGCAAAGCTTCTGGCTCCTCGCCGTTCGTGCCCAGCGTGGCGATAGTGTCGCCAATACTGGCGTCAGTGACGCCAGTGACCGCGACAATATCGCCAGCGACGGCAGTGTCGGTCTCCTCGCGGCCCAAACCGCGGTAAGTGAAGAGTTTGTCGATTTTAGCATTCGACACCTCGTAAGCCCCATTCTCGTCAGAAACGGGCGCAGAATCGGCACGCTCTTGCGGTTTCGGATGCAGAATCGAGACCTTTTCGCCTTTTTTCAGACTGCCACGAAAGATTTTGCCGATGGCGTATTTGCCGAGGTAGCTATCGGCGGCCAGCGCGGCAACGAGGAGCTGGGCGCCTTTTTCTGAAGCGGGATCGACTTTAGGCGCGGGGATATCATTAATGATGGATTCGAAAATGACCCGCAAATCGGCGTCCAGCTCCGTGGTCTTGCCAGCCTGGCCGTCGCGAGCGATGGCGTAATAGATGGGATAGTTGAGCTGGGATTCGTCCGTGGCCAGCTCGAGAAAGAGATCAGCGATTTCGCTCTCGACTTCGGCGATGCGTGCGCCGGGCTTATCGATTTTATTGATGATGACAACCGGTTTGAGCTTCAGACTGAGCGCCTTTTGCAGGACGAACTTGGTCTGAGGCATGGGCCCTTCCTGCGCGTCCACAATCAAGAGGACGCCGTCGGCCATATTGAGCGTGCGCTCGACTTCACCGGAGAAGTCGGCGTGGCCCGGAGTGTCGATAATATTGATTTTGTAGCCGTTATAAAAAACTGAGGTTTGTTTCGCGGTAATAGTGATACCGCGCTCGTGCTCTTGGTCCATGGAATCCATGATCAGAGTTTGCGACATTTCGGCTTGATTATCGCGGAAAGTATTGGATTGTTTCAAAAGTCCATCGACCAAGGTGGTCTTCCCGTGGTCAACGTGAGCGATGATTGCTACATTTCGAATTTTATCTACCATATCTTTCTATTGTAGCACACATTCTTCAAAAAGTCAAGGCTTTTCGAGGAAAAAGGGGCGAAAATGGTGAATTTAAGCGACAAAAAGAGCGGAAACTCGGCTAATAGAGGCGGGGAGAGCGGTGCTTCTTGCGGGTGGCGGCGCGGAGAATGAGCCAAATAATCATCAAGACGATCAGGAAAAGCACAGCTAAACCTAGCCAGATTGGGCAAACGAAGACCAGACTTTCAAAATCGTGGTTTTCGCCAAGGAGAGAGATAGTTTGGTGGACACGAAAAACACCGAGCTGCGGGGCGCCTTCCCAAGTCAAGGCGTTGTAGCGGGTGCTGCCGGGCAAAACTATGGAGCTGGAGCGACCAATATTACGACCATCGACATCAATAGCATCAGGATTCATGATTTCGCGACCGGTGAAAAAGTCCCAGATAGTGATGGATTGGGTGAATTTGAAATCAATATTGCCAGTATTCTCAACGCGAGCAGAGATGGCGAAGGGAGAGCCGAGGAGGAATTTGGGAATGGTGTGCGAGATGAGCTGGCCGGACTCGTGGGTTTCGCCGGCGACGCGGCCATAAATCAGCGAGGCGACTTGATTAATGGCCTGGAAATTGGACGAGCCGTCCATACTATCGCGAGTTTCCATAATAACCGCGGCGTATTGACCGCCGGCCGGAACGTCAAGCGGGACGTTAATGACGAAATCAACAAAAGTCTCCTCGCCCGGGCCGAGGTGAAATTCAGTGACCGGGAATTCGATCCAGTTTTGAAGCTTGGTGTAGGAGTTCGATGTATTGAAATCGGGATCGTAATTCTCGTTCAACGCCTGGTAGGGACGAGCGAAAACGTGGAAATTGAACTCGAGGCGGCCGATGTTTTTCACCTTGACCCGGCCGCTGGCGCTGGTGCCGGGGACCAGATCGAACTCTTGGTCGGTGGGGTTGATTTGAATGGTGATGTCGCCCGGGGCGAGTGCGCACGCTGGTGGAGCCGCAGGGATGAGATTGATAACGCCGCAGAGCAGGCAGAGCCAGAGTAGGAAGACGGCTGAGCGCTGTCCCAGCCGTTTTTGCCCCCCTGAGCAGCAGCGTCGAGCCGACTCGCTAGAGAAGCGAGTCGGCGTCAAACGACGAGCTAGGCGGCGCAGAGCGATCATAAGCTAATTTTTGGTCGCAGCAGTGACGGTCACGATGGTAGAATAAGTGCCGGCGGGCAAACTTGGACTGGTTGCGACGCCGATTTCGAGGTCAGTCTGGCGGCTATCCATGGCGGAATCACCTTCGTAAAAAACTTGTGGATCCTTGGTGACGGCGGTATAACCTTCCGCGCCGTCTTTCTTAATACCCCAGCCGTTCGTGCCGGCTTCGAGATTGCTGGCGGCGGGGATAGCATAATTATTATCAGTATTATGGATCAGATTAGGTTGCTCGGCGCTCAGCAAGATATTATATTCGCGCGAACTGCGCACCGTGGCAGAAAGCTCACCCGAAGCGATTTTGCTAGTCTCGGCGGCGATTTGGATATTTTTCGAGACGACGTCGAGCTCGAGGATAGTATCAACATTGAGGTTAACTACGGTATTACCGCGGTCGCTAGCCGGATCTGGACATTCGACTTTGGCGGCATCAGTATCGCCATAGCGCACGCAGCCGAAATATGAGCCGGGAGCGTTCGTCGCGTAGGAAGTTAGAGGCGTCAACGCAATAAAACCGCTGACCACTACGCCAGTGGCTACCAACAATTTTTTAATCGTCTTTTCCATAGGGTTTCCTTTTTGTTTTGTGACATGACTTTTGTGGTTTTATGATACATCAAGTTTATGTTTTTGGCAATAGTTTTTGTCGATTTTATTGCAGATTTTGTTGTATTTTTTACAACACTTGTATTTTTTGAGGATTTTGCTATAATGGGATTATTCCCTGCGCCCGTGGTGGAATTGGTAGACACGCTACCTTGAGGTGGTAGTGGC
>CAZGXB010000063.1:0-3476 GCA_964529615.1 uncultured Candidatus Saccharibacteria bacterium
CACTATACTATGTGCGGAGTGGGAATATTGTACCGAGTGACGGTAATCTGAAGTATGCTGGAATTTATGGTTATTCTTGGTCGCTTCAATCTCGGTCTCAATCTAGTCATGCCTATTATCTTTATATTGAGGGCCCAGCGATTTATCCTTCAAATTATTATGGTCGATTTGGTGCTTTTTTCGTCCGTTGTGGCGCTGCGGACAGGTGTTCGTCTTGAGCATTTTTTCAACCCTGTTTTGATCCTTTTTTGTGGTGGACAGCTGTTCGCCACGAGGTGAAGCATACAAGCATAAACTTTACCCCATCATACTATGTGCGGAGCGGGTTTATGAATCTGGTGGTTGGGGTATTGCGGGTGGCTGGCATAAGGGGTTATGTATGGTCAGAATTGGCGGACGATACAGCAGAGAGAATGATATATGGTTTCACGATCGCGACTGATGATGCTATAAGTACAAGCAATCGTACGGCACGGAATATTGCTTTCCGCGTCTATGCCAAGCGAAGAAAGCATTCAAACATTACCTTTACCCTTCTATACTATGTGCGGAGCGGAGATATTAACGTGTATTCTGGCGCGATGACTGTCGTAGGCATAAAGGGGTATAACTGGTCTTTCACGGCTTCGTCGGACGAGCGTTATGCGAGGTATCTCGTGCTGGCGGAGAGCGTGGCGACGGGGAATCAGACCGGCAAGTACTCTGCTTTCTCCGGACGGGGCAGAAATGACACTTTATGATTTTTATGGGGAATTTGCTCAAAAATAGGACAAGTGTCCGATTTCTGGACAAATTGAGGTGAAAAAAGTGGGACAGGTGTCTCATTTTTGGTGGGATTTTTGGGACATTTTTGGCGAAAGTGTCTCATTTTTGGAGAAAATGGCAAGAAAATCGGATTTTTAACATGCTTGTGGTAGTAATTTTGGAAAAAATTTTGTTATACTGCCTGCATAATAAAATAATTGCGAGAAAAATATGAAAAAATTACCTATTTTCTTATCAACATTAAGTTTGTGCGGCTTGGGGACGGCAGGTTTGACGGGATTATCGGCGACCGCGTTAGACATACCGGCAGGAGTAGCGGGGAATGATTTGACGATACAGAGTGCGGATGGGGTGGCAGAAGATATGATATATGGGGCGACGAACGAGTTTGACGAAGTTTTTAAGATGACTTATGTGCGGCCGACGACGCGGATGATGGAAGTATGGACGCGATCGGGAGCGACGAACCGGGCGATCCATCGGCTGTTCGTGGTGGGGTATGATTATGAAAATGGCGTGACTGAGGCGGAGGCTGATGCGAAATATCAGGGGCTTGGAGTGGAGGATACGACGAGTTGGGCGAGGGAAGTGGCGTACTATGAGACGGATAATCCCGACCCGAAGCGTGAATTTGCGACGCAGGAAGGGGTGGATTTGACGGTGGATAATCAGACGGATGTGCTGTATTTCGCGGCGGAATTTGGGGATTTCGTGCGGACGAAAGATGGGGTGGAATGGTCGAATTTGAGTTGGCGACGAGGGAAAGTGGATTATCGCAATTGTGTGCACGGCGGGCAGTATAAGGAAGGGGCGTATTGTAAGCCAGTGACGGGGGTGGACGGGAAAATTGATTTTTGGCCGTATGGGAGAGTGCATGATCTGGAAAAACCGGTGATGACTTGGAATGAAGAATGGCGAGGGATTCAGAAAGAGCGCTTAGAGACGCATGAAACGGAGGTGAGCGAATTGAAGGCGCAAGTTGAGGCGGAGGTGGAAGCGGAGGGGAAAATTTCCGACGAGACCGAGGCAACAATTACTCTGAAATTGGCGAAACTGATGAAAATGCAGGTGACGTTGGCGACGCTGGACGAAAATGCGGAAGTGACACAAATGAAAGAGAAGCGGGAGACGCTGGAAGGGGTTGTGCGGGGATTGTTGCAGAAAAAGGAAGAGAAACCGGAAGAAAGGCCAGAGGAGAAGCCAGAAAAGCCGGGGACAACCGAGTCGGGACAGAACAAACCGAACGGAGGGGAGAACGGAAGTCCGAATGAAGGAGAAACAGGGAGCGGAGGTGAGAGTGGAACCGAGGCTGAAAAGCCGAACGGGGGTGGAGCGGGTGCTGAAACCGGGGTTGAAACAGGGAACGTGGGTGAAACAAACGGTGCCTTTGGCGGAGACCACAGGGGCGGGGAAGCTAGGAGCGGAATGCAGAGGGCTGAGGGCGGAAGCAAAACTCAGCAGATCGCTCAGGGAACTGGGATTTCTGCGGAGGCTGGGCCGGGCGAGAACGAGGATTTGGCGGTGAATAACTGGGGTGAAGGGCAAGAGAAAAGCGGCGAGAGACAAAATATCATCGGGGCAGATGAGCAAGCCGAAGTGCCAAATCTGGGCGAAGAAAAGGCGAAATTTAATATTTGGACGATTCTACTACCGGTGATCGCTGGGGGATTGACGCTGATCTGGCTGTGGGCGCGGCGAGCTTTGGCGAAAGATGAAGATTAGAGGTAGATATAAATCGGTTCTTTAATAATTGAGGTGATTGAGTTAGGAAAGCTGCTGGGAGAAGAGGGCGAGCTGTGTTATAATGTGCTTATGGAAGGAATATATGCACTGCTGGCGTTTCTGGTGGCTTTTCTGATAGCGCAGTTGTGGAAGACGGTGGAGGGGATGGTGTCGCGGCGGGGCGCGACGAAAAAGATGACGCTCAAAGAGATGATCGGATATTTCGCGCGTTCGGGTGGGATGCCTTCGGGACACGCAGCGAGTTTCACGGCGCTAACTTGGTATTTAGGGTTGAGTGTGGGGTTTGCGTCGCAGATTTTCGCTTTGGCGGTGGCGACTTGGGCGATTATATTGTATGACGCGACGCATGTGCGCTATGCAGTGGGCGAACAAGGAAAGGCATTGAATGAAGTTCTGTCGAAGGAAGGAAAGTCCGAGCTGCCGGTGGTTGAGGGGCATACTCTGGGGCAAGTTGCTGCGGGAGTCGTGATCGGATTGCTGGTGGGCGGGGGATTTTATTGGCTGACCAATCTGCGGTAAGGGATATTTGGGCGAGGAAAAGGTGATTTTTGGCGAAAAAGGCCTGATTTGAGGCAAAAATGTCGAAAAAAGTGAAAAAAGTCCAAAAAAAGTATTGACTTTTTTCCGCTCATGGTGTAAACTGAGAATAGTCTAAGAACTGCGGGATTATCTTAGAACGAGTGAGATGAAATCTTTCGTAGTTTTATGGCGTGAAGTTTAACAATTTAGTTGTGCAATTAATGATTTATAAGATATGTTGGAGAAATCTGGCAAAATTATAAATCTATCATCGTCAGTTTTTTGAACTATGGTTCTAACTCGTGATTTTTAATCACACTCTGCTTCTAGCGAAGCGGAAATCTCTGCGCATCTTCGGAAGAGAAAATTCATTTTCTTTTCTTTCAGATGCCGGAGCTTTAATGGAGAGTTTGATCCTGGCTCAGGATGAATGCTGGCGGCGTGCCTAA
>CAZGXB010000064.1:0-3206 GCA_964529615.1 uncultured Candidatus Saccharibacteria bacterium
GCAGAGCGCGCGCCCCGTGTGGACGGGCGCGCAAGCGGTTCTCTCGAGGAGAACGAACAGAAAGGAGTGATAAGTAGATATATGCCTATCCCACATTATCACACCAAAACTACCAGCTAAAAACCAAACCAAAGAAAAAGACCGGCAACTGCGAGGAAAACCGGTCTTCGTAGAGTGTGGAGTTATTTTTTGGATCAATTTTTATTTTTGGTTCCTGAATAAATTTTGTATTCAAGAACTATCCCTATTATATAGCTCCAAATCGCTTAAGTCAACTACTTTTTGAGTACTTTTTTTATAAAGTTTTCCACAGGTTTTAATTTATAATAATTTTAATAATCCAATTCCCGCCGCGATTTTTTCGCACAAAGCCACGCTCCCGCCCGCGCAACCTTCTCATTTTCCGACATTGCTTTTTACGTCGCAGCCCATCATAATTCTCCACTTCCTATCCAACCATAGCCCAAACTCGCCTCTCTACGCCAAATTTTTCCATCAAAAAAGTCTCTCGCAAGAACCCAGAGACTAAAAATCTGGTGGAGCTGCCGGATACTGCCTCCGGGTCCGAAAAATTAACCTAAGATACCATTCTACACGCTTAGTCCTCTGTTTATTCCGCAAACCCCACTAGCCACACAGGACCCGGCTTGGGTGCTTTAGCCTTGATTTTCGAGCGAAATGCCGGCTATGCTTCCGCCTTATCCCCGTTGTATAATAATCTGACGCCTACGGAGACTTAACGCCAGACCAGTCTAGAATCAAATTTCTCTAGGCAAACGCAGGTGCATAAAGCACATGCTTCGAAGTGTTCTTTTCACTTATTTCAATACTTACGGTATAAATCGACGTGCCTGATATCTGTTAATATTCCGTCTAAGCTTTGTCAGCCCCAACTACCCCTAGTGTATCATACTCACCAGAGAAGCACAAGAGTAATCCCCAAATTGTTGTTAAAATTACTCAAACAGACTTATTCTCTATTATCACCCGTTCCAAATGTTGTAATTTTTACCATAACACTTTGACCCCTGTTTTATTGTAAAAATTACAGGAACAGAGAAAATTACCTCAAATTTCGTATCATGCTTGAGGTTGTATATTTTTTACAAACTATGCTAGGCTAACCCCATGATCGCAAAAGTTTATTCCGCCATTCCCTACGGCTTCGATGGTCGCATCGTCACCGTCGAAGGCGATACTAGCAAAAATCTCCCCTGTTTCAACATCGTTGGCCTCGCCACCAAGACCATTTTTGAAGCCCGCGAACGCGTCCGCTCCGCCATTAATAACTCCGGCTTCAGCTTCCCTGCTCGCCGCGTCACCGTCAATCTTGCCCCCGCCGAGCTCACCAAAGACGGCACCCATCTCGACCTACCCATCGCGCTCACCGTCCTTGCCATTTCCGAACAATTACCTCAATCTTGCCTCGAAAAATCTGTGTTCATCGCCGAACTTTCCCTCAGCGGCGCCCTCAAGCCTGTCCGCGGCATCATCAACGCTGTCGAAACCGCCCAAAAAGCCGGTTTTAAGACTGCCTACGTCGCACCCGCTAACCTCTCCCAAGCCCACCTCATTCCCGACATTGAAATCGTAGCTTGTTCCAACCTCACCGAAGTTTATCTCCGGCTGCAAGGTCAAGCTCTTCCCCCAACTGTTGTAAAAAATACTCAAACAGATAAAAATCCCTCCTCCCTCCTTCCGGAACAAAATGTTGTGAAAAATACAGAAACAGATAAATCTATTCCTCCCTCCCTTGTCAGCGCAAACGTTGTAAAAACTACAGATACAGATATGCCCCAATCTATTGTACAAAATAATTATACAGATTCTACCTCTGTTCATTTGGATCAAATCCACGGCCAATCTCTCGCCAAACGCGGCCTTATCATCGCCCTCGCTGGTCGGCATAATCTCCTCTTCACTGGACCTCCCGGCACTGGCAAAACTCTCCTTGCTCGCGCTGCCCCGAATCTGCTGCCGCCCCTTAGTCCCGCCGAACAGGTTGAAGTCACCAAAATCCACTCTCTCACCTCTGATCAAACCGAGATCATCACCAAGCGCCCCTTCCGCGCACCTCACCATACCGCCAGCACCACTGCCCTACTCGGTGGCGGTATCAGCGCTCAAATTGGTGAAATTTCCCTCGCTCACCGCGGCGTCCTTTTTCTCGATGAAATGCCTGAATTCCCCCGCAACGTCCTCGAATCCCTGCGTCAACCCCTTGAAGACCGCACCATTACCATCTCCCGCGCTCATTTCCGCGCCCGCTATCCGGCTGACTTCACCTTAATCGGCACCATGAATCCCTGTCCCTGCGGACACCTCGGCGACCCAGATCACCCCTGTACTTGCGCCGAATCCCAAATTCAAGCTTATCACAAGCGTATTTCGGGCCCCATTCTCGACCGCATCGACCTCGTCATCCCTTTGCAACGTCTCAAACATCATGAATTCCTCCACTCAGACAACAGCCCCAGTTCCTCAGAAGATGTTGTAAAAAATACTATATCCCTAGCCCTTCAGAGACAAACCGCACGCTACGCTTCTACGACCAAGACCAACGCTTCCCTCTCCAGTGCCGAATGCGAGCAGCTCCTACCCCTTAGCACTCCCGCTTCAAAACTGCTAAAGTCCGCTCTCAGCACCTTCCACCTCTCTCCCCGTAGCTATTATAAAATTATTAAAGTCGCCCGCACTATCGCTGATCTCGCTGAACAACCCACCATCCTGCCTGAACACATTTCCGAAGCACTCACCTTCCGCACAAATCCCCTTGAACACTAAAATTTTTCATACACCTGTCCCATTTTTACCACCACGCTCAGCCAGAAAACGATACACCTGTCCCATTTTTCCTTCACTTGGAGGCCAAAAAAGGACACCTGTCCCATTTTCCCACAATTCTCCTTCAAACAAACCCTCTCACCCCTTGCCAGACCCCTTAATCTTTGCTATAATCAAACCAGTTCAAATAAGCGAAAGGAAATCCCCCATTAGTAAAAATACTCGTACTCGAATCAACGGAGAGATTCGTTATCCTTCTGTCCGTGTTATTGGCACTAACGGAGAGCAACTTGGCATTATGTCCAGCCGCGAAGCTCAAGCCCTCGCTCATGAACAAGGCGTCGACCTCGTGGAAATCGCCGCGAACGCCGACCCGCCCGTTGTCAAAATCATCGATTGGGGTAAATACCAATACCAAAAGA
>CAZGXB010000065.1:0-3159 GCA_964529615.1 uncultured Candidatus Saccharibacteria bacterium
AATACAAGCATAAACAGGCTACTAAATAATTCTCATATGTTTGTTAATCCTACACCCGTAAAGACGGGACGGTTCGTGGGTCTCTCGAACAGAAGGAGAAATAGTAATACAATAGAATAATAGCTAACTAGAAACACTATGTCATTACAAGAAATCCAGTAAGCTAATGGGCTTAAACCAAAGACCCCCTACTTCTGCCTCTCCCTATACGCCCTCGTCTCCGTATCCACGCTCACCACATCCCCCGTCTTGATAAACGCTGGCACTTTAATCACGACTCCCGTCTCCAAAGTCGCATCTTTCTGCACCGAGCTAGTCGTATCCCCCTTCACCGCATTTTCCGTATATGTCACCTTGAGCCACAGATTCTTCGGCAAAGTCAAGTTGATCGGCGTTCCATTATAGAATTGAATTTCCATCTCGTCGCCGTCTTTCATGAAATCCTGCGCCTCACCCACCATGTCTTTCGACAACTCATACTGCTCAAAGCTCTCTGGATCCATGAAATAAAACTTATCGTCATCCTTATAGAGATATTGCACTTTTCGCGTCGTCACTTCCGCCGGCTCAATCTTTTCCTGCCCCTTAAAAGTCTTCGGCAAAAGCGCCCCCGTGATCAAATTCTTCACCTTCACGTTCACAATCGACCCCCCTCGCCCCATCACTTTTTGCGAATATTCCACCACTTTATATGGCTGCCCATCCAATGTAATTAGGACATTTTTCTTCAAATCCGTTGGACCATACATCTCAATTTTCCTTTCTCAATTCTCTATTGTCTTTTTTTCGCCAACCCCGGTTCAAAACCACAAAGCTAAACTATAAAAGACAATGTTAATACCTCAATAGCGAAGCTGTCACCTAAAACAACTTTACCTAGATAACGAAGTTAGTGGAAATGAAGTGCAAGGATGAAACGAAGCGCACAAAGGAGTTGGGCTCATCGCCCTACTCCTGCGCACTGGAGTTTCAGACGCCGCAATTCGCTCCAATAACGAGTTATCTCTCGGCGACGAAGGGGAGAAGGGCTAAATGCCTCGCCCGCTTAATCGCCACCGCCAGCTGTCGCTGTTGCTTCGCTGTCAAGCCCGTCTTCGAGATTGGCTCAATGCGTCCATAGACATCAATATAGTGCTGCAACGTCTTCACATCGCGATAGTCAAAATACTGACTCGGATTAGTTTTAATTTTCCTCATTTTCCCTATTCTCCTTTTTTCCTAAAATGGAATTTCATCCAAATTAATCTGGTCTTCCAGCACATCATCTGGTACGATTTCGCCATCATCCGCCGAGCTACTCGCTGCCGGCTTACTGGCACTCGCACCACCATAGCTCGAGCCGCCACCAGTCGCATTGCCGCCCCCGATGAAGCTAAAGTCATCCACCACGATTTCCACGCGCGAACGCTTCTGACCGGTATTCTTATCGTCCCAGCTCCGCTGCTCCAAACGCCCAGAGACCAGCAGCGCCGAGCCCTTATGGATGTATTGGTTGATCGTCTCACCCGACTTCCCCCAAGCGACACAGTCCAGATACGACACTGAATCCTGTTGCGTACCGTCGCTTCCCTTATACGAACGATTCACCGCAATCGTGAAACTACACACCTGCGAACCACTCGGCGTCGTCCGCATCTCTGGATCACGCGTCACATTCCCCGCAATAATCGCTTTCGAAAATCCGCGCATCTACGCCTCACTTTCTTCACGATCTTCATCGTGTGCTTTACGCGCCGCTTGCTTGGCTTCGTATTTCAGTTTACGCTCATCCACTTTCACCAAAAGATGACGCAAAATCTCATCCGTGATATTGAAAGCACTCTCGATTTTCGACGGCGCCTCTGCCGGCAACTCGACTTCATAGTAGCAATACACTGCAAAGTCCTGCTTCTTAATCGGGTAAGCCATATGCTTCTTCCCGTCATTCTCTTCCTTAGTAATTTTGCCACCATGCTTCTCGATCAATTCCTTGATCTTGCTGGTAGCCGGCTCCAAATTCATCTCCAAATCCGGATGAATCAAAACCGTAAGCTCGTAATTTTTCATTACAAAACTCCCTTGGTTAAAGCCAGCACGGCTCTCTTTCGCTCAAGCAACCTGACACCAAGGCAGACGTCCCCGCCTTAATCTCTCCGTCCTCTCGCAAACACCTGCTCGCTGAGTTAATAATACCCTTCCATTCTAGCACACCCCCCCACCTCAGTCAAGCGCACTTTTTTGACAAATCCCCTCTCTTCCTCAGCAATATCTCTAGAAAGTGTCGTAATATATCACATTTTTCTATCTCGCCAAGCATCGCACAGCCTTCCCGTGCGCCCCACCACTATTACCAACCGGATAAGCCGCATTCCCTTCAAAAAACAACTGATAGACCGAAGTTCGCTCTTCCAGGCTTGGATCCAACGTACTTGCCCAAACATAGCCGAAATGCGCAGGTGAACTCAACCAACCTGTCTCTGAATTAATGGAACCTGCCTTCGCGAAATACATCGGTTCATAGTCCACTCTCCTCACCCCATTATTCATCGCTGTGTACGGCGTACCGTTATTTAACGTCCATCCTACGGTCGGGCTAGCATTCTTGCCAGTCTCCGGATAACCATAAGCCCGCATCAACTCATAATAGCTATCCTCCCGCGCATACGGCCAAGCACTCGTCGGCCCCTCGACCGGCTGCAAATACTTCCCCGAGGTTGGCATTTTCCACCCCTTCGGACAAATCGAACCCGTCGCATCGGTCAATTTGCTCGCGTCGCTATACCCTTCATACCCATTTTTCACATTCTCCTGGAACGCCACTTCCCCCGTTCCCGCCGTCGCCGTCACCCATTGATAAAAGTTCCCGATTAAATAATGGCTATCATAGCTCCCCGTGTCCTCATCCATCGCCGCAGTCGCCGTGGCTGAGAAATCATCCCGCATCCCCGCCACATTTTTATAATACGTCGGACAAGCCGTAGTTATATTTTGATTCTCAGGAATACTCCCACATCCCCAAGTGCCCGTCGGATTCGTCAAAACAACCTCGCCAATATCCCAACTCGCCGTACCTTTATACGAAGCCTCAACATTCGCCGGTTGACCTTCCGCTAGCGTCGCCATTTCCGGCCTCCACTCCCCCGCCACGTCGGATGTTGCCGCCGTCAGCGGTAAGGTAGT
>CAZGXB010000066.1:0-3110 GCA_964529615.1 uncultured Candidatus Saccharibacteria bacterium
ACTACCTTACCGCTGACGGCGGCAACATCCGACGTGGCGGGGGAGTGGAGGCCGGCGAGGAATACTGAGACTGCAGTCCCCGCCACCGACGATCAAGCCGGCTCCGACACCAGAAGTTGGGACCTAGGCGAAATCGCCCTCTCTAATCCTACCACCAGCACCAGCTGCAACAACGTCCACGGCGGAGAACAGCTAGCTGAAGTCTGCCCCGCATGGTACAAAGACGTTAGTGACATGGATCCCAACTTCCAGTCCACCCCCACCGAATCTGTCAACGCCAGCCTGAATAGCTACGACAGCCATTACCTCATCGGCAATTACTACCAATGGGAGACTGCCACCGCCGGATCCGGCGCCGCTACCAACGCCGAAAACACCACGACCGCCGGTCTCACCGACCCCAATGCCCTGAAAGACGCCGCCAGTTCCATCTGCCCCAAAGGCTGGAGACTGCCCACGTCAGGCAAATACAGCTCTTCCTCTGGCGCAACTTGGCAAGTTTGGCCTTACGAACGCACCGACAGCTTCTATAATCTACTATATGCTTATGGCTACCCCCAGACCGGACGAAACGGCGATAATGTCGAAACTGACTGGTTCACTAATCGCGAGGAAACCGTCTATACCAGCATCGCTGGACCTACCAAAACCAGAATAGACTACGCGCCCATCTATTTCGTCCGTACTGGTTTTCTAGTCATCTCCGACACCCGGCAAGATCTCGGCGCTTTAGGCGCACGCGGATCCTACCATTCTAGCACTGCTTGTCCTGGAAACGCCGTGGACTATTCCTTCATGCAAAGCTTCGACCTGCCCAATACTAATCCTTCCGACAGTGGACCGCGTGTTTATGGCCGAAACGTCCGTTGTCTCGCCCGCTAAATCCTAGGATACTCCCCTCGAAACCGCGCCCCTCTACCTCCCGGGGCGCTTTTCCTACACTATTTTCCCGTGAGCCACACCCCAAATCCCCGCCTTTCCCGCACCAGGAAGCCATATTCCCGCGCCATTTCCATCATTTTTTCCTGCTGACAGGGATCCACCTCGATCACCACCCCTGTCGTAATTCCAGTTGCGCCTATCTGCGCCAAAAGCTCCCGATAAAGCGCCAGCCCTCCCTCCTGCGCATATAGCGCCAAAGACGGCTCAAAATCCAAACTCCGCCGATCAAGCCACTCCCATCCCTGATCGACATAGGGCAAATTCGCCACCAAGAGGTCAAATTTCGTACCTTCTGGAAACAGCCAACCCCGCTCAGAATCGTCGCTCTGCGGGCATTTTCGCAGTAAATCCCCCCGCCGAAATTCCACTTTCGCCCCCCATTTCGCCGCATTGGCCGCTGCCACCCCTAGCGCCGCCTCAGAAATATCCGTCGCTACCGCATCCACCTCTCTGCCTTCCGCCGCTAATTCCAACACCAGCGTGGTCGCTATGCACCCGCTGCCCGTCCCAATTTCCAAAATTCGCCGTTTTCCCGCCGTTTTTGGCGTTTTTATCGCGAAACCCTCCTCTGACCCCACTTTCGCTTCAAAACCGATCCTAGCGTCTCTTATTAGCTCTAGCGCTATCTCTACGAGAGCTTCCGTCTCGGGGCGGGGAATTAAAACCGCCGGATTCACGGCAAAATCCCGCCCATAAAACTCCCGCCGGCCCAAAATATACGCCAGCGGCTCCCCCGCTTTTCGCCGCGTCAGCATTTGCTCCAAATTCTGCCATTTTTCCTGCGAAATCCCCGCCTCCGCGTGCGCCACCAGATAACTCCGATCCGCACCCTGCGGCAATGCCTCCCCCAACCCCGCCAGCAAAATTAACTCTGCATCTAAAGAATCAACCCGCTTTTTCGCCAGTTTTAGCCATTTTTCGATCGTCATAGTTCAAATTCGATCAATCTTCGCCTACTCTTCCGGCAACTTCCGCTCCGCCTTCGACAGCTCCCCGATCAAATCCTCAATCCCCCCGTCCATCGCCGCCGAAACATTCGAACGCGAATAATGGATCCGGTGATCCGTAATCCGATCCTGGGGGAAATTGTACGTCCGAATCTTCTCGCTCCGATCGCCCGAGCCGATCAGCGACTTGCGCGCATCGCTCGCCGCCTGACGTTCTTCCTGCAGTTTTTTCTCCATCAAACGACTCCTAAGCACCGCCATCGCCTTCACCCGATTCTGCTGCTGCGACCGCTCATCTTGCATCGCCACCACAATCCCCGTCGGCAAATGCGTGATCCGCACCGCCGAATCCGTCGTATTCACCCCTTGCCCGCCATGCCCGCCCGAGCGATAAATATCAATCCTCAGATCCTCCGGTTTAATCTCAATGTCCGTCTCCGCCGCTTCCGGCAGCACCGCCACCGTCGCCGTCGAAGTATGGATCCGCCCCTGACTTTCCGTCACCGGCACTCGCTGCACGCGGTGCACACCCCCCTCGAATTTCAGCCGCCCATACGGCTTCTCCCCCGAAATCCGCAAAATCACCTCTTTCATGCCCCCGGCTTCGTTCTCATTCTGACTCAGCAGCTCAACTTTCATCCCGTGGCTCTCGGCATAGCGCGCATACATCCGATACAATTCACCAGCAAACAGGGAAGCTTCGTCACCCCCCGCTCCCGCGCGAATTTCCATAATCGCCGGTTTATCATCGTTCGGATCGTGTGGCAAAAGTTTTTCCTCTAATTCCGCCGTCAACTCCTCCACTTTCAACCCCAAAATTCGCACGTCTTCCCGCGCCATTTCGCCCAGCTCCGGATCATTCACCAACTCCGTGGCTTCTTCCAAGTTGCGTTTTGCCTGCGCGATTCGCTCCACCAGATCCAAAATCCCTTCAATTTCCGCCAATCTACGCGATTTCTCAGCAAAATCCGGCGCCGCATAGGCCTCGGGCTGCGCCAAAAACGCCTCAATCTCCGCCTTTTCCGTCCGAAACTTCTGGTCATCTATCTTCATTTATGCTATTATAGCATACAGAGGGGAATCATCCAAAACTCGCTCAGCTCAGTCGCCAGAGCGTACGCGTAAACAAGTTTGCGAGTGAAAGTATTTTACATTTATGGTGGGTTCCTTAGCTCAGTTGGCTAGAGCGTACGATTCACATTCGTAAGGTCATTGGTTCGA
>CAZGXB010000067.1:0-3079 GCA_964529615.1 uncultured Candidatus Saccharibacteria bacterium
GAGTAGATGGATTACCTCCATTCTTGAGAAGGATTTGATGCGCAATCGTTAGAGATAATGATTCTAGCTAGGTCGGTCGTGAATTGTACTGTTATCGCAAGATAACGCAAGCTTGAAGTACAATTTGCCTGTTCGCAGGCCGCGACAAAACAAGCTTTAACTACGATGAATTGCACAACTGAGTTGTTAAACCGAAAACACTCCGTAAAGGGGTGTTTTTTGTGACAAAGTGTCGATATCTGAAATAACTAATGGTTTGGAGGAGAAAGTTTTTGTGGTATAGTAGGGGTAGAAGGGGGTGGAACGTTAAAATGAGGAAATGTCACTTTTGAATATGCAGAATGAGGCAGAGAGGTGAGCTAGGTGGCGAAGAAACGGCGTAAAAAACGACAAAATTGGACGGAAACACAGATTTATATGTTGGAACAGCTGATGGCGCTGTGGAACGAAAAAGGCAGAAGACCGGGAATCCGGCAGATAAAGAAAGATAATACACTGGACTTTGCGGAGGTGCTGAAGGTTTTGGGTCAAGGCCGAGGCGGAACGGGCGTTTTGCAAGCGATGGACTGTTATCGCTACGAAAAGTATCCGGCGGAATATTTGCGGCTGGAGGAGCCGCCGTCTCAGTGGATTCGAAGAAAAGTCGAAGCGTAGCTGCGAGATGGACGGTGGCATGGACGAAAAATGCTTGGAACTCAGTTCCAATGACCCCCTACGAGTAGGGGGTCGAACTGTGTTTGTGGGGTCTCTGGATGACGGCTATGCTTGCTTTTTCCCGGGGGGGGGTATATTTAAAGGTAGTTGGTGGGTGTACGTTAAGTTTTTGGTACGATCTCACTAAAATGAAAGGGGGTGGCAGGAATGTCACAAAGGGAAAACAAGCGAGACCAATTATTGAGCGAGCTGAAAAAGGCGATGAGGCATCTTGATCGGCCGGAGATTAGCTTGAATGAAGCGGAGACATATTCTGATCTGGAGAATGCAAATGATCTAGCGTTTTATTATGGTTCGTTTAGCGAGGCGTGCGAGGTGGCTTGGTCGGAAATTCAGAAGGAAAAGGCAGAAGAAGCGAGGGGAGTGGATGAAGCAGAGATAAAGCAGCAACGAATTGAAGAATCGGCGAAAAGGATGAAACAAGAAGCGCTGATTGATTGGTTGATTGCGGAACAACTGAAATTAGGCCATAAGCTGCAACCGCTAAGTGTCAAGAAGCAGTATCCTGAAGAATATCAAAAGGCTTTGAGGCTGTTTGGTACATGGTGGGGGGCTGAGTCTGCCATGCGTGCGGAAATTCAGCGTCGGGAGCAGAAAAGGACAGACGAGGATGAGCCAAAGATCGAAGAGTCGGTCGAGGAGCTGATTGAAGAAATGACTGAAGTGATGACTGAAGAGGTGGCTGAAGAGACGACTGATGAGGTGGCCGAAGAAACTGCTCCTGAAACTGTTTCCGAAACGATTGAAGGAAAAACGGCTACGGAAACAGAGGAGAAGCCGAAGAGGGGCGGTAGGAGTATCGAGCTGGGGAGTTTGATCGCGTATTTATTGCGCGTGGAAGATGAATTAGGCGAGATACCTAAAACGCAGCAACTAGATGCTTATGCGCGAACTCATACTGAAACGTATCCTTATAACACCTTGGTGCGGCGTTTGGGGCCAAAGGCACGCTGGCCGGAGATTTTGCGTAAGGCGCGGGCAGGATGCACGCCGGAAGAATGCCTAAGAACAGAGGTAGCGCGAGAGGCAGCTGCTGAAGAATTAGCGGTGACGACTCAAGAAGAGAAGCCTGTTATTCAAGAGGAAATGTCTGCTATTCAAAAAGAGACGCTGACTACTCAAGAGGAAACGAGGCGGATCGAGGTGACTTTGCGCCAGAAAGGTTTGGCTTTCAAGGTGGATCTGGATGGGCAGAGATTCGAAATCGTGCTGAATCTGGAGTGAGATGATATGTAGAAGAAAAATCCCTGACGCGTCGGGGATTTTTGATGGGAAGGGGATTTTGGCAGAGAAGGGGGCGCAGATGTTATAATAATAGAAAGCGAATGAGACGATGCCGAAGAAAAAGCATAAACTACCGAAAATGTCGCGTGGAGCGAAGAAATATCTGAAGTCGAAGGAAAAGGCGCTAGGTCGCACGAAGAAGCGGGCGGAGAAAGCGCAGGTTTTCCGACAGACTCGGAGCCCTTGGGGGCAGATAGGGGCGGCGCTGCGCGAGCTGAACGTGGGGTATCCTTGGCTGAAAATTGCGCTTTTAGTCCTGCTATTCATTTTACCGCTGAGCGAGGCGGGGATGGTGCGTGAGGTGCATGATGCAGAGCTGCGCGAGCAGGCAGTGGCAAAACTGGAGCTGAAAGCGCCAAAAAAGCTAAAAGTGGAGCGGCTGAAAGGGAAAAAACTGGTGGCGCTGACCTTTGATGATGGGCCGTCGCGCGAGACGACGGGTAGGCTGCTGGATATTTTGAAGGAGAAGAAGGTAAAGGCGACGTTTTTTGCGGTGGGGCGGATGGCGGAGGCGGCGCCGGAGTTATTGAAACGGGAACGGGATGAGGGGCATGTGGTGGCGAGTCACTCGATGACGCACCGGAATTTGGCGACGGCGACAGAGGCGGAAATTCGCTGGGAAATGGACGAGGTGGACCGGGTTTTTACCGCGGCGCTAGGGGAAAAGCCGACGCTGATACGGCCACCGTATGGGGCGATTAGTGATCTGACGCGGAGGACGGTGGCGCAGCCGCTGATGCTGTGGTCGGTGGATCCGGTGGATTGGCGGGAGCGGAATGCGGAGAGTGTGCGCTCGAAAGCGGTGGGCGCGGCGTTTGACGGGGCGGTGATCCTGATGCATGATATTTATACTTCGACGGTGGATGCGGTGCCGCGGGTGATCGATGAACTGCGAGCGCAGGGCTATGAATTTGTCACGCTGCCAGAGCTAGCGGAGGCGCGAGGGGTGAAGCTGGAGAGTGGCATATCCTATGGGAGCTTCCGCTAATTTGATAATATAACGCGTAGTTTGATTATGTCTGGGTTTATTACTATTTCTCCTTCTCCTCGAGAGAACCGCTTGCGCGCCCGTCCACACGGG
>CAZGXB010000068.1:0-2992 GCA_964529615.1 uncultured Candidatus Saccharibacteria bacterium
TGCTTTGAGGCCAAAACCTCAAAGCATTAGAGCTCTAATGATGATCACCTTCGCGGTCTTTTTCGTCCCGCCATATCTGTTCTAGCGGCGTCACATCGCCCACAATATATGGGTCAAACTCCGCCTCCCGACAAACCGGATGCTGAAAATACTCCTGCGCCGCCAGCATTCCCGCCAGCGCACACTGCTTATCCTCGCTCGATTTCGCCCCCGAAACGCAGACATATAGCCGTAAGAAAGCTTCTCCCTTCACCGAAATGGTCGTATAAACCGTACCTTCATCCTGCGACCAACCATTCTCTTCGCAAAATACCTTCAAAAACCTACCATCGCCTAATAATTTGTTTATCTTCTCTCGATAAGGTTTACTGTGCATCTTCATCTTGAATGACGCCCAGGCCGTCTTCAGCGCCGAATAAGCATAGCAGTTCACCAGCTCAACATGCCCGTCGTCCGGATCCTTCCACTCTATCGTATGGCTCCCTCGCGGGTCGATCTTGAAGACGAACTCCCGTTCGCAGACGTCCGGGCAAGTCTCAAGCTCTTCCTCGCCCGAGCTCTCATTTGTCTGGCGGAAATAACCATTTTCACTCAATTCACCCCCGAGCCATTTTTCTGCGTCCAGCGACAGCGGCACCAGCGTAATCCGGATACAACCGTTATGGCTATCCCGAAACACCGGAATGCTCCTCGCTACGCGTCTCGCCGCCGCTTTAATCCGGTGTAGCATTATCTCGTGTCGCAGGTTATTCAATGTTAACAGTTCTGCAAAATTTTTCTCCATTTCATCACCTCCTAATCATCTCTGGAGAAAATTTTTAAAGTACTGATGTACCTATCTTTCCATTATAGCACACCTAGCTCAAAAAGTCAATACTTTCACGCCATTTTTCTCAAAAATATCAAATTTCCGCCCCTTTACAGCCTCGATTACAATATTACCCATACCCCACTATCACTATGTGCGGAGCGGGGCTGTCTATACGCTCTATGGCACCTTGCGAGTGGCCGGCATCGACGGCTATATCTGGCTGGCCCCGGCTTCCAAGATGCCCGCTATGCTCATGACCTCACCTTTCGCATCTCAGACGTTGAAGCCCCATACTACCATAACCGTTATACTGCTTTCCCCGTCCTGTTCCCTGTTAACCATTCAGTTTTGAGGCTTTATTAAAGATTTTTAACCAAAATTACGGACGGGAAAAGCATTAGAACGATAGCTACCATTAGCCGAAGGATATACTACTGAATTATCAGATGAAAGGTAGTAGGCAAACCAAATATCCGCACTGCACAACTGAGACCAGCCCAGAATATCCATAGCCGCACCTCTCAAGGCTCCATAGACTGTATCAATATACCCGCTCCGCACATAGTATAAGTGGGTTATATGCAATATTATATACATTACTTTCATGCCCCAACTTGTAAAGCCTTTACAAGTTGGGCTTAATTTTCTACCTGTTAATTATATGGTTTTGGGGCTTTATTAAAAGATTTTAACAAAAATCTCGGACGGCGAAAGCA
The DNA here is from genome assembly GCA_964529615.1 of uncultured Candidatus Saccharibacteria bacterium. Taxonomy (GTDB): domain Bacteria; phylum Patescibacteriota; class Saccharimonadia; order Saccharimonadales; family Saccharimonadaceae; genus Nanosyncoccus. Next base: position 1,528 of record CAZGXB010000068.1, read on the forward strand.
ACGTAGCGCGAATCGCGATTAGAGGAACTCACCCCCGGATTGATATAATTTAAGCTCAAAGCATTCGAGACGGAAAGACCAGCATGCCCAGACCAATTGTAGCCATATTCCCCCGCATACCGCAAATTACTCAAATTTAGATACGCAAACCCGCTCCGCACATAGTGTTAGTGGGGTTAAGGATTATGTTTGTATGCTTTGTCGTCGGTTGCGTTGCAGCATCGGAAACGGTTGTACTTTAAGATATTGAAGGAAGAGAATAATAATGACTATATATGAATGTATTACTATTTCTCCTTCTGTGAGAGAGACTAAAAGAGCCTTCAAGCTGAAGGCAAGGAACGAGACACCCGTGAAGACGGGCTGTCGAGTGGGTCTCTCAAGCAGAACGGAGAAATAGTAATACACTAGAGCCATAGTAATTAATCATTATCTCTACTTCACTATACTATGTGCGGAGCGGCTACATCAACCTCAACTACGGTGTACTCTGGGACGCCGGATTCTATGGCAGTCAGTGGTCTAGGCAAGCCTACATCCGCGGCACCAGCGTATATGCCGTACATTATCCCACGACCGGCATGAACACCTCAGGCTATTTTGCGCGCCTGCAAGCTTTCCCCGGCAGTCACCACCCCGAAAATCACACAACAAAAATCGGGCTAAGCCCGTCTCTAGGTGGTGGGGATATGTGGACTTGAACCACAGACCTCTAAATTATCAGTTTAGCGCTCTAACCAGCTGAGCTATATCCCCAAAATATACCCCACACCCCTATTCTACCGCATCCTCCTCTCAAAATCAACCCAAAAATCTCAAATTTGCCACCCTCCTTCCCTGACCACGCTCCAGTGTTTTCCCTATCCCATCATACTATGTGCGGAGCGGGTATCTGAATATAGCTTATGGTACCCTGCGTAATGCTTCTGGCAATGGTTATGCTTGGACTAGCCTAACCAATGTGGATGTCTCAGTTGCCTATTTTATGAATTTTGGTGATCTGCGCCTCGATCCACTATATTATATCAATCGTTATGCTGCTTTCGCCGTCCACAAATTTCACCCAAAAATCTTTAATAAAGCTCCAAAACCATATAATTAACAGGGAGAAAAATAAGTTGAACTTGTAAAGGCTTTACAAGTTGGACGAGGAAAGCAAGATTGCGGCTATCACCGCCAGATGGGTAAACTTTTGTATCATTAAGGTTGAGAAATAGGGCTCTAGTGATATCCTCCGGCGCCGTCTGTGGCCAAACATAACCATTGAATCCGCTATATCTGAGAGCGCTACCACCGAGGCTGACATACCCGCTCCGCACATAGTAATAGTAGGGTAAAAGGCTATGTTTGTATGCTTTTCGTGTCGGTTGCGTTGCAGCATCGGAAACGATTGCATTGCGATATGGTGAGAAAGGAGGATGATGACTATATGTAGGCGTATTACTATTTCTCCATTCTCTGAGAG
>CAZGXB010000069.1:0-2811 GCA_964529615.1 uncultured Candidatus Saccharibacteria bacterium
GCCTTATAAGATCGTGAAAAAAGGCAACGCCGTTGCGGTCGAAATGGACGGTAAAGAATACACCCCAGAAGAGATTTCTGCGATGGTGCTCTCGAAGATTAAAGCCGATGCGGAAGCTTTTCTCGGTGAAAAAGTCACTGAAGCGATTATCACCGTTCCGGCCTACTTCGACGACTCTCAACGCCAAGCCACAAAAGATGCTGGCAAAATCGCTGGTCTCGAAGTGAAGCGTATCATCAATGAACCAACCGCTGCCGCACTCGCTTACGGTCTCGAAAGTAAAAAGGACGAAAAAATTGCCGTGTTTGACCTCGGTGGTGGCACCTTCGATGTCTCAATTCTCGAGCTTGGTGATGGCGTCTTTGAAGTGATGTCGACGAACGGCGACACACATCTCGGTGGTGAAGATTTTGATAACATTTTGGTTAATTTCTTGCTCGATGAGTTTAAAAAGGAGTCTGGTATTGACATCAAAGACGACGCTGCTGCGATGCAACGCGTCAAAGATGAAGCCGAAAAAGCAAAGAAAGAACTTTCTAGTGCGAAGGAAGTCGAAATCAACTTGCCATTCTTGACTGCAGACGCTGATGGCCCGAAACATTTCGAATATACTTTGACCCGTGCAAAGCTTGAGGAATTAGTGAAGCCTCTGCTTGAGCGTCTCGCTGGCCCTGTCGAAAAGGCCTTGAAAGACGCCAAGCTCAGCGCAAAAGACATCAATGAAGTCGTCATGGTTGGTGGTATGACCCGTATGCCGGCCGTCGTCGAAGAAGTCAAAAAAATCTTCGGCAAGGATCCGATGCAAGGTGTCAACCCAGACGAAGTCGTTGCCGTCGGCGCGGCTATCCAGGGCGGCGTCTTGCAGGGAGATGTGAAAGATGTCCTCTTGCTTGACGTCACGCCGCTTTCCCTCGGTATCGAAACCATGGGCGGCGTCTCGACCAAGCTTATCGAGCGCAATACCACCATCCCGACCAGCAAGTCCGAAGTCTTTTCTACCGCCGCTGATAACCAGCCCCAAGTCGAAATCCACGTCCTCCAAGGTGAGCGCGAATTCGCCGCGGACAACAAATCCCTCGGCAAATTCATCCTCGACGGTATCGCCCCAGCTCCTCGCGGCGTCCCCCAGATCGAAGTCACTTTCAACCTCGACGCCAACGGCATCTTGAATGTCACCGCGAAGGATAAGGGAACTGGCAAAGAGCAGTCTATCACTATCCAGAACTCCGGCAACATGAGCAAGGAAGACATCGAGAAGGCTCAAAAAGAAGCTGAAGCTCACGCCGCCGAAGATAAGAAGAAGCGTGAATCGATCGATGCCAAGAACCAGCTCGAGAACGCCATCTATCAGGCGGAGAAAATGCCCGACGAATTCAAAGACAAAATCTCCGCAGACGACGCCAAGACCATCAAGGATGCCGCCGAAGAGGCGAAAAAGACCTTGAACGACGCGGACGCTGACAAGGAGAAGTTCGAAGAGGCCAAAAAAGCCCTCGACGCCGTCCTCATGCCGATCGGCGCCAAGATGTACCAGAACTCCAGCGACGCCAAATCCGGCTCTGCTGACGCCCAGGATTCATCTGACAACGACAACGGCGATGGCGAACCCGTCGAAGGCGAAGTCGTCGATAAATAACACATCGCCGTCCAGTAGCGCGGCACACCAAACAGTAAAAAGTACCCCTCGAAGGGTACTTTTTGCGAACAAAATACTTAACACGGACGTCGTACCTCACGATTTTAGCACTACTTTAAAATTAAGCTATTGACATTTGCCACAACATGGTTTACAATGAAATCATCACCATAACCGGACTAGCCTAAGGTTCTTGTACCGAACGCGAATGCCGGTTTTATTTATTTTGCTTCTTGTGTGGCCGAATATTATTTTGAATTTCCTTCAATGGAAGAATATATTTTCCGTAAGGTCGTAGGAGTTTTGAGTATCGCTTTGTTGGCGTAATTATTTTTAATAGCTTGTCATTCTTTTCCAAATACTGAGCTAAACATGCAAAATCGCCATCACTAGAGACAATCACGGCTTTGTCATAACTACTGTACTCAATTGCCGAAGCATGCAAAACTAACTCTGCATCAACATTACCCTTGATGGTAGTTTTATCACCATCGGTATATGGAATTGTCGGCTTAAATACTAAAGTAAATCCAGCAGATTGTAGCATATTATATAAATCTGTATTTCCTGGCACGTACCCAATAAACAGGAAAGCTTTCTTAACACTTAACGCATTTCTCAAATACAACCGTAATCTACCGTAATCAAAAATGATCCCCTGGTTCAATGCACCATGATATAAGTTGTTTCCATCAATAAAGGCATAATTATTATACATACCACCATTATATCACATGATGAATATATTCTGTAAAAAACTGCATCAACAACCCGAACACTCCCGCCTCCATTTTTCATATAAAAACATTACATTATCAAAAATCAAATATCCAATCACCCCTATTATTTCACCCATTTTTTGCTAAAATCACAAAATAACCATAAAAACTATTGAACTACGCGCAATATCTATACAAAAGAGTTTACTCTTTTGGTGATATAAGCGTTAGCAATACTTTTTTCATGCATTTTATGAAAAAAGTATTGACAATTTTGAGTACCTGTGCTACAATGGAACCATAAGCTTGATGAGGGCGACAGCCCACATCAAGGAGCATCTAGCTCCCACTAAGGCTTACGGTTATATTCATATAACCCCTAGTTTATTCAAACTAGGATGATGTCCCCCTCCCCTTATAATCAACACATAGGTTAATCTATGATAAATTAAGATA
>CAZGXB010000070.1:0-1004 GCA_964529615.1 uncultured Candidatus Saccharibacteria bacterium
GTGCCGGTTACTAGCCATATACCTTCCCTTTTATTTAGATTTTTTAGTGATTTTGGTTGTAGTTTTCTTCGTTTCAGTCTGCGCGCTGGCTTTAGCGGCTTGCTTAGCTTGCTTCACGCTCATAGCGCGGGCTGGCTTCACGGTCTTAACTTTCAGATTCGGGGTGGTTTTCGCAGTCTCGAAAGCTTTGACCGGCGAGAAACGGTTGACCGAACGCGCCAATTTCAAGCGCAAATGACTACGCCGGAGGCCAGTCTTGCGCGGACTACTCTGTTTTTTAGGTTCAGGCATAATGCTCCTTAATTTTATATAAAAGTTCTATTTTTCATTTTATCATATTTCGCGAGGGACAACAAGGGGGATTTCGCGATGAAACTTCATCTCTGGTTTGGGCGGCGCACCTAGCGAATCTAAGCGGAAAAAAGACGACTTTAATAGTCGCCTTTATTCTTGTGGTAAATGAGCGCCACGGCGATGCCGGCAGCAGTGATAATCGCGAAAGCTATCACGATGATTATCACCGAGCGCAGCGTCGCTTCAAGCTCTGCCGTGCGATTCGCTTCCTCCATCGCGGCAGGCTTATCCGGCTGCGGTTTATCCTGCTTGCTGACAGGCGAGGCCGAAGGGTCGCTTGTGGCCATGTCTCCTGTCGTAGTTTCAATCGAGGAAGGTGTCGCCGACGGATTTTCCGGATTTTCAGAGGCGACAGCAGAAGCATCGCTGGTCGCAGTCACCGAGGAATCTACAGTAGAATCAGCCGTCGCTGTGTCAGATGCGCCGGAGTTATCCGCGGTGTCCGATTCGCCAGTAAGGCCACTCTCGACCCCGGTTTGTTCCTCGAAACGCTGCCAGAATTGATCCTCTTGGCCTTGGCGAAAATCGCTGATCTTCTCCGCAGCCTTGCCGCTAGCGCCTTTAACCTTTTCTGCGGCGGCCGGGGCTTTTTCTTTCACGGTCTTAGCCGCAGCCTTGGCTTTCTGCTTAACCGCGGGAGCTTTTGCCTT
>CAZGXB010000070.1:1104-2415 GCA_964529615.1 uncultured Candidatus Saccharibacteria bacterium
CACCTTGGCTTTTGCCTTCACCTTGGCTTTTGCCTTCACCTTGGCTTTTGCCTTCACCTTGGCTTTTGCCTTCGCTGCGCCACTTTTGACGTCCGACTTGATTTGATCCCAAGTTGAGGCGTCATCTTCGTCATTTTCGGCGCAGACGGTCAAGCTAGGGACGAGGCAAACCACCAGCAGCAGAAGCAGTACTCCATAGATGAGTCTATTCTTCCGGCTGACTGATTTCTTCGTCGCCATCGATTGTACGAGCATAACACCCCTCCTCTCTGAGTTCGGCTGCTTCTGCCTCCGCTATGGCCCAGGCAACTTTCTGCTCGTGATCCGGTCTAAGCATCACTGCAGCTAAAAATCCCGCTGCAAACATGGCCAGGCAAAGCATGAAAATCAGCCTTGTGTCAACCAGCTTTAGATGCTTCGCGGAGTTCTCCATTGAGCTCTGCGGCGCCGGTAAAAACGCCTGCATCGCCAGAGAGTCAGACGGCGAGTTCACTTCCATCAGCTTCATCAGCTCAGCCATCTCCTCCGGGCTAAGATGATAGACTCCGTCCAGGATCTCACTAGCGGCCAAAGAATCCGTCAACATAGACTCAGCATCGCTATACAGGAGCAGCTCGTTGTCGATGCTGCAATAGTCTATATAGCATCCAGATTGCTCAGCCTGTTCGCGGTCATGGCCATACCACGAACTATCCACGCGTTGTGGCGTGAAATGTCTATGGTGCGAAGGCGGCGTCAAGGGCGCTAGCCGGGTCTCTGCGGTCTGGGCTTCATGAGACGCTGTCACCATCTGATTGAATTGATAAGTTGCTACTCGACTGACAGCGAACTTAATCGCGTTGATAAAAAGCAGCACAACCACAACGCCGACGGCAACAACCCGGATGTAGCTTAGGCTATCCCGCAACATCTTTCTTATAGTGTCTTTTTTCATCTTCATTCTTTTCATTTAAAATCCCCCTTTCAGATGAAAATTAGTATGCAGCTCAAGCTTTTCGCTCATTTTAAGCTGCGAGGCCGCAAGTATACTTGCGTTCGACCAGGAAGCTGGTCGAATTAGCCTTATCTTCTTATTGTAGCACAGGTTGCAGAAAAAGTCAAGCTTTCCTTTGGTTTAATCCCCTTAGCTTATGGGATTTCTTGTAATAATGTAGTGTTTCTAGTTAGCCATACTCTTCCATATTACTATTTCTCCCTTCTGCTTGAGAGACTCACTCGACATCCCGTCAACTTCACTTCGTTCAGATACCTGGGCGTTGTCAACCTCCCCTTTCATGCAACAACTAGGAGCAACTTATCTTGGTAGCGTAG
>CAZGXB010000071.1:0-2407 GCA_964529615.1 uncultured Candidatus Saccharibacteria bacterium
CTATAATGTAGATAACTACTTATTCTACTGTTCTGGATTGTTACACTAAGCCAATGCTTTTTGGGTGAATTTGGTTGATTTTTAGATAATTTTGAGTGTTTTTGGGCGAAATTTAAGCGAAATTTAGCTATTTTTTGGGGTTTGAACGAAACTCAAGCGAAATTCGTCGATTTAGGTTGGAATTAGGGGGCTATTTGACCAGTTTGTAATAGATTGATGGGGCGAACCGCACTGGAGCGAGGAGTTTTTGGGCGGATTTTTCGAGTTTGATGAGGTTTTTAGTGCCGAAAAGCTCTTTCAGCTTGGCGCTGCGGAAATTTGAGACGGAGAGGACTTCGTCGATCTGGAAGCCGGATTTTTTGAAAATTTCTTCGATGTATTTCGGGTGGTAATTGTAGAAACCGTCGGAATTGAGATCGCGCAGGTGGGCAACTTCGCGGCTGAAGGGATTAATGTCGGACTTTTTCGTCCAGTAGCGCACCATCTTGGGCAGGGTTTTCTTGTTCGCGACTTCGATCACGGCGACGCCACCGGGCTTCAGCACGCGATAGAGCTCGTCGGAGACTTTCTGCATATCCTTAAAATGGTGGGTGGCACGCACCATCATGAGAGCATCAATACTGGCGTCCTTGAAGGGCAGGTCGTAAATATCGCCGGCTTTGGTCTGGATCTTGTCGCCGTAGAGCTCTTTGGCCTGGGCGAGCTCGGTCTTGGAATAGTCAAAGACGGTGGCGACTTCGGCGCGCGGGATGTATTCGTCGGCGAGGCGGCCATAACCACCAGCAATATCAACGAACTGCCCGACGTGCGGCGGCAGGAGGCGACGAATCGCCATGCGGTCGGCTTGATCTTCGTATTCGCGGTCGGCGTCTTCCCAGAAAATCTTTTTGTAATCATAACCATTATAGTCGGCGACGACGTCTTTCGCACTGTTCGCAGACGCCTTAGCGCGGGACTTGGCGGTGGATTTATGGGGCTGGGCCGGGGATTTAGAATCGGGGTTGGGATTAGATGTTTTACTCTCACTCATATTAGTTTGATTATAGCACAGAGGAGAGTTTTAGGATATGTCGGAAAAAGTACGGCGACTGAAATTGAGTTTGCTCGCAGTCTGGGAAAAGAGATTCTGTACTTGGAGTCGGATACTAGCGACGCTTCATCGTGAGATCGTAGCTGAGCGCGATGAGAGATTTCAGGCGGTCAGGTGGGCAGGAACCGTCGAGGAGGACGGTAATCCAGTGGCGTTTGTTCATGTGGTAAGCTGGGAGAATGCCCGGTTCAGCGAGGAGGGTTTCGATGAGGTCGGGGTCGGATTTGAGGTTGATGATGCTGGCGGAGGAGTCGGGAGAAGCGGTAGCTGGAGGATGGTCGTGGGCTAGGCGATGGGTTTGACGAATGAGCGTTGAATATTTTGCCGAGAAGAGCAGAGCGAACCATTTGCGATTATCGGCGTGGCGGAAGACACAGAAATCAGGCGAATCTTCCCAGGGGTAATCTTGGGCGATGCCGCCAAAATTGGACTTGATGAAGGATTCGGTTTGCGCACGATCCATGGGGATATTATAACACTAGCGATTGAGGTGGAGGAAGCGATTTCGCCAAGGCTTGAGAGGGGTAGAGTCGAGGCAAAGGGTGTATATGCGATAATTATGAGTCTCTGCCGGGGTGTCTTCGGCGGTATAGGGCTCGCCGAGATCCATGACGGAATCATAGAGCCGGATGGCGGGACGCTCCGGGCTGTAATCGGTGTCGAGGCGGAGAAAATGATAGCTCCCGAGCGAGCGGCAATAATTAATCGCATCATTGAGGGCGGCGCGACCCCAACCACGACCGCGATATTCGGGCAAAATCGTGAGCCAATCTAGTCAAATTGATTCACCGTCGTCATAGCCGGGTTCGCCGGGATCGAAGGTGAAAACGCCGAACATACCAACGAGAATCTAGCCGTAATAGATGAGCCAAGTTCGATTACTGCGATCGCTAGAGTCGGTCACTTTGTAGGCGAAATCTTCGGGATGGATGTCGTTCGGCCAGGTTTGGCGCTGGAGGGCGCAGGCCAGCGGCAAAGTATCAGCGGTCAGACATTCGTAGTGTAAATCGGGAATGGAACTTCGCATATGTATATATTATATATGAGCGAGGTGGTGAGGGGAAGAAGTTTTTGCTAATGATGAAAAAGTCTCTTTTTCGAGGGGGTGGAAAAACGGCTCTTTTGGAGGGCGTAAAAGCAGCTCTTTCGGAGGGCGTAAAGGCAGCTTTTTTGGAAGGTAGGAAAGCGGCGAGAGAAAACGCATGAAATCGGGAAAATGGGTTGTTTTCTAATGGTTGTGTGGTATAATTGTAGGTGAAGATTTGGGCCGGTAGCTCAGTTGGTTAGAGCACGGGCCTTTTAAGCCCGGTGTCGAGA
>CAZGXB010000072.1:0-2270 GCA_964529615.1 uncultured Candidatus Saccharibacteria bacterium
AACCTTAAGGGGTTATTATGATGAGAAAAATTCTCATATGTTTGTTAAGCTAACATTTCTTCCCCTTCCGCGCTTGATTCGCCCATTGATCCGCCAGCTCATTCATTTCCGTCCCCACATGCCCCCGCACCCAGACCAATTTCACCTTCTCTCCTGCTTTTTCATACAAATCATACAGCTCCTTCACGATCTCTAGGTTCGCAATTTCGCCTTTACTCTTTTTCCAGCCCCGCGCCTTCCAGCCCGCCGCCCATTTCGTCAGCACATTGATCCAAAATTCCGAATCGCTATGAATCTCGCACTCCTCGTCGCCCGCATATTTCAGCGCCGCGATCATCGCCCGCCCCTCCATCCGAATATTCGTCGAATTCTTCTCCGCCCCCAGCGCCACCGGCTTCCCCGTCTCCCCGTCAATCACCGCATATCCCCCCGGCCCCGGATTCGGGCTCGCGCTACCATCTGTCCATAAAATCTTCATTTCGCCTCCATTTCTCTCTATTATATCCCAATTTCCCCACAAAAATCACGAAAAGCACAAAAATCCAAAATCCCAAAACTCGCAAGCAAAATTCGCAAACAATTCAAATCTGCAAAAAGGACGCCTTTCGGCGCCCTCTCCTCCTTTCTCATTACTCAGCGTATATTATGTTGCTCGCACCACTCCTTATACCAGAGTTCGCGCAACATTTTGTGCCGAAACGCCGTCATTTCCTCTCCATATTCTGGAAAAAGCGCCCAATCTTCTTTGATTGGCATACAGCACAAACCTCTGCCATCCCTCACATACGGCGTAATTATTGCATCATCACACCCTGCGGCCCGACAAGCTTCGAGAAAATCTTCCCCATACTCACACTCATCCTCGTCCCACCTCTGAGCCACATAAAAAAACGCTAAGACGTGCGTCGCCCGCAAAGGATCAGTAACCTCATATAGCCACTTAGACTTTCGCTTAGGCTTTTTTATCACTCGCAGAAACGTCGTATCGTGCAATTCGAAGTCTGGCATCCCTAGGCATTCCTTCATCTGCGAATAATCATCGTGACTAATCCAAGGCAAAATCCGCTCGCCATCTTCATCTTCGTCATAGATGACCTGCAACTTCGGAATCAGGACCTGGATGCTTCGTCCATTTCTTCCTCGGAAATACGCCCGGAAGGTCTTTGAACCTTCTTCTTTCCAAGATTTTTCATCAACCTCAAACCCCTCCCAGACCGGCACAGAAAACTTGTACTCTTTCTTTATAGTCTCTAGATCCGGAATGACCATCTTCGAATTCTTCGGGCAATGATAAGCAAATTCATGCAGCTCCATCGCCATTAGTCCATAAATCGGTGTTTTTGCCGCTTCAAGCTCAGTCTCCAATCTCTGCAAGTCCTTGACGAGCTCTTGATGCGCTTTCTTTAACTTCTTCAGCTCGTTTTCTACTTCTCTTTCTTTAGTCTTGCGTTCACGTATCTCCGCATACCGCAAAGTCAACTCGCGCAAACGTCCTCGTTCTTGAATCTCAGCCTCACTGAAACGTTTCAATCGCAACTCACGTTCATAAGCTGCCTCATTGTTTGCTTCCAATCTTCGTACATCACCAAGCGTAAGCTCAAATGGATTATAATCCACTCCAAAATACTTATCATATACATTAGGTGAAAGCATTTCTTCGCCCCCCTTTACTGAGTAATTTGTTAATGAACTTGATGCTAAATTACCTATCCTGTATCTCCGGATAGATGATTACTATCTGCCTCCCACGATCCGACCGGCAAAACCGCACATGCCCAATTACACGTTCCCCGTTTTTGAGTTTAGTTCGTTTCCCCGGCCCCAAAAGCGCCATTTCGAACTTCAAATCCGGACTGAATCGCACATCCAGCTCATATACGCGCGGAAAATCCGGCAAAGCCAAATCCTCTCCCACCAGCTTCATTTCGTTCCAGTTGGCCCAATTTTCGATCACGCTCTTCGGGCGCGCACCCGCAGCTACGAAATACTTTTTCGCTAAATCTAACATCATTTTCCCTCCTTTTCAAAGATCTTGAGAAACCCTCATTGACTCTATCAATATTTTTGAAGATTTCCCACCAACAATCAAGCCCATTTGCATGAACTTGCCCCCATGATAGCACACATTTCTATTTCTGTCAAGACCTACATTATCACAACTCCGTCACCACAACAACGCTTACCCATCACGCACCTTTTGTCAATCACCGACCGGGGTCTGACTTATAATTCTAAGTGCAACAGCATAAACCTAATAAGGAGACGGAGAT
>CAZGXB010000073.1:0-2012 GCA_964529615.1 uncultured Candidatus Saccharibacteria bacterium
GGCTACAGCTTATGACGCCTATCCAAATGTTGCGAAGGTGTTGAGGGGTGAATGTGAAATTTGACCTAAATCTGCGAAAATGCCCTTTTTAGCAATTTTGCCCCGTGATTTCTCCAGCTAGACTCCATTCTCGCTTGACGCAAGCTATAAAATAAGATATAATCACGACGCAACTTAATAACTCAGCGGGCCATATCCGAAAGGGGGAATTCCTATGGCCAAATATTTTACTTCCGGCTGGTGCTACGAAGCCTCGACTCAATCCTCCAAGTCCACCAATGAAATCATGGCGGGTTATCTGCGTCAAGCTCGCCGTATTTTGCAGCCGGATGACGATCTTGCCTCAGCATCGCAATCGCACCGCAGTGATGTCTGGTGTACAATTCGTTGAGCTTGGGCCTCGGCGCCAGACCTGGCGCATGGCCTATGCGGCCGAGGCGCTCCGCGGCTTCAGTCTCGCTATGCCCTCGCTCTGCGGCGAAGCTTATGACTCGGAACTGCATAGTTGCGGCGACAGGGAACCTATCATCAGCGTCCGTGCCAGCATCTGGGGCGGCATCGTCTCGGAAGCTCAGATCCTCGGCGAATATATTATGCTTTGCCCGCCAATCGCCCATTAGTTCTTTACCTCAAACCGTCAGGTAGCCCCTGGCGGTTTTTGCAATTCCCGCAACTTCTGCTATAATCATCTCACTAATGCCTGCCGCATCGCAACTTAACTTTTCACTCAGAAGTATTCCATTTCGAGTTTTGCGCTTGCGATTGCGGTTGACGATTTTTCAAAAGGGGGAATTTGCATGAAAGAAAACACGTTTCACCAAACACCAACCAGCTTCACTCCAACGGAGTTTCTAGAGATTGCTCGCACCGCTTGTCGGGCTGATCCGGCGGGTTTTGCTCCAGTCGGGCTCATCCTCACTAGCATACCGAGCGCTCAGCGCTATCTCAGCAGCGTTGCGGCTCACCAATCCGCCTGCTATCGTCTCGACCCGGCCAACACGCCTAACCTCTGCGTCTGCTTCCTTAGCTATGCTGAAGTCCTGGCTCACCACCTTGCCTCCGGCCTGCGACCGCATCTGGTTGATTTTGTGGCCAGCGCTGTCGAACGGCTGATTCGCGCCGGTGTGGTGGCGATTGCGCTCGATTCTGAGCTGCTCTATGGTCTCGAAACCGAGCTGGCTCAGCGCTATCCGCACCTCCGTTTCATCTGCCTGGGCGATGTCCTGTCTCAACTTCTGCGCGAAGGTCGCAGTCGGCGAGTAGCCTTGATTGGTTCCAGCCCGATTTATGCTGCTAGTTCGTTCCATGCTCAGCTCACCGCGAGCGGTGCCGAGCTCATCCTGCCGCTTCCCGAGGAGCAGAGCCGCCTGAATCATTTCATCGAGTCTGTGCGCAGCGAACAGCAGCGTCGCTCCGCTCGGAAGTATCTCGCCGATCTCTGTCTCCGCTTGTCTCTGGAAGAAGAAGTTGATCATATCATCTTGGCGCATCATCTTCTCGAGAGTCTCCTGCCGCGGCGCAGTCAGCAAGTCCTCTATGATGGCTTAGGCAATGTTCCGCGCCCAGTCTTCCTGTCGGCTTCCGACGTCCACGCCGGCGCTATTACCGATTATTACGTTCAGCGAGAGGGGGATTATCATGAAAAAATGGCTTGATCAGTTAATTTACCTCGTCGCACTGCTGTTTTTCATTGGCTCCATCATCTTAGTCCTCTTTCTGCTCGGCAACTTCATCGGTACGGCGACCGCCGAATTTGTCAATTTCCTGATTCGGCAATTCGCTGCCACGTCTTAAGCTCAACCTCCCTACTTCTGGCGAAGCACCTCTCTTATAACCCTGGACTCTGCTCCGGGGTTATTTTCCGGCCTTTTCCTGCGATTTCCCTCTTTACATTCCCCAAATAATCCGATATTATAATAGAGTAGAGTCGGAGCTGGTTATTATTAGTGCACCGACAAAATAATAATTAAAAGGAGAAAGAATGGCAGATTTTGACCGTTCCAAGCCACATA
>CAZGXB010000074.1:0-1848 GCA_964529615.1 uncultured Candidatus Saccharibacteria bacterium
GCCGACTTCGCGCAAAACACCAGAAACATTTCCGCTCCGCACATAGTATAGTGGGATGGAGTATAATGAGTGTAGTAGATAAGAAAGAGGTAAGATGGAAAAGGAAATTTTGATTTATGAAACCGGGGCGAAGAGCGTGCGGTTTAATTTTGAGCCGGGGGAGGAGACGATTTGGGTGACGCAGGCGCAGATGGCGGAGCTGTTTGATGTGACGACGCAAAACATTACCATGCACCTGCGAAAAATTTATCAGGAAGGGGAACTGGAGAGCGAGCGAACTTGTAAGGAATATTTACAAGTTCAGAATGAGGGCGGGCGCGAAGTGACGCGTAAGGTGAAAATGTATAATCTGGACGCGGTGATATCGGTGGGATACCGGGTGAATTCGCGGAAGGCGACGGATTTTCGGATTTGGGCGACGCGAGTGTTGAAGGAATATGTGGTGAATGGTGCGGCGGTGAATGAGCGGAGGCTGAAGGAGCTTTCGCAAGGGCAGCTGCGGGAAGTGGCGGACGCGATGAAAGTGGTGAAAAGGTTGCTGGTGCAAAATGAATTGACTGGGGAAGAGGCGAATGGAGTCTTGGAGGTGATTTCGCAGTATGCGCTGACTTTCCGGACGCTGAGGGAATATGATGAGGGATTCGTCAAGGTGACGGATGGAGCGAAGGCGACGCGGGTTTTGGAAGCGGGGGATTGCATGACGATGATCGACCAACTGCGGGAGAAATTGCAGGCGGGGGAGATGTTTGGGAAGCCGCGGGGTGATAGTTTCGAAGGGGCGCTAAGGGCGATTTATCAGAGCTTTGACGGGGAAGATGTTTACGCGACGGTGGCGGAAAAGGCGGCGAATTTGCTCTATCTCGTGATCAAGGATCATCCGTTTTTCGACGGGAATAAGCGGATTGCGGTGTTTCTATTCATGATGTTTTTGACAATGAATGAGTACGGCTTGACAGAGGCGGGAGAGGCGAAAATTTCGGATCGGGCGCTGGTCGCGATTGCGCTGATGATCGCGGAGAGTGAGCCGCGGGAGAAGGGGTTGATGACGGCGGTGGTGTGTAGGATTTTGGAATGAAGGTAGGGACGAATTGCTAGTCACTCCTTTCTGTTGGTTTTCCTCGAGAGAATTAATATCAAGATTTTTCTTTTCATTCAATCTCCTAGCCTTCAGCCTGTACGCTACTTGTGCAGAACCGGTGTTCTTCATCCCATCTTCGCTGTGCTCAGATATCACTGCATATCCTCGGAAATAGAAATGCAAGCATTATCTATTTCACTCGGATATTTGTGATTTCGTCACAGGCGGAAGCCGCCTGCCCTCGGGCCGTCGCCCTGCGGATGTTCTGCAAAAGTAGGTACAGAGCTGAAGCTAGAGTCTTAAGTCAAAAGGAAAGTCTCGCTTTTAGTCTCTCTCGCAGAACAACAGAAAGAGTATAAGCTAATCGTGAACCTATCCTGCATGCAGTGAGTCATAGGTAAAACTATTCAAAAAGAGTAAAGGCCTCCCATAGTTTAAAATTTCTTGTTTTCGTGACAATTGATAAGACGTGAAAATCAATCAGCTCAGATATATGTATTATTTTCCTCTTCCTCGAAAATATGGAAGTGTATCTGTACCGACACTGCAGCGAACGGGAAAAGCAATATAGCGTTCATTATAATTCAAGGAAAACATGGTCGTGTCCGTGAACCGTAGATCATAGGTGATGCTGTGCGGAGATTTGGCGAGTCTGGCCCAAGTGTAGCTTTCCGTGGCCGCATAGCGGAGGTCGCCATGATAGAGGGTGAGTAGTCCGCTCCGCACATAGTATAGTGAAGTAGAGATAATGAATGATATTGGCTATATTT
>CAZGXB010000075.1:0-1745 GCA_964529615.1 uncultured Candidatus Saccharibacteria bacterium
AGTTGACCTCATATAGAACAGACATAATACCTTTTATGCGATAGAAGTCCGATATGAGGTCGTTCCACATCGATTCTACAAGGGTCACCAGGCCATGATTTATCTGTTTTGTCAAGGGTTGGCGGAAGTTAGGTGAGTTGTGGTCTTGTTTTTTGAGGAAGATGCCGAAAATAGACGAGTTTTATGCTATTTTTTTGGAAAAGATAGATTAAAATGGCGAAAATCGGCGAAAAACTATTGACTATTTTTGCGATGTGTGGTATAATGGAAGGATAGGGGCAAAATCTGGCTCTAGAGGTTGGATTTTGTCGAAAAATTGAGGGCTAAATTGATGGCACCTTAAAATCATATACGATAGGAAGGGGGATTTTATGAGATTATTATCGTATTATTTTCGAATTGCACAAGAGGCGTCTAGAAGGAGGCCGGGCGAATACCGAGCGGTCTGGCTGCAGCTTGGGATAATGAGATGTGCTACTTGGGCTATTGCGATGATCATCGCCATGCTAACCGGGGCACAGCTAGCAAAGCGATGGAGCAATCCAGTGTTCGACGACGTGGTAAGTCTGAGCCAATATTTAGGGAAAAGACTTGGGTTATGTATCGTCGAAAGATACGCGGCGGCATTGATCGCTGGCCTGTTGGCAGTATTCTTAATGATGCTCGCACTGCTGCATATGGAACGCAGAGAATATTTGATGCGGACCGAATTGATGCAGACGGAAGCTCAAGCAGAATGGCACTTCTACGATGCGGGCATAGATCTAAAGAAGATGCTTAAGAAACTGTCTCGCAATCCTTTGGTACAGGTCAGCCTATACTGGCCGTCGCTGGGGCGGCAGTTAGAGGTGGATTGCCATAGCTTAAAGAGCGTGACGGTCACAGCTCAGGACATCCTGAGCTGGAAGCGACGGGGCTTCGGCGAGGCGGATGAGGTGACTGACCCGCCGCGCTGGGCGAGGCCAATGGTGATATGTAATAGCCCGGGGTTTTTCAGGACGAACGCCGATCCAGATCCACAGTTGATAAGAGTGGCTCTGGAACTGGCGCTGAAAGCGAAGGCGGGTGCGCTGATCATCATGGTGGAGCGCGATTTATGCGTTTTGTCGATTCCGAAGGTTTATAAGCCACAGAAACTGCGGAAAATTTTGGTTTTCGCGCAGCAAGTCATGGTTGATAATTCGGATGAGCCGCAGTTGCTGGGATACCAAGCGCACTGCGTTCTCTGGAAAATCGCACGCAAGTTTGAGATGGGAGTTGATATCATACCGCTTAGTGGTGTGCTATTAGACAGCAGACTGAAAGAGATGGTGCAACACCCGCAGTGTTATTCGAATCAAGATTAATTTTAGGCATAGTCAGGCTTGCGAGTCTGGCTTTTTGCTGGGAAGCTGATATAATATAGGTGCGGCCCCATCGTTCAACGGATAGGACATAGACCCTCTAAGTCTACAATGTTGGTTCGATTCCAACTGGGGTCACCAACGCGGGTTCGCGCAATGAAACATTGGAATCTCTTGGATCCGCGCCGTGGCGCTGAAGCGCCGGGCGGATAACGATTCCAACTGGGGTCACCAATATCTTGACTTTTATTTGGTTTAGTTTTATAACTTATAGTATCTGTTTGTAATACTGTAAAACTATTTATTCTATATCATATTCTATTACTATTTCTCCATTCCGTGAGAGAGTGTCCCCCTCCCCTTATAATCAACACATAGGTTAATCTATGATAAATTAAGATA
>CAZGXB010000076.1:0-1572 GCA_964529615.1 uncultured Candidatus Saccharibacteria bacterium
TTTGTTTTTCTGGTAATTCAGACATCACCTCGCATCCAGTCTGTCATTAACTTTAATACTAATACTATATTATATCCCGAGGGTCAAAATGTCAACCCGAATTTTCGAACGGTTTTCCACTGAAAAAACGGTGGTGGTCGAAAAAACGTTGTAAAAATTACAAGATAGTTATGCTAATCGACGCTCAAAAAAGCCCTGCATCCGACAGGAGACAGGGCGATGAGAAATGTTAGCGTAAACTGATTTTGAAGATGATTTGACTAGGATTAAGCCAATTCGACAGTAGCGCCAGCCTCTTCCAGGCTTTTCTTCATGGTTTCGGCTTCGTCTTTTTTGACTTTTTCTTTGACAGTGGCAGGAGCGCCATCGACGATGGCTTTGGCTTCGCCAAGACCGAGGCCAGTGATTTCTTTCACAGCCTTGATGACAGCGATTTTCTGAGCGCCGGCGTCTTTCAGGACGACGTCGAATTCAGATTTGCCTTCGTCGGCAGCGGCAGCGCCTTCGGCAGGAGCGGCAGCGACCGCAACAGCAGCAGCGGCCGGCTCAATGCCGTATTCGTCTTTGAGGAGGTTTTTGAGTTCGTTGACTTCGAGAATAGTCATGTTGACCAATTCTTCGGCCAATTTTTTAATATCTGTAGCCATAATGTATATCCTTTACTAATAAAGTGGTTAATATTGGTTTGGTGCTAATTGGCTTTAGCTTCTAGTCCGGAGATGATGTCGGAGAGACCACCGCCGATACCAGAAATCGTATCGTTGATCGGGGAAAGCAACTGAGCGACAACTTGAGCGATAAGCTCGTTCTTCGACGGCATCTTGGCCAAAGTTGTAATCTCGGCTTGATCCAGGGCTTTGCCAGAATCGTTGAAACCACCGGCCAGCTCGAGAGCGGGGTGGGTCTTGGCGAATTCGGCGAGGATCTTAGCCGGAGCAACTTCGTCGCTATCCGAGATAGCGTAGATCAGTTGGCCAGTGAGACCGGTAGTGTCGGTGTCTTGATAAACGGCGATTTCGCCGAGCGCGACCCGCACGAGACGGTTCTTCACGACCTTGATCTTGACGCCAGCTTCGCGAGCGGCTTTGCGCAGATCTTGCAAATCGGCCACGGTCAGCCCTTGGTAGCGGGCGTAAGCGGTCAACTTAGCTTCGGAAAGCAAGTTAGTCAAATCAGCAACCAAAGTATCTTTTTTTGCTTTTGAAATTGCCATAAAAGTTCCTTAGGTTAGTTTGTGAAATAGTAGTGAAATCAAAATCTTTAGTAAACGCTAGCAAATTGTTAATCAGCGTTATCCAGAAGACTCCCAAGAGATGTTCCTCGGTGGCATAATTAAGAGGCTCTGAGACCTTTCTGGGAGAAAAGTCCCCAATGTCAAAAGACCAGGGTGATTTGTTGCTAAAAAGTGTAATTTCTAGAAACAAATGATATTCTAGTCTTCTGGCCTCCGCCACTGTCTTTAGAATAACTGTCTTTATTATAGCAAATGTGTAAAAAAAAGCAAGCCTGAAAGCTTGTCCGGTTCAATGTAACAAAAAGGAACAATTCCAGTAGAATAGTAGTTGAGTACAA
>CAZGXB010000077.1:0-1570 GCA_964529615.1 uncultured Candidatus Saccharibacteria bacterium
CACTATACTATGTGCGGAGCGGCATAATCCATGCCTATCACGGCACCCTCCGAGGCGCTGGACCGGAAGGCGGCGGCTGGTCGCGACTAGCGCCCTCTGAGCCTACCTATGCCTCTGGCCTTGGTTTTCACGCCACGGGCATCTATCCCGCATACCGCTACGATCGCTATTATGCTTTCCGCGTCCACCCCATGTCGCCGGCTCCTCATCTGCGTTCAAGAGACTATGCAAGGCCAACCAGCTTAATGTTGTATTTTGCACAACAAACCCTTGACGTATTGACGCTTGTGCTATATTATAAACATAAGCTGGTACGCTTCACAGGGGTTCCACTGCTAAGATAGTGGAGTGTGGAGACGAAACGAAAATAAAAACAGCGGATTAAAACAAACCAATGTGCCCCATAGGGTGGGCGCGGATCAGCTACTAGCCTCGCAAGAGGCTAGTTTTTCCGCACGATCCCGAATATTCGGGGCAATTAGGTGTCCGCGAGGAGACGGCGGCGCGGAAAGCATTGTAGCGCCTCCGGTCATTACTACTCGACGGACTTACACCATTAGCATAAGCATCCATGTAATATGCCGTGGTTTCTGTAGCCTGCGCCCTGCTTGACCACTGCATGCCGTTTATTCCTACGTAGCCAAATCGACCAGAATTAGCATAAATACTCCCGCTCCGCACATAGTATGGTGGAGTAAAAGGTAATAGTTGTATCATTAGCATTTCTTCCTCCAACGAACGGTTGATTTTGCCTTTCAGCATTGGGATTACACTGGGGGAGCGCTTGGAGTTAGAATCTAGCGCGCAAGACAACGAGCGTTATAACCATACCAACGGGCGCTTTTACGTGTTGGCATGGCATCAGTTTTATCAATATATAGATAATATGCGGCGTATTCCTGACCTAAAGTTCCGGCCCAAAAACTACCACTGCTACCGGCGGCTCTTAACATTCCAGTGGATTCTTCGAGATAGCCGCCATAGGCTAGACTGATGGGGGAACGGATGATGTTTTGTTCAGGAAGACCATCACTGATAATATTGGCATAGCCAAAACTTGCCCATTCAGTATTATAATTCCCGGTCTCGGGATAACCATAGGCTAACAGAAGTTGATAGAAGCTGTCGGTGCGGTTGAAGGGTTGCTTCTCGGCGCTCTGGCCGGAGGTGGGTAGTTTCCAATTCTTCGGGCAGATGCTATCTGGGGCTTCGATTAAGTTATTGGGAGCGTCTTCGGTGGTGGTGTCATTTCCAGGTTCGCCAGACATCGCGTCTTTATTAGCGGTCCCGGCGGTTAAGGCATTGACCTGATAGTAATTACCGACTAAATAATGAGCGTCATATGCGCCTCCCGTAGCGGACTTCTGGGCAGCAATGTAGCCAGTGGTACCATTCCAGTCGCCATGGTTTGTGCCGGCGACGAGGGTAGGACGCCAATTCGGATCAGCGACGTTTTGGAAAGCAGCGCAGCTAGCGAGCGTCCCGCCAGCAGCTACATCACAGCTAGCTTTCTGCTCTGGCATCGCCAAGACATACTCCCCCAAATTCCACGATCTAGTATTCCAGTTCT
>CAZGXB010000078.1:0-1482 GCA_964529615.1 uncultured Candidatus Saccharibacteria bacterium
GGGGCGCGCGCTCTGCGCTGCGCGTGTGCTCGCGCTTTTATTCTCTCTCAGAGAATGGAGAAATAGTAATACGCCTACATATAGTCATCATCATTCTTCTTCATAATCTCAAAGTGCAATCGTTTCCGATGCTGCAACGGATGGGGAAAGCAGCATAGCGAGCGTAATTGCTTAAGGAATTAACGATGGAGCCGTCAATATAGAGGCCGTAGGCGTACATAAGGTCTGGATAATTTGACCGAGACCATTTGTAGCCACGAACGCCAGTATAACTTAAAGTGCTATAAGCTACACTGATATACCCGCTCCGCACATAGATATAGTGGAATAAAAGGCTATGATTATGACTATACAGTGTGTTTTCTTGAAGTAATACAAAAAAGCTTGGGTTTTATCGCTTACGTTTTTACAAAAACGTAAGCGACATTTTCTTCACTCACCCCTGTTATCAATGAGAATACCCGCTTACGTTTTTATAAAAACGTAAGCGGTCTAAACACATCTCTTCCCGACGCTGCAACTCAGCCGACGCAACCAAAACCAATACTATATGCAAACATAAACTCTATCCCACTATACCTATGTGCGGAGCGGGGTAGTAAACTTGTATCTTGGATTTGTACGCCATTCTGGAGAACGCGGATATTTTTGGTCCAGTATAGCCAATAGCGATTCGAGGAGCGCGGAATTTGTCGGCTACTGGCAGGCTTCGCTCTCGACTGACTCTATTGATGAACGCCATTATGCTTTCTCCGTCCGTCATAAACCTATACAACCATAGACTTTACTCTTCTATACTATGTGCGGAGCGGCTTTGTTCATCCCTATTATGGTATCTTGAGATACGCGGGCACTGATGGTTATGGTTGGTCAGGTCTGTCGCATTCCGATAATGAACGTGCTTACTTCCTTAATTTCAATAATTCAGACGTATATCCTTCATACAATAGTTATTTCTATCATGCTTTCCTCGTCCAGAACTTCATACAAGCACTACCTTTCTCCCACTTATACTATGTGCGGAGCGGGTATGTCGTTGCGGGTTATGGCACCTTAAGATACACTGGCGAGGATGGCTACTATCGATCCCGCATAAGCCAATCAGACGTCCGGTACGCTTACAACCTTTACTTCAGCAGCTCAAGTGTCTATCTTTCGGACTACGGCAATCGCTATCATGCTTTCCGCGTCCCCCGCAGCATCGGAAACAGTGGCATTTTGATATTCCGAAGAAGAGAGAATGATAATGATTATGTATGAATGTATTACTATTTCTCTCTTCTCTGAGAGAGAATAAAAGCGCGAGCACACGCGCAGCGCAGAGCGCGCGCCCCGTGTGGACGGGCGCGCAAGCGGTTCTCTCGAGGAGAAGGGAGAAATAGTAATACAATGGAAGTATAGTTATTAATCATTCATTATCTCTACTTCACTATACTATGTGCGGAGCGGCATAATCCATGCCTATCACGGCACCCTCCGAGG
>CAZGXB010000079.1:0-1463 GCA_964529615.1 uncultured Candidatus Saccharibacteria bacterium
GTCCAAGGTCGTAAACAAGGCCGTTCGAAATACGGCGCAAAGAAGGGAGAATAATCATGCCGCGTAAAGTCACAAAATCTCTCCAGCGTAAAGTCACGCCCGATCGCAAATACCAGAGTGTTCTCGTGCAACGTTTGATCAATAAATCCATGCTCGACGGCAAGAAGCAGGTCGCGGAGCGCGCCGTCTATCAGGCGCTCGAAGGCGCCGCGCGCAAGCTGGGCTCCGAGGATCCGGTCGCCGTTTTCGAGAAAGCTATCGCTAATGTCAGCCCCGATTTCGAGGTGAAATCTCGCCGCGTCGGCGGTGCGAACTACCAGATTCCTTTCCCGATCGAAGGTCATCGCCAGCTCCATTTCGCCTTTTCGTGGCTGGTGCAAGCTGCCCGTGCTCGCCAAGGTATGCCTTATGCTAAGCGCCTCGAGCTCGAGATCGTCGATGCCTACAACGAAACCGGCGCCGCCTTCAAGAAGAAGGAAGATTGCCACCGCATGGCCGAAGCCAACCGCGCGTTCGCGCACTTCGCTCGCGCTTAAGCGTATTCGCAGCTTCGTATTGGTCCCTATCGGTGTCTATCTATCATACGTAGTTGTACTAAGACATTTCGAACACACCAGCGCAAAACAGCGTCCACCCGGGCGCCGTTTTGCGTCTCGCCCCCAACCTATCACTTTTCAATTATTATATACAACCATTATCTCTTTCCCACTATATCTATGTGCGGAGCGGGTATCTGAATGTAGCTTACGGCATTCTGCGTAATATTTCTGGTAATGCTTATGCTTGGTCTAAGCTAACCGATATGAATACCTCAGTTGCCTATTTCATGAACTTCGGTGATCTTCGCCTCGATCCGCTTTATTATATTAATCGTTATGCTGCTTTCCGAGTCTGCAAGTCATCAGTCAATACCGACGGAGAAAGCAGTATGACGTTTAACGTTATTTGATGGCGCTACCGTAATAGCATCAAAATACATTCGATATGTAAACAATTTATCTGATCTGGCCTGATTACTCCACATATCTCCATCAGCACCGATATATCTTAAAGTATCATATTCAACGCTCACATACCCACTCCGCACATAGGTATAGTAGGATTAAGACTATGCTTGTATGTATTGGATCGTGTCGGCTGTGTTGCAGCCTCGGTACAGTTGCATCTTAGTATTTCCGCTACACTCTATACCGGTAGAGAAAAGATTACTTTTGGTTTAATTCCCTTAGCTTACACCTTTGTTGTAATAATACGGTATCTAATTAACTATAACCTACGATATTACTATTTCTCCTTCTG
This sequence comes from uncultured Candidatus Saccharibacteria bacterium, assembly GCA_964529615.1. Classification (GTDB taxonomy): domain Bacteria; phylum Patescibacteriota; class Saccharimonadia; order Saccharimonadales; family Saccharimonadaceae; genus Nanosyncoccus. Next base: position 1,300 of record CAZGXB010000079.1, read on the forward strand.
TGAGAGAGACTAAAAGCGAGTCGGAGCCTGACGAGCAGAACGAGACACCCGTACCACCCTGTAGGAGTCCGAGAGAAAAGAGAATACTCTCGTATTCTCTTTTCCGAGGCGACGTGTCCCCCTCCCCTTATAATCAACACATAGGTTAATCTATGATAAATTAA
>CAZGXB010000080.1:0-1259 GCA_964529615.1 uncultured Candidatus Saccharibacteria bacterium
TGTCAACCTCCCCTTTCATGCAACAACTAGGAGCAACTTATCTTGGTAGCGTAGCGGACAAGATAAGTTGCTGTGTGGACTGCGCGGCTAAGAGCGCGGCATAGTCTGCGGGTGGCATCTTGAGGGCAGTGTGGATACGAATGTGGTTGTAGTAATAGATCCAAGCCGCAATGCGTTCATGAAGCTCAGTTTCGGTTTGGCATGTAGTAATAAGTTCTGTCGCTTCGGCTTTGAAGCTAGAGAAGAAGCTTTCCATAAAGCCATTCTCGGGTGGTTTGCCGGCTGCCGAGGCGCTCATAGCGATATTGTACTTAGCACAAAGCTCAGCATGCTTGTGGCTGAGATATTCACTACCACGATCGTGATGTATGATGCTGGGAGGGGAGTGATGCCCTAGGGCGTCCGCTAGTGCTGTGCAAACCATGTCAGCATCGTGATACAGGCTAAGGCACCAACCCACGATTCTACGGGTCTGAAGCTCTTTGACGCAAGCGAGATAGTAAAATCTTCCTCTCCATCGAATGTAAGTAAAATCTTGCGCCCAGATCTTCATAGCTAGGCGCGTGAGAGCGTTGAAGCTGTAGCCCTTTTCTGGATGAGCTTCATCCAGAAAAGTGTAATATGGACGCAAAAGGTTATCTGGTGCAGCTATCTCGGGTTGCTTGATGCGCCGAGTACGTTTCTTGTGCTTCTTGACCACAATCCCAGCTAAGTCGCGGATACGCCGCGTCTTCTTAGGATTCCATCCTAGCATTGTCGATAAGCGCTCCACGCCATAATAGGGTTCTTTGAGGTGAGCGGCTTTGATAGTGTCTATACTCGTCTGGTCTTTCTCGGCTTGCTTGGTGGATTCCCGATATAACGCAGTGCGGCAGATGTCTAGAACCCTAGCAAACCGAGACTTTAGCCCATTATCGACTACCCCAAGAGCCGCTAGCCTTTTGGGCGGTCGGTGCTAGCGGCTAGCTTACCGATTACGCGATAGGCGTTATCGAGCTCCTTCTTCAAGGCATTAATCTCTGCGATATAATTACGGTTTGCTCCAGCAACACTCCCGGACGCAAACCAGTTCTTCACCGTGCCATAGGGAATGCCAAACTTTTCTGCCGCTTTATAGGTCGAGAGCTCGCCATTCTTCACCGACTCAATAATCTGATTCTTTATGACGGGATTTACAGGAATACCTTTTGCCATATTCGTTATCTTCTCCTTATATCTTAATTTATCATAGATTAACCTATGTGTTGATTATAAGGGGA
>CAZGXB010000081.1:0-1254 GCA_964529615.1 uncultured Candidatus Saccharibacteria bacterium
TTTTCCCTCCTCAACCCCCAAGTGCAACATAACCTCTATAAAAATGAGGCAGATTGGTTCTTTTTAAGTAAAATAGATTCTAACCACAGAAACTATAAGCTTAGGAGAACAATATGCCTCACAAACATTATACACATTTATCACATGACGAACGAGTAATTCTGGCGGACTGGTGGCAGGATGGATATACTATTAGACAAATTGCTAAGCATCTAGATAGGAGTCCGGCGACCGTTTCTCGGGAACTCACGAGAAATGGTCGCCTACCTACCGCCAAAACTACTCGCATTAATAAGCCGAGAGCCGATGCTAGGCATTGCAAGAATAGTGAGCTTGCTGAAGCGATCAAACTACGCAAGCGGCGTTATGAGCGACGTCGGAAAGCTTTTGCGTGGCGATGTCGTAGGCGGTATACAGTAGCCGCAGCCGAAACACTTGCTTCTTCTCGGGTCAAGCTGCAAATACCTAAGCTAGAGCAGAAAACAAATGAAGAACTCTTACAATTTGTCATCACTGCCTTAGACAGTAGATGGAGCCCAGAACAAATTGCAGCCAGGGTGAAGCAGGAGGGGCTGTATGTTAGTATCTCACATACAGCAATCTATCGTTTTATTTATCAGCACGAACAGGAACTACATCTCAAGGATTGCTTAAGACGTAAAGGTAAGAGATGTCGGAAACCGAAGACTAGCGTCTTTAACGCGACCGACAATCGTAGGAGTATCGATGAGCGACCTGACGCAGTGAATAACCTCACTAGGATTGGAGATCTGGAGGGAGATACAATCGTTGGCAAGGATAAATCCGACCGTTTACTGACGCACGTTGAGCGTAAGAGTGGTTTAGTCTCAATCAGCCGAGTACTAGGCTTCAATGCTCAGAAGATTAGCTATCAGACCAAGCAAGATCTCAGTCGAGTATTTCCTCATGGTAAAATACATACCATTACTTATGATAATGGCGTCGAATTTATCCTCTGGCAGCATACAGAACGTCAGCTGAAGACTAAAATCTATTTTGCTCATTCCTATTGTTCTAGTGAGCGAGGCAGGAATGAGAATACGAATGGACTCATTCGAGATTTTCTGCCTAAGGGCACAGACTTCAAAAGCATAACCGACAATGATATACTGATGATAGAATCTTTACTTAACAATAGACCAAGAAAGCGTCTCGGATGGCTCACGCCATCCGAATACTACGCGCTACATGTCCAAAACGTTAATGTTGCACTTGAGGGGTGAAGGTAGGTTT
>CAZGXB010000082.1:0-1225 GCA_964529615.1 uncultured Candidatus Saccharibacteria bacterium
GGCAGCGCACGAACGGAGGTTCGGCGCTGAGGGCTCTGCCCCGAGGAAGTTTATTTTTCGTCAGAGCAGCTAGCTGCTAGATATTTGAGAGGTAGGGTGTGGACTTTGGAGATACGGGAAGGAGGTGATATGGTAAAACATTTCATTTATTTTCTGCTGCGGCGATTGGCAAACCGGGCCAAGAGTCGCCGGCAAAAAATTATTGTTGCCGTTGTCATTATAGATAACGAGCAACAATAAACCAAACCTTATACTTTGAGTATACTTTATCAATACGGTTATGTCTAGTATAAAATTCGAGAAGATTTAAAGATTAGACCGGAGCTGGTTGCTCTGTTGGGATAATTGTTATGGTTTGAGGGGCAGCGCGGATGTGGTATAATGGCTGTGGAAGCGTGGCCGAGTGGTTGAAGGCGCACGACTCGAAATCGTGTGGGCAGAAATGTCTCGGAGGTTCGAATCCTCTCGCTTCCGCCAGAAGCGAATAATAAAAATACGTCCCAAAGGGACTATTTTTATTATGTTCTCCTTTGGAGAACGAGGATTCTCTAATCTCGTTCCACTCGATAACGAATCCTTCATGTGTTCGGCAGGTTCGTTATCCGCCCGGTGCGTAGCACAACGGCGCGGATTACTCTTCCTCTCGCCTCTGCCAGAAGCGAATAATAAAAATACGTCCCAAAGGGACTATTTTTATTATGTTCTCCTTCGGAGAATGAGGATTGTTTAACCATCACTCCCTTTCTCCCATCATACTATGTGCGGAGCGGGTGGATTTATATCAACCAGACAATTTTGAACTATGCAGGATTTTATGGTTATTTTTGGTCGCATTCAACCACGACCAATACTAAGTCGCCGGTGAACTATCTTTATGTGGGCAGTACGAACATGGAACCATCGAACGCTGGTGCGCGTACATTTGCTTTCCCTGTCGGGGCTTGGGGAAAGAGGTTGAGAATGGTTATTATACATTGTATCTAGCCCACTATACTATGTGCGGAGTGGAATAATTAATATAAAGTTAAGCACCTTAGGCCTGTCCGGATACCGCTTATATAGTTGGACAAATTTTGCTAGATCAGAAGACAGGTACGCCTCTTATGTTAGCTTCATAGATCAGGGTGGAGGCATGGGCTATGACAATCGCTATTTTGCTTTCGCCGTCCGGTGGGCTAAAATAGTGAAAAAGCTTGCTAAAATGGAGAAATTTGTGGAAAAAGTA
>CAZGXB010000083.1:0-1205 GCA_964529615.1 uncultured Candidatus Saccharibacteria bacterium
TCCCGCTCCGCACATAGTTATAGTAGGTTAGAGTCTATGTTTCATCAATCCAACTTGTAAAGCCTTTACAAGTTGGAGCTCATTTTCTCTCTGTTATTTTTGGGATTTTGGAGCTTTATTAAATTTTGGGATTTTGGAGCTTTATTAAGCATTTTACTGCCAAAATTACTAAAAGTTTCGGACGGAGAAAGCATCACGCCGCACACCAGTATTCGATGCTCCATCATCATTACTATCAGAATAGAAGAATCCTGCCGTACCAATGTCCGCGTAAGCCGACTTTGACCAATAATAATTAGCGCTACCAGCATACCGTATTTTGCCATGCAGTGGATTTACATTCCCACTCCGCACATAGTATAGTTGGAAAGAGGCTATGCTTGTAATACATAAATTGAAACGACCAAGACCGTATTTTATGCGTCAAAAAGGTCAAATATTCTCTGCCGCACAACGAACTGGGAAAGCATTATAGCGATAACTATAATCTGCATAACCGATATGCCGATCGAGGAAATCTATATCATAAGCATGCGTATTCTCGATACGTGCCAATATCGTCCAAGCAAAACCATAAATCCCTGCATATCTCAGCGTACCATAAATATTCTCGAGACGCCCGCTCCGCACATAGTATAAAAGGGTAAAGTCTATGCTTGTATGCCACTTCTCTCATCGTACGAGGCATCAATATACTTATATTTATATCGGACGGGCAAAGCAAAATAACGGTAATAATAATTACTCGAAGGATTTACCTTCAATTCATAGAAATAAATAGCGTAAGAATTCGTGACTTCAGAGAGCGCCATATCAGTCCATTCGTGGCCATTTAGACCAGCATACCTTAACGTGCCAGAGTACCCATAGATATACCCGCTCCGCACATAATATAGTGGGATAAACGCAATGTTATATATTACTCATCTTCATGACCCAACTTGTAATGGCTTTACAAGTTCAACCTAGTTTTTCCTCCGTAAAATCCTTGATTTTGGAGTTTTATTAAAGAATTTTAGACAAATGTTGGAGCTCTATCGATCCTTTTCACTACCAAAACTACTAATTTTTCGGACGCGGAAAGCATTGTAGCGATCGCCGTCGCCCGAGGGACCGACGGCCGAACTATCGAAGCCGAGGTAGTAGGCATTTTGTCAACCTCCCCTTTCATGCAACAACTAGGAGCAACTTATCTTGGTAGCGTA
>CAZGXB010000084.1:0-1133 GCA_964529615.1 uncultured Candidatus Saccharibacteria bacterium
TCTGACTTATAATTCTAAGTGCAACAGCATAAACCTAATAAGGAGACGGAGATAGATGACATAAAACGCACAAAAAACTCATAGTTATGTAATAATATTACTAAGTGTTCAAGTTAATAATATGAAGGATACAATAACTATGAGCTACCATCATTTTACCATAGCGGAACGAATTACTATACAAAGCTATCAAAGACTCGGTATGACACAGACGGATATCGCTAGACATCTCGGAGTCCATAAGTCTTCTATTAGTCGTGAGCTGAGGAGAGGCTCTCTAGGTAATGACTATGAGCCCGTCAAAGCCCATAGCTACTACCTAGAGAGAAAGCGGAACTGTCACAAGCAGATAAAGTTAACCCCAGCCATCAAACAACATATCGAGGAGCGTATTAGGCTAACTTGGTCACCTGAACAAATCGTGGGCAGGAAGGAATGTAAACCACCAAATTTTCCCTCTACTAGTACGATTTACCATTGGATACATAAAGGCTATATTGTAGATGGCGGCATAAAGGTTCTGCGTCGTAAAGGCAAGAATACCGCAACGGTACGGGAGAGAAAACGTTGCAAGATAGATATTGGTAAAAGTATCCGGAAACGCCCTAAGCTAGTTTACAAGCGCAAGACTGTGGGTGATTGGGAAGCCGATACAGTAATGGGCAAACACGGTACTAAGCCCTGCTTCGTGACGCTTCTGGAGCGTAAATCGCGCTTCTATCTTGCAGATTTTCTACCAAACCGTACTAGCCCAGTTGTCTGTAATAGTATCATTCGGTTGCTTGAAGGCATGCCGCAGCAGTTTGTTAGAACGATTACTTTTGATAGAGGCAAGGAGAATGCAAAATGGAGAGACATTGAGAAGGAACTAAAGTGCAAGACTTATTTCTGCGATGCATACTGTTCTTGGCAAAAAGGCTCAAATGAGAATAGTAATGGGCTGCTGCGTGAGTTCTTTCCTAAAGGAAAAGACCTCACGGATACTAAACCAGAAGCAGTAATACGTGCACTTTATCTACTAAACAATCGGCCTAGAAAATGCTTGAACTATCGTACTCCAGCCGAGGTATTCTATGAGGAAGTACTCCGAGCTCCAAAACGCTTATGAGTTGCACTTAGTTGACGAATTGACC
>CAZGXB010000085.1:0-1121 GCA_964529615.1 uncultured Candidatus Saccharibacteria bacterium
TGTAGGATTAACAAACATATGAGAATTATTTAGTAGCCTGTTTATGCTTGTATTGTTTTAAGTAATCATTTGGGGAAAGGTAGCCTAATGGCCTCATAGGGCGGTTATTGGTCTTGTCTTGATGGCGTTTTAGTCTTCTTTTGAAGTCATCTACATCTGTTATGAGCTTGCCTGTGCGGATGATCTCGGAGTATAGCAGTTTCTGGTCTTCACGATGAGAGCGTTCCACTTTACCATTATGCTTAGGTGTGGCAGGTTTGATGCGTTTTATTCTTATGCCAAGTCGCTTGGCTGTGACCTCGAACATGCTGTGGTTATTCTCGTCCTTAGCAATGAACTGTTTAGTAAACTCCATACCATTGTCGGTTTGGACGCATTCTATCTCTATGCCAAGCGCTTTGAAGCTTGATACGACTTGGCATAAGAATAAGCTAGAAGCATAGGTATCATGCTCAAGGCAACCACTTAGTATCCGATACCTAGAATACTCATCGATGGCCGTATATTGATATAGCCGACTAAGTGGATATCGTTCCCGGAATGCTGTGGATAGGCAGTCTTTTGGTACATACTTTACGTCGATTTGGATACGTTCTCCGGGACGACTCATTTGCTCATATGGCTTATTACGCCGACACGTAGGCGAGGGTTTGGTCTTTTGGCTAGTTGGCGTATTTAGACGTCTTAATAGCTTCAAAAGGGCGGGCTGTGAGCGCGTATAGCCTCGCTTTCTCGCTTTAAGCCATAGATCTTGCAAACCAATGTTAGGATTTCTCCGTCTAAGATTGCGTATGAGGATAATCTCAGCCTCTGTATGAGCATTAGGATGAGACTTAGGCTTCCTAGATTTACTACCTAGCGTTCTTATATCGCCATTACTGTCAGTATATAGTTTTCTCCAGCGATAGATACTGGCTGGAGAAGTATGGTACTTCACCGCCGCTTTCTTCACACCATACCTCTTTGCACATTTGATGACGGAAAATCGGTAGCGCATTTCCTGTGTTATACTCAAAATAACCCCTCTTGGTTAGTCATAATTGTTGTCTTACAACTCCAACTATACAACCTTAAGGGGTTATTATGATGAGAAAAATTCTCATATGTTTGTTAAGCTAACA
>CAZGXB010000086.1:0-1014 GCA_964529615.1 uncultured Candidatus Saccharibacteria bacterium
CGTATTAACTCACCACCTTGGCAACAAAAAGGTAGTCCCATAAACTGTATTTATAACCACATAAAACAGTAGAGGAAAACTACCTTATGCCTTATTGTAAATCTAAAGAAAGAGAAAAAGCAAGATTTAATGCGGTAAAAGAAGTTTTGAGAGATGGTCGAAACTATGCGGAGGTGGCGAGAAGATTTGGTGTTTATCGTTCGACTATCAAACGGTGGGTTGAGCGCTTTCTGGAGCTCCAGAAAGCGCAGGAGATAACTTGGTACAGCAAACGCCTACCAACCAAATCCTCTCGCCCTAAGACCAGTCCTAATCGTATTAGCATAGATCTAACATTTGTTATCATTGAGGCTAGGTTGGCTTATAATCGTTGCGCTGAAGTTGTACACCAAGAACTTATTAATCAGGGCTATCAGGTTAGCCTTTCTACAGTACGCAGAGTTATACAACAATCAGGCTTAGTCAAGGAGCAAAGTAAATGGAAAAGACGACGTACTTTTTCCAAGCGCCCAGAGGTAAAAGCCCCTGGGGACTTAGTAGAGGCAGATACAGTTCACTTTTACCATCCCATCACCAAGAAACGTTATTATGCAACTACGGTCATAGATGTTTATACACGCATGGCGTACGCTAAAATCCATGAGAAAATATCGCAAAAAGCCTCCTACGAAGCAATCATGGAAGCTAGGGAGAGACTTAAGTTCGACTTCAAAGTTGTCCAAACCGACAATGGCGGAGAGTTTGGTAAATGGTTTGAGGATCAAATTGTCGCACACGGTATGAACTATCGACACACTCGTGTACGACAGCCAAATGATAATGCGCATATTGAGAGGTTTAACCGTACACTACGCGAAGAATGTCTCGGTAATTATCTTCCAGCTAAGGAGAAGCTTTGTAGTAGTCAAGCCCGTACTAACGTCTGGCTTGACTACTACAACCATGATCGATTACACTTAGGGCTACAGCTTATGACGCCTATCCAAATGTTGCGAAGGTGTTGAGGGGTGAATG
>CAZGXB010000087.1:0-1009 GCA_964529615.1 uncultured Candidatus Saccharibacteria bacterium
AAGTACTCCGAGCTCCAAAACGCTTATGAGTTGCACTTAGTTGACGAATTGACCGAAAGCATAACCACGGCTATTGGTACTGACGGGCTTGGTTTCTGTATGATTGAAGCGTAAATCGAAAGAAATAGTCGGGTATGCGTCAGTCTGAATCGACCAATTATAACCATCGCTGCCAGCGTCTCGCAAGGTACCGTCGTATAAATATGTCCAGCCGCTCCGCACATAGTATAGTGAAGTAGAGATAATGATTGATTGGCTATATATCTAAGGGCTATTACTATTTCTCGCTTCTCCGAGAGAGACCCACGAACCAAAGCTTTCTTTTTCCATTCAATCTCTTAGCTTTCAGCCTGTACCATACTTGTGCAGAACCGGCGTTCTTCATCCCATCTTCGCTACGCTCAGATATCCCGGCATATCCTCGGAAATAGAAATGCAAGCATTATCTATTTCACTCGGATATTTGTGATTTCGTCACAGGCGGAAGCCGCCTGCCCTCGGGCCGTCGCCCTGCGGATGTTCTGCAAAAGTAGGTACAGAGCTGAAGCTAGAGTTTTAAGTTAAAAGGAAGTCTTGTTTTTATTCTCTCGCAGATGTAAAAATAGCAATTCGTTCAGACATAAGCTTCATCTCTCTTTCTCCAAAATCTCAGAGTGCAATCGTTTCCGACGCTGCGAACGCTCGGAATATCTACAATCTCAGTTTCGGTAAGCTAGACGTCAATCCTTCGGATGGAAGTAATCGTTATAATGCTTTCCGCGGCCGAAAATCTCGCCTTAAATTCAAAATAATCATTAACTTTACCAAAAACTGTGCTATACTAGAAATGTCTGAAGTCTATATAACTGCTATTTTTAGTACGCACATTTTGTACAGAACGCTTTTACGAAAGAACCAAATATGCGACATCGCATAAATAGTCGTTTTTTCGTATAAGCGGTTATGAATGGCTTCAGACACCTTGCGGTGTCGCTTTTTGTAGTTCTTTAACATCAGAATGGGTGATTTT
>CAZGXB010000088.1:0-1003 GCA_964529615.1 uncultured Candidatus Saccharibacteria bacterium
AACCTTAAGGGGTTATTATGATGAGAAAAATTCTCATATGTTTGTTAAGCTAACACCCACGAACCGTCCCGTCTTTACGGGCGGTTCGTTCTGCTCGGTGAGCTTCACCTCGCTTTTAGTCTCTCTTACAGAAGGAGAAATAGTAATCTCATCAGAGACAGTCATTATCATCTCTCTTTCTTCAATGTCCCAAAGTGCAACCGTACCGATACTGCAACTCAGCCGACACGACTAATATACAAACATAACCTCTTCCTCACTATACTATGTGCGGAGCGGGTTTGTTGACGGAGCCAAAGACGGTGTCTTGAATGACGCTGGGTCGATTGGTGCGGGATGGTCGGGGATGGCACTTCCGGAAATGGACTATGCTTATAGCTTTGCTTTCTATGGTTCCACAACGTATTTGTCTAATGGCGCTAATCGACATGCTGCTTTCCGCGTACGCAAATTTTGCCTAAAATTTTTTAATAAAGCTTTAAAATTGAAGATTTTACAGAGGAAAAATACGTTTGAACTTGTAAAGGCTTTACAAGTTGGAGCAACAAAAAGATAAAAGAATATAAAAGAAGCAATACATACAAGCATAGTCTCTTTCCCACTATACTATGTGCGGAGCGGGAGAAACTTTGTGCAACCGGCCAATATGCAGGATGTGGGGGAATATGGTTTTGCTTGGACGAGCTATGCGCGGGCACAGAAATGGGATGCACACAATTTATTGGTTGCCGAGGGTACGGTTGGCACATTGGACAACAACAGTCGGGCGCGTGCTTTCCGCGTCCGGTTTGTCTTCAAGTGTGGTAGCTCGATTTTGTTTGATGATGCGGGGACGGAGAAAGCAACATAGCGATTGCTGGTCGAATCGCCCGCTACCGAGGGGCTGATATATTGGAAACGGGCGAAATTGCTGTCGGCGGCGACAGATGACCAAGTGCGAGAGATCGTGCCGACTTCGCGCAAAACACCAGAAACATTTCCGCTCCGCACATAGTATAGTGGG